>NYXM01000152.1 GCA_002685655.1 Planctomycetaceae bacterium
AAGATGGGGTTGTACAAAGCGGTGGACTACTTGGTGGAATACGCGTTTCTGCCGGCACCGAACCTTCCTTTCGACGGCTTGCCGCCTGAGCGGCCGGAACCGATTGCCGCCTTCGCTGGCAAGGCGCGGATTCCTGGGGCAGCCGCCCGAGTTCAGGGTCGCCGGTTGGCCGAGGGCTCTCAGTTCGGTCCTCTTCGGTTGTGGTGGCTAGAGCGGATGGTCGAATCGCCGCGGCAACTGCAAGAGAAACTGGCTCTGTTCTGGCACGGCCACTTCGCCACGCAGAACAGTGTGGTCGCACATGCTTACAACATGTACCGCCAGAACCAGCTTCTACGCCAGCACGCGGCCGGCAACTTCGGAGGCTTGCTCTATGGCATGGTCCACGATCCGGCGATGCTCCGCTACTTGGACAACAACAAGAACGTCAAAGGCCAGCCGAACGAGAACCTGGCTCGAGAGATCCTGGAGCTGTTTTCCATGGGAGTGGACCAGGGCTACACCGAGGAAGACATCATCCAGGCCGCGAGGGCGCTGACCGGTTACACCTACGATCACTTCAACGGCCAGTTCCGTTTCGTTCACGCACAGCATGACACCGGCGAAAAAACGATTTTCGGCAAGAAGGGTCCTTGGACCGGCGACGATTTAGTCAAACTGATTCTCGACCAACCGACAACCTCCCGCTTTGTCGCGAGTCGACTGTTCGAGTTCTTTGCCCATCGTGATCCGAACCAGGAAACAGTGGAAGCGATGGCAACGGTGCTCCGGACTAATGAGTTCGAGTTGGAGCCAATGCTCAAGAACCTGTTCCTCTCGAAAGAGTTTTACAGCGACAGCGCGATGGGCAGCCAGATCAAGAGCCCCGTCCAGCTGGTCGTTGGGTTGCTGCGAGATCTGGGTGTTAAGGACGTGACGAATTCCGGAACGCTGGACGGTGCGATACGGCAGATGGGCCAGGAACTGTTCGAGCCGCCGGATGTCAAGGGCTGGCGCTATGGCCGGTCATGGATCAGCTCGAACCGGATGTTCATCCGCTACAACGCGGTGGCCGACTTGATCAAGTCAGTGCCACAACCGGGTGGGCGGCGCGGCATCGATGTTGTTACGCTGGTCCAAAGCGGTGGCTGTAAAACTGCGGGCGAGGCGGTGGACTATCTGGCCAAAGCGTGTCTGGCCAAACCGCTGAGTTCAGAGAAGCGAAAGGAACTGATCGACTACCTCGGCCAGCTCCCACCACAATCCGAATGGGCCAAGCAGCAAGCCGAAATCAACGAGAAGATGCAGAGCGCGCTTATCCTCATGTTGAGTATGCCGGAGTACCAGGTGACATAGATCAGGTCGTAGTGCAGGCAGACCGCCTGCAACTCTTGTCTTGGTTTCATATTCCACAAACAAGCGCAAAGTTGATCAAATCACTAACATTAGTCAAAGGAAAGCCACAATGAGCCGCATCAACGTCGCGTCACGAAGAGATTTTCTGAGTCGTGGTTTGGGCATTGTGGGCGTCGGGTCCGCATTGCCTAGTTTCCTGGTTCGCTCCGCACTGGCGGCCCCCGAGGATTCCTCGAGCGATCGGATCGTCGTCTCGCTGCTGTTGACCGGCGGGCCAGACGGGTTGAGCCTGGTCCCTCCCTACGGCCATGACGAGTACTACAAGCAGCGCAAGACTGTCGGGATCCCCGCCAAGGATGTCATTAAGCTGAACGATGAAGTCGGTCTGCATCCCAAGCTGACGGGATTCAAAGAGCTGTTGGACCAGGGAGCGTTTGGCGTTGTCCTGGGTACGGGATCCCCGAACTTTAATCTGAGCCACTTCGTGGGGCGGAACATCTGGGAGGCGGCCAAGACGGGTGTTTCAACTGGTGCGGTTGGCGCGACGGGCTGGTTGGGCCGGTACGTGGATGCCGCCTGCAAAGACAAGGACCCCACGCTGAACGTGGCGGTCGGGCCCGCCCGGATGCCACTGATCATCACCGGAAAAGAGCATCCGGGCGTCGGTTTCTCTTCACCGGATTCGTTCCGTTTTGTCGGCGAGCGTTCCGAGCGTGGCCACGCGCTCTACGAAAAGCTCAACAAGATGACCGGTGCTTCGGCGGAAGATCTGCAGTTCATCACTCAGACTGCGGTAAACGCAAACGCCGCCAGTACGAAGCTAGGCGAGCAGGCGAGCAAGTACCAGACTCCGGTAACCTATCCGGACACCCAGTTCGGCAATTCTGTACGAACGATTGCCGGTCTTATCAACGGCGGGCTCAAAGGGCGGGCGTACTACGCGGCCCAGGGCATCGCGGTGTTCGGCGGCTACGACACGCACGCCGACCAGATTCGCCGGCTGGATCTGTTGCTGAACGAATTGAGCGAAACGATCTCGGCATTCTACAAGGATCTGGGGCGGTGCGGAAACTCCGAAAGAGTGCTGACGTTTACGTTCAGCGAGTTTGGCCGGCGCGTGCCGGAGAACTATAGCGGCGGAACGGACCATGGCTTGGCGCAGCCCATGTTCTTGTTCGGCTCGGGTGTTAAACCAGGCGTACATGGCAAGCAGCCGAGTCTCACGGATCTGGACGATCGCAATAACTTGAAAATGCAGGTCGACTTCCGTGGCGTTTATGCCTCGATACTTGAGAAATGGCTGGGTACGCCCAGCGAACCGATACTGGAAAAGAAATATCCGCCCGTGGACTGCATAGCGTAGACGATCCGCACGGATAACTAGAACCGGCGGAGCGCGTCGATGGGGCGTGCTTGGGCGGTCGGCAAGGAGGCGTGGTCGCGGGACGTTTGTTTAACAAGGTGTGGATATCACTCGTTTGAAGGAGTCACGCATCATGAAATGTGACAAAGAAGTTATTCGCGGCTGGATTACCGGCTTGGTACTGGTTGTTGTTTGTTCTGCGGTGGGGCAAGCGGCTCCTCCTTCCGACCTGGATAAGGCGAATGCCGCCGTAAAGGCGGTTGCTGCGGAGAAGGCTGCCGCCGAGAAAGCGCTTGCCGAGAAAGTCGCTGCGGAGAAGGCTGCTGCGGAGACTGCCGCTGCCGCCAAGGCCGCTGCCGACAAAGCCACAGCTGAGAAAGCCGCTGCCGAGAAAGCGCTTGCGGAAAAGGTCGCGGCTGAGAAAGCCGCAGCCGCCGCACTCAAGGTCGCCAAGGCGGCTGCTGACAAAGCCGCCATCGATGCACGGAACGCTCAAGGCCAGGCACTGACTGCGAAAGCCGCCGCCGAGAAGACGCGGTCGCAAAAGGTTGCCGCAGTGGCCAAGGCGGCCGCTGCCGAAAAAGCCGCTACTGGCAAGGCTGTCGCGGCCAAGGCCGCTGCCGACAAGGCGACTGCGGAGAAGGCTGCCGCGGACAAAGCGCTGGTAGACAAGACGGCTGGCGATCAGAAAGCTGCCACTGCTCTTGCCAATGCTAACAAGGTCGTGGCCACCGCCAAGACGGCCACGGAGAAAGCTGCTGCTGAAAAAACGGCTGCCGAGAAGACTGTCGCCGAGAAAACCGCGGCCGCCAAGGCCGCCACCGATGCAGCCGTCGCCGAGAAGGATGCCGCGAAGAAGAAAGTGGCTGAACAGGTCGCCACGAAAGCCGCTGCCGAAAAGACGGCTGCCGAAAAGACGCTCGCCGAAAAAGTTGCCGCCGCGCCGAAAGCCGCGGCCGCTCTGACCGCCGCTCAAAAGGTCCAGGCATCGTCCAAGGCTGCTGCCGACAAGGCTGCCGCCGAGAAGACGGCTGCCACGAAACTGGTGGCTGATAAGACCGCCGTCGTCAAGAAAACTACGGCGGATTTGGCTGCCGCAGACAAGGCTGCCGCTGCCGCGAAGACTGCGGCTCAGAAGCCCAACGCCGAGAAAGTGGCCGCCGACAAAGTGGTTGCGGAAAAGGACGCTGCTTGGAAGGCCGCGATCGCCAAATCCGCGGTTACGCTGGCGAACACTCGTGGGGGTTTGACCCCACTGGCTGCGAACGCCTGGGACTATGCCAAGGCCCGCCATCTGCTGGTTCGGTCTGGCTTTGGAGCGACTCCTGACGAAGTGGCGAAGCTACACGCCTTGGGTTTGCACGCGGCAGTCGATTTCGTGGTTGACTTTGACAAACAGCCGACCGTCAAAATTGCCTTCAGCGGTTTGCCACCCGATCGGCCCGATCCGCTGGAAGGTAAATACAGCACCGAGGTGCGCAACCGGATCAATGCGGCGCGAACCAATCGGGAAAATGCTCAGCTAGCCAGGCTCCGGCTATGGTGGCTTGAGCGGTTGGTCGAGTCGCCTCGGCCGTTACAAGAGAAACTGACGCTGTTCTGGCATGGCCATTTCGCGACCCAGTACAACACCGTGCGAAACAGCTATGCATTCTACCTCCAGAATCAGCTCTTCCGCGACCACGCGGCGGGCAACTTTGGTGCCTTGCTTTACGGGATCACGCACGATCCGGTGATGATTCGCTACCTGAACAACAACGATAACTACAAGGGCCATCCCAACGAAAACCTGGCGCGGGAGATCATGGAACTGTTTGCCATGGGTTTGGACCAGGGCTACACGGAAGAAGATATCCGGGAGGCCGCTCGCGCCTTGACCGGCTACAACTTTGACAATTACACCGCCCAATTCCGCTACGTCGACTCTCAACACGATACGGAGAATAAGACCATCTTCGGCAAGACCGGCAACTGGTCAGGCGACGATTTGGTCAAGCTGATCCTGGAGCAGCCAGTCACCGCCCGGTTCATCGGGGAGAAGCTGTTCAACTTCTTTGCCTACCAGGATCCCAGCGATCAGACGGTCGATCGTTTGGCATCCGTGTTGCGAGCCAATAATTACGAGTTGGCTCCTCTGATGAAGAATCTTTTCCTTTCGGAAGAGTTTTACAGCGAGCAGGCGATGGGCACGCAGATCAAGAGCCCGGTGCAACTGACGGTCGGTATGCTGCGCGACTTTGGGGTCAAAGGAGTCAGTGACTACCGGCCCTTGGACGCGGCGATACAAGGCGCGGGCCAGACTTTGTTCCAGCCGCCCGACGTCAAAGGGTGGCGGTTGGGTCAGGCCTGGATCGACGCCAACCGTGTTTTTCTCCGCTACAACTCCACCGCCAGCTTGTTGCGGTCGATCGCTCGCCCGGACGTGCGCGGCGTTGATGTGGTCGCCGTGCTGGAGGGTAAAGATTGCAAGACGTCGGCCGAGGTGGTGGACCATTTACTAAAAACGTGTTTTGTCAAACCTCTGGGTGAGCAAAAGAGAAAGGAGTTGGTTGATTTTCTCGGAGAGTTGCCCCCTCAGCCTGAGTGGGCGAACCAACGGAGCCAGATCAACGGAAGATTGCACGCTCTCTTGGTCCTGATGTTGAGTACGCCGAATTATCAGATGACTTAGTTGTTTTTCTAACGGCCTCGCAGTCGCGCTGGTGTGACTGCGAGCTGGTCTGCGCATCGTGATTTGGTGTCACGGTGCAATGTGAACGCATCCGTACTTTTTGTGAGGATTTTGTGATGTCGAGAATTAGAATTGCGACGCGACGTGAGTTCGTGGCGGGTGGTCTCGGTTTGGTGGGCGTCGGATCCGCGCTGCCGAACTTCCTGGTCAATTCGGCGCTGGGCGCTCCAGAGCCATCCAATCATCGAGTGGTGGTTGCCCTCTATCTCTACGGTGGCCACGACGGCGCTAGTGACGTCGTTCCGTACGGTCACGACGAGTACCACAAGATTCGACCCAACATCCGGTACACCGAAAAAGAGGTCCACAAGCTCAATGACGAAGTGGGACTTCATCCAAAGTTGACCGGCTTAAAGGAGCTTTACGACGAGGGGCAGTTGGGCGTGGTCCTGGGAACGGGATACCCCAGCTTCAACTACAGTCACTTCCTTGGCCGCAAGATTTGGGAAACGGGTGATCCCCTGGTTCGCAACAGGGACGAAAACACGGGATGGGACAGTGCCGTTTTGCACGGCTGGCTTGGTAAGTACAGCGATCACGCCTTCAAGGGCAAGATCGATCCTACGCTGGCGGTGCGCGTCGGCGGCGGCTTGGCACCCATTGCCATCAAGGGAGCCGAGCATCCGGCCATCAGCTTTACGTCGGCCAATTCCTTCAGCTTCACCGGTGACCGATCGGAGAAGGGTTTGGCGCTCTACAACAAGCTCAACCAGGCGGATCCGGATAAAGTCAACAAGGATCTGCAGTTCGTGACCCAAACGGCGACCATTGCCAATTCCAGCAGTGAAAAGATTCGCGAGCTGGCCGGCAACTACAAGCCCAAGGTGGAGTATCCCAACACCGGGATCGCCAACTCGTTCAAGACGATCGCTGGGCTGATCAATGGTGGTCTGAGCACTCGGCTCTTTTATCTCTCTCAAGGAGGTTTTGACACCCATTCGAACCAGAAGCCCGGCTTCGACAATCTGATGACACAGATTAACGGAGGGGTCTCAGCCTTCTACAAGGACTTGGCAAAGCATGGCAATTCCGATCGCGTCTTGACGTTCACCTTCAGTGAATTCGGCCGGCGCGTGAAAGAGAACAAGAGCAAAGGGACCGACCACGGTGCCGCTCAGCCCATGCTCCTTATCGGCTCCGGTGTTAAAGCTGGTGTGTACGGAAAGCAACCACCTTTCGACGAGAAGACTACCAAGTCTGACAACTTCCCCATGCAGCTCGACTTCCGCCATGTCTACGCTGCCATACTTGAGAAATGGCTCGGCACGCCCAGTGAGGCGATCTTGCGCGGCAAGTTTGCACCTACAGACTGCATTGCCTGAATTGCTTTCTCACAACGCGTTTTGTGATACTTGAGTAATGCGCAATCTGGAATAAAGGGAGCTGAGTGATAGCGTCGCTGCTCTGCCCGGTAGCCCGCGTGGGCAGAGCAGCAAGCGGAATAACTCCAAGATGGAGATCGACTTCCGTTGCGTTTACGCCGCGATATTCGAGAACAGGCTTGGCGCCGAAGCGAGCCGATCTTGCGCGGCAGATATGCGCCTACAGACTGCATTGCCTGAGGCGTACGACTGGCGCGGCACGCCGCTGGGGCGCGCTTTCGCCCGAATCGATATTTGGTTGAAACAGCACGGAGTTCACCTGACCATAGGAAACAGGCGTCATGCAACGGACAGTCAAAAGACTCGCACTGCTAGTTCCCATGTTTGTGTTGTTGTTAAGCGGCCGTGTTGCTGAGGCCCAGGCCCCGGATTTCCCGGGCGTGGGGGCGGCACACGCGGCCGTCGAAAATGCCAAGGCCAAACGAATTGGCGCCGAGAGAGACCTGGCGCTAAAAAACGCTGAGGTGGCAGCGGCTGCGGAAGCGGCCCAGCAGACCCAGCAGGAGGCCGACAAGGCGGCGGTGGCAGCGGAGGCTGCCCAGGCCGCGGTGGACACGATCGCGGCCGCCATCCAGCAAGCTGTCGCGGACCAGGAGGCTGCGGTCAAGGCTCAAGCGATCGCGATGGAGGCGGAAAAAGCGAGGGTGGAAGCTGAGAAAGTGCTGACTGCCAAAGACACGGCGACCAAGGCAGCGGTGGCCGCCCGCGACGCAGCCGACAAAGTGGCGGCACAAGCGGCGACGGACGAAGAGGCGGCGAGGAAAACCCTGGGGCAACAAGCCGCTGCGCTGAAAGTCGGCACGGACAAAGTGTTTGCCGCCGCTCCCGCCGGCGAAAAACCAGCTGCCCAACGGTCAGTTCAAGCTGTGGCGGCTCTGCTGACTGCGACGCAAAATGTCGCCCAGAAAGTGCAGGTATCGAAGCAGGCGACGCAGAATGCAGCCGCGGCCAGGGCCACCGCGTTGCAGGCGACAGTCGACGCGATGGCTGCCGAGCGAGACCTTCCTGGTAAAGACCTGGCTGCCAAAAACGCTGCGGCCGCCGCCGATGCTGCGCAGAAAACGGTTGCCAAAGCCGCCAGCGAGGAGGCAGCGGCACGGACAGAGTTGGCTGCCCTGGTGGCAGCGGCCAGCACAGCGGCGAATCAGGCCGTTGCAGCGCAAGGCGACGCCAAGAACGAGGCCACACAGCAGGCGGCCAAGGCGGCGTCGGCGATGGCAGCGGTAACGCAAACTGCCGCTCAAACGGCGGAGGCATTAAGGCAGGCCTGGCAACTGGCAGACACCGCAAAGCGGGTCGCAATGCAAGCCGCTATCGAGCGTGCCGCTGCCGAGAAGACCTGGGCAGACAAAACCAACCTTGTCAAAAACGCGCCGGCAGTCAGAGAGGCGGCAGACGTAGCGGCTGCGCAAGCGGAAAACGACGAACAGGCAGTTCGCCAGCAGTTGGCGACCCAAATTGCAGCCGTCAAGGCGGCCGTGGACAAGGTGGCCGCGGTAGCCAGTGCGGGGCTGAAACCCACGGCCCAGGAGGCTGCCAAGCTGGCCGCTACGGTCGTGACGACGGCGGGAACTGTTGACCAAAAAACGCTGGCCAGGAAACAGGCCGTACAGAAGGCAGGTGTGGCCGGCAAAGTGGTGTCACCTGCCAGCATCGAGCGAACCACCGCGGAATTCGCTCTGGCTGACGAAACGGTTGACGCCAAGGCGACTGCGCAGACGGCCACCACCGCCCAGAACACCGCCAAAGCTTCGCAGGTAGGTGCTGACAATGCGGTAAAGCAGAAAGAAGCGGCGGAGAAAGCGCTGGCGGAGAAGCGCGAAGTTTCCAACGCCACGGCTGAGAAAGTCGCTTTGGCCCAGCAGGCCGTCGACAAACTTGTGGCGGACTTGCAACCCCTGCAAGACGCCTTGCCGGCCACCGTCGCCGCAGAGAAAGAGGCGCAAGACAAATCAAAGGCGACCTTCGATGCGGCTCAAAAACTCGCTGTTGATGCCTGGAATTTGACGCCCAACTTCGACAAGCCCGTGGCGGATACGGCGAAACTAGCGGCCCAGAAGAAGGCTGCTTCCGACAAAGCCGAAGCAACTCGCGTCGCCGCGGAACAGGTCCAGCAGCAGGCGCAAGCCAACCAGGCGTCGGCGCAGAAGACGCTGGAAGAAAAGATTGCCATGGCAACGGCGGCAGCCGCCAATGCCAAGACCGATCTGGCAGCAGCAGCCACGGCTCAAAAGGCGGCCACCGATGCGGCAACCGCTCAGGCGGCGGCCGAAAAAGCCTTGACCGTGAAAGACACCGTCGCCAAAGATGCTGTTGCCGCACTGGATGCGGCCCGCAAAGTGACAGCTCAAGCGGTGACGGCCGAAGAGGCCGCCCGCAAGACGTTGGCTGACCAGGCCCCCGCCTTGAAAACGGCCGTCGACAAAACCCCTGCCGTCGCAAACGAAGCCGAGAAGGCCGGTGCTCAACAGGCAGCACAAACAGTGGCCGCTTTGGTGGCGGTGACCCAAACACTGACCCAACAGACACAAGCTCTGAAAGGCTCCTTGCAGAAATCAGATGCCGCCAGCGCGGCAGCGCTGCAAGCGGCGATCCAACGCATGGCCGCCCAGCATGACCTGCAGGTCAAAGACCAGGTGGTCAAAGAAACGGCTGCAGCCAGCGAAGCGGCCCAGAAGGCGGCAGCCCAAGCGGCCAGCGATGAAGAGACGGCTCGGAAGGAACTCACCGCGCAGGCGGCAGCGACCCTGGCCTTGGTCGCCAAGGCTAACGCAGCCCAGGGGGATGCCAGGAAGGAGGCTGCCGAACAGGCCGCGGAGGCCACGGCAGCTGTGGTGGCAGCAACGGGAATCGTTGGTCAGAAGGTCCAGTCATTGAAGGATGCGTCGCAGAAAGCCGAAGCTGCTCGGCTGGCTGCCTTGCAGGCCGCTGCCCAGCGCAACACTGCCGAGCAGACCTTGGCGGAAAGGGACGCAGCGGCCCAGAACACAGCTGCCGCGAGCGATGCGACGACAAAGGCGTTGGCTCAAGCGGCCACGCAAGAAGACGGGACTCGCAAAGGACTGGTGGCACAAGTTACCGCCGCCAAAGTTGCCGTGGACAAAGTCGCAGCAACCGCCAGTGAAGGGCTGAAACCAGTCGCGCAGGAAGCGGCTAAACTGGCCGCCACGATAGTGACAACGGCGGGAACCGTCGGGCAGAAAGCGCAAGCTTGGAAACAGGCAGGGCAGGCGGCAGAAGCTGGTCGGAAAACCGCGGCGGAAGCTGCCGTCGCGCGAACTACGGCCGAGTTAGCCTCGGCCGACATGAAGGCTACTGCCCAGAAAGTGGCTCTACTGGCTACCAATAGCCAGAACACCGCCAAAAACTCGCAAGCGGCGACGGAGAAAGCTGCAGCCGAGCAGAAAGCCGCTGAGACCGCCGCAGCTACCGCAGTGGCGGCTGAGGCAGCGGCTACCCAAAAACTCGCCGCGGCCACGGTCGCGGCCAAGAAGGCCGACGACGAACAGACCGCGGCTGACAAAACCCTGGTGCAGAAGAAAGCGGAACGAAATGCTGCCCGCGGAACCGCTGACACTGCCAGTTCGGCTGCCCTCGGTGGACTGAAACCGCTGAACCCTGCCGCTTGGGATTACGCCAAAGCCCGCCATCTACTGGTCCGAGCCGGGTTCGGCGGCACGCTCGATGAGGTAGAAAAGCTGCACGATATGGGGTTGTACGAGGCCGTGGATTACATGGTCGATTACCACCTACGGTCGACGACGAACATCGATTTCGATGCGTTCCCGCCGGAACGTCCCCTGCCGCTGGAAAGCAAGCTTGGCGGCCCGATTAGGGGCAAGTTCAACAGCCGCAGGCAACAGGCGGAGAACAACCAGCTGGCTGGACTGCGCCGCTGGTGGATTAGACGGATGGTCGAATCGCCAAACCCACTGCAGGAGAAGCTGGCCCTGTTCTGGCATGGTCATTTTGCCGCGCAGTACAGCACGGTGAAACACAGCTACATCATGTATTTGCAGAACCAGCTCTTCCGCGAGCACGCCAACGGCAACTTCGGGGCCTTGCTGTACGGCATCGTCCACGATCCGGCTATGTTGCTGTATCTGGATAACAACCAGAACGTCAAAGGTAAGCCCAACGAAAACCTGGCGCGCGAGATCATGGAGCTGTTTTCCATGGGCCTTGACCAGGGCTACACGGAACAGGACATTCGCCAAGCGTCCCGTGCCTTGACGGGCTATACCTACGATCACTACACCGGCCAGTTCCGCTACATCGCCGACAGCCACGACGTGGACGACAAAACCGTGTTTGGCAAGACCGGCAACTGGACGGGAGACGACCTGGTGACGTTGATCCTCGAGCAGCCGGAGACGGGCCGGTTCATTGCGCTCAGGCTGTTTCAGTTCTTCGCTTACGAGAATCCCAGTCAGGATACTGTCGACCGTCTGGCCCGCGTGTTGCAGGTTCACCAGTACGATCAGGCTCCCATGCTGAAAAGCCTGTTCCTGTCAGAACAGTTTTATAGCCAGCAAGCCATGGGTACGCAGATCAAGAGCCCCGTACAACTCGTGGTCGGGGCGTTGCGCGACCTGGGCGTCGAAGATGCCAACTACGCAACGGCTGATTCCGCCGTGCAGCAGATGGGCCAACAGCTCTTCGAGCCGCCGGACGTGAAGGGCTGGCGACGAGGCCGTGCTTGGATCAACGCCAATCGCGTCTTCATCCGCTACAACCTGCTGGCCAGTGTTGTCAAGAGCGTCCCGCAACCGGAAGGTCCGGCGGGCGTCGACGTGGTCGGCTTGTTGGAAGAGGCGGACTGCAAGACGGCGGCCGAGATTGTTGATTACTTGGCCCGCTGCTGCCTGGTTCAGACGTTGAACCCGCAAAAGCGGACCGAGCTGTTGAACCATCTTGGGGAGTTGCCCGCGCCTGAACAGTGGGCGGAGCAACGGAACCAGCTCAATGCGAAGCTTCGCACCATGTTGGTTTTGATGTTCAGTATTCCGGAGTACCAGATGACATAGCAACGGCCTGCGTGGGATTGTTCGCCTGGCCGAAAAAGTTTTTTAACGTCTTTAAGTCAATAAAGGAGTGTTAGTGATGACTCGAACTTCTATTGCGACTCGTCGAGATTTCTTGAATCGTGGTTTGGGTGTAGTCGGGGTCAGCAGCGCGCTTCCGAATTTCCTGGTTCGCTCGGCCCTCGGCGCGCCCGAGGCACCGACGGGCGGGCGGATTGCCGTGGCACTGTTGCTGGAAGGCGGTCACGATGGTCTTAGCGATGTGCCTCCCTACGGACAGGAGGAGTATGGCAAGTTTCGGCAAGCGACGCGGATCCAAGATAACGAAGTGCTCAAGCTCAATGAGGAAGTGGGCCTGCACCCGAACCTGGCCGGGTTCAAAGAGCTGTACGACCAGGGTCAGTGCGCCGTGGTACTGGGCACGGGCTATCCAAGCTTCAACTACAGCCACTTCGAGGCGCGGGCTATCTGGTCGGCGGCGGATCGCGGATGGCGCGAGGCGGGTGGCTGGTTGGGCCGATACTGCGATCATGCTTTCAAGGGCAAGGGTGATCCGATCGTCTCAGTTTCGGTCGGTGGCGGCCGAGCACCTTTGGTCCTTAAAGGCCAAAGCTATCCAGGTGTCAGCTTCAACGCTCCCCAGTCGTTCCAATTTACAGCCGAACGCGGTGAGGCGGAGTACGCTTTGTACCAGAAGCTGAACCAGATTGGTCAGGGCGCTGGGAATGCTGATTTACAGTTCGTCACACAGACCGCCGTCACGGCGAACGCCGCGAGTGAAAAGGTCCGCGAGGTGGCCAGCAAGTACAAGCCAAGCGTGACCTATCCCAATACTAGGCTGGCCAATAGCTTCAAGCTGATTGCCGGCATGATCGCGGGCGGTTTGAGCACGCGCGTCTACTACACACAGCAAGGCGGCTACGACACGCACGGTAACCAGCGGGGCCGTCACAACACCTTGATGGCTCAACTAAATGACGCCGTAACCGCTTTCCAGAAAGACCTGGCGGCCCAAGGTAACGCCGACCGCGTGATGACGTTTACCTTCAGCGAATTTGGAAGGCGGGTGGACGAGAACAAGAGCCAAGGGACGGACCACGGTTCGGCCCAGCCTATGTTCCTGTTCGGTCCGGGCGTGAAAGGCGGTCTGCACGGCAAGCAACCAAGCCTGGCTGACGTGCCGCGCAACAACCTCAAGATGTCAGTCGATTTCCGCAGCGTCTACGCGGCGGTGTTGGAGAAATGGCTCGGTGTCCCAAGTGAACCAATCTTAGGGGAGAAATATCCGCTCTTGGATTGCGTTGGGTAGAGGACCCGGACCCGGTACGCCGTAACCGTTCACAGGACGGGGGCTGGCGCATTTTTCGGCCGTGAATTGTGACCTTTGGACATACACGTTGGCCGAAAAATGGGCTTGGCCCTTTTTCGCCCTGCCCCCTTTTGCGCGCGCCGGATGACGAAGGGAACAACGAAGCTCACTGTCCTCTTCACGTCACGAAACAGTTATTTTCACCCCGCTTACGGGTGAGCAGACTTTCCGCGGACCGGCGCAATGAGGGAAACTTTTCCGGTTCGGCAAACAAATCGGGAAAAGAAATCGTCGCGGACTGTCGATTGTGTGTACGAAGCGGACATCGCGACTGTAAAGCCCTTCTTGGCTGGCCCGTCGAGCCAGCGCGCCCCTTCGTCGCCACGATGTTCAAATGATGAGTTAAACTTGATAAATATAGTTTAATTTCACGTATTTTATTGTTGAAGTCTGAGTGGTGACGGGAGAGGATTCCGCATGAACGAGCATGCCAGGGCGACTGGTAGCGGTGTGTCGAGTGCGGTTCGTAGCCACATTTGGCTGCTAGCAGTGCTGCTGGCTGTGATCACGGTTCGATCGCTGCCGGTGACGGGCGAAGAACCGCCGTCGTCCGCAACTCGAGCACGCGAGGCCATTACCTCGCCGTTATCTCTACTTGAGCCCTTGCCTGAAGAAGTGCCGGCACCAGATCCTGACGAGGCTCACGCGAGGGTCTTTCTCTGTAATCCCTTTCCGTCCGCAGCGGCTTGCGGCGAATGTCACCCCAGCCGCTGCAGCCCACCGCAGGCAACATCCAGCCCAACCCGACTCCGCGGAACAATCGCCGTGCCGAGCGGTGGTGTTCCACGCGCGGTGTTTGAAC
>NYXM01000153.1 GCA_002685655.1 Planctomycetaceae bacterium
CCCCTCCATGAGACTCTCTAAAAATCAACACACACTACGTCTCGGGAGGGTAATCGAAAACACCAAGCAACGGTATGTTATTAATCGGGAGTTGCCTAGCACCATGTCTTTTAGTGAGGCGCATTGTCGCAAGTCTGGAAGGCCTATCAGCTCGTTGAACACGAACTCCAGGCGAACGTCCACCATGAACCAACGCGGATTGGCTTGTGTGGACTTCGGATCGTAGTGCTTATCATTTGGATCCCAGGACGTGAAATCTGGATAACCTTCCTGCGTAATTTACTCGACGGTCGTTCCATCGTCGCGCCGCGCGACACTCTGTACCGGGATCATCCCCAGATAGGCAAACAGATCTGAGATCTCCTCCAAGGTCAACGTGTCCAACAACCCTTCCGGCATTGACGATTTTCGGTTCGGAACGATTTCGTCGATATCGTCTTTCTCGATCCTGACCTTTTCTCCCGTGGCCTGCAAGACGACGACTTCGTCTTGACCACCGCCACCGACAATGCCCGAATAGGTCCGACCGCTGTTGGTCAACACGGTCTTGGAGGCATACTGGTCGGAGATCACGTGGGAAGGATAGAGAATTGATTCAAGAAGTTGTTTCTTCATGAACCGTTTGCTCACGGCTGTCAGGTCGGGGCCCAGTGATTCACCTCGGCTGCCGGACTTATGGCATTTGATACACTGGGCTTTCTCGAAGACCAGGGCTCCCTTCGAGGCCGTCCCATGTCCACCTTCGGTGCTGGTCAGATGATGGAGGAGGTCGTGCATCGTCCACTTGCTGTCAGCGCTTGCCATAGGTAATTCCGCGCGTGGTTTATCCGGATTCTCTTCCTGGAACCAGTGTTGCCACTGCTTCAGTTCGTCGTTCCAGGAGGCATCCTGATCGCCAAATGTCTGACCTGACCAATGGCGCAGCAACAGATTTGCCTGCTCGGCACCATTCTCCTTTAGCCTCAATCCTTGCAAGATAACTTGTCGGAAGTACTCCGGCTCTTTAGGTGCGGCATCGACTTCGGCCAATTTGATCATGACTTCCCGCGCGGCGTCACCCTCCAAGGTCTCAACGGCGCGGACCAGGTATTCCCAGTTCGTATCGGGGGCTTGAGAGAGCCCCAACGTCGCGACCAATCGCCGGCTCGGTTCGTTTTCCCAGACTTCCCGCAAGAAAGCAGTGGATTCCTCTGTCCCGGTCTGCGCCAGCACGGCGAGAATGCCGGTTCTGACTTGTCCAGCAACCTCTTCTTTGTTGTTTTCCAACTGAGCATCGAGTGTCTTGAGCAACGGAAGCCAGTCGCGATCTGTGTTTTCGGAAATCGCATACAGAGCACCCAAGGCTGCATTCGGATAGTCGTTGCCCATGGCCAGGATGGAACGTGCTTCGTCGGCGGAAAGCATCTTGGCAAAGTCGCGTTCAATATTAGCAAGATACGACTTATAGCTGCCGCCGCCGCCCCATTTACTGGCTTTCTCGAAGAAGTCGATCAGGTCCCGACGTCCGCCTTCCGGCCATCCTTGTTTGAGAAACCGCAAGTGCAACGCAACGTGTAATCGTTCCACGTTAGCGTTACTTGACGACAAGTACTCCAGATAGCGTTCCATCGGTTCGCTGGCTTGCGCAAACGCCAAGATGCGAATCAGCTCACGATTCATTTGTTTGTTGCCAGAAGGAAACTCCCCACCCAGAATATCACGCAATTCGGGGACGTCCTCTGCTTCCAAACCGCCCAGATGTATGGCGACCTGGACCAGCCGCAGCATGTCCACGAAGTTCTGATCTGTGACAAATTCGTCGATCAGACTGTTAAATCGTTTGATCACAGACGACGCGTGCAGTTCGTCCGGGTGCGCAATCATCAGTGCCAAGCTACCTTGGATGAACAAGCGATGGTCGTTGGACGACAGCACCTCTTCGCGCCATTGGTCGACTGGCAGGCGTTCCAATAGCCGCCGCGCCGCCCAGGCTTCATAACGGTCGTCCGCTACCAGGAGATCGGCGATGGCCTCCAGAGATGTATCCTGTTGGGCCCGTAACAACGCTTCACAAGCTCGCCGGCGAACGATACGATCCGGATCATCCAACAACTTGACCAACCGGTTATGTGTCTCTTCGGTGGGGAACGAACCCATCAACTCCACAGCTTTGCCACGTACAATCTCGTTCTCATCACGAGAAAGACTAACCAACAAACTGGCGTCTGGTGGTGGACCAAATAGCTGCATCAGCGTTAGGGCGCGCGTGCGATAGTACCACGGGTTGGCAGTACTTCTGGCGACACCGCGAAGCTGCCCGTGCCAAGCATCACCGAGAGACGATTTGACGGCCGCGATCTTCTGGCGAGACCATGCGGAATCGAGTTGAGGTTGGCGAATCGCTTGACTGATCCCTTTTCCCAGGTTGGTGACGGATTTTGGAATGTCGCCCTTCCATTTCACCCGATAGATGCCACCACTGCTGCCGCGACCGCCGGTCGCAAAATACAACGCGCCGCTGGGACCGACGGCGAGATCAGTGATATTAAGCGGATGCCCTTGCAAGAAAACCTCACTGGTGGCCGAGTACGAGGCGCCGTTGCGCTTCATTGTCACTGCCAAAATGCGACCTTCCGACCAATCGCCATAGAACATCGCGCCTTGATAACGAGTGGGAAAGGCAAAGTGGTCGTAGCACGTGGCTCCCGTTGGCGAACCGCGGCCGGTGTCCAGGATTCCCGGGAGTGAGTCGATGAAGTAATCTGGCCATTTCGCCCAGCCGCTGCGCCAACCGAATTCGGCACCCGGCGTCACATGATACAGCCGCGTCGGCCGATACCAGGTTGTCCCTATGTCGGATTCCATGTCGCTGTCGTGAACCATCAGTTCGCCTTCGCGATTGAACGCCAGGTCGTAAGCGTTACGTAAGCCGCCCGCAACGACTTGGACGTTCTGACCGTCGGTGTCGAGGCGAATGACCAGCCCCCCCGGCGCACGTACGTCTCGAGCGTGACCACCCGGATCTTCGTAACGCGGTACCAGGTCGCCTTCGTAATAGCCTCGATAGGGGCTTTCCTCGCTCGCCTCGATTTGAGGCAAAGCGCTATTCCCCACAACAACATATATCAATCCATCCGAACCCAGGACCAACCCGTGAGCGCTGTGTTCGCCTGATTGCTCGAACTGCAAAATCGGTTTGACGCTCTCCAGCTTTCCATCGCGATTGTCGTCCGACAACACGTACAACGCGTTCCCGTCAGGTCCGTCGGCGGTCACAAACACCTTGCCATTTAGTGGCAAGATTCCCTGGCACGACTTGACCTTATCACAGTATTCACGAACAGCATCCAGACGATCGTCGTCGTCGCTGTCGTAGATCAACAACAAAGGTCCGCCGTCACGCGAAGCCAAGATGTGACCAAATTCGTTGAACGCCATGGCAATCAATGAACCTGTTTGGTCGTGATCGAGAATCTGTTCGACCTCGAATTCCTTGTCCACATTGAACCGACGCGATTCGGCCTCTGGCGCGGAATCTTCTTCCTCTGAAATGTTCTCGCGTACGTCCCACGGCGCGGTCTTGCCGAGCTCGCCGAATTCCTGCGCCTCGTTCCAACGGTTGTCGCTGTAGAGTATGCTGGTCCAAAATGGCAGTGGGCTCAGGCTGGTGCGCCACGAGCTATCGGTGGAGTACGATTTCCATTCGCGATCCTCTTCGCGAACGCTAACACGCGCTGCCAATGCGGCTGTCGAACCACGGATGTTCCTGACCTTGACACCAATCACGTTCCTGCCGCGTATGAGGTAACGCGAAATATCATATTCGATGAGTTGATCTGTCGATTCACCGTGACCAACGCGGCGGCCATTGACGTGCAAGTCGTAGGCATCATCCGCAACGATCTCAACTCGACCCTGGTCGGGCCGATTCACGTCGATTCGTTTGCGAAAATAACACGTGCTTTGGGGGACATCATCACCATCATGTTGCGGCGACCAAATCCAATACGCTTCCTCTGCAAACACATTTGTCGCGCCCAGGGGAAGAACCAGACAGGTCGCTGCCCAGGACATGATTGCGACACGCGTCGCCCAGATCGCTTTACATTTCATAACTGCCTCACCGTCGCTCATCCTGGAGGAACGTTCGATAACGTGTGTCACGGCATCGGGGCGCATGGGCCACCAGCCGAGAAAATTGGTGCGGGAGAGTACCAGCAAACTGGATGTCGTGGCAACAGATATCTTGTCACAGACTCGCCGGCAGCTAGCATGAGTTGGTCGGCAGCTTGTTCAGAGCGGTGCTAGCGAGGCTGGGCCTCGGACTGACGCGAGCTATCGATTGGTTGCGGTGACCCGCTCCCCGACCAACCTGCGGCCGGTGCCCGTCGCTGTGAACTTGACTCATTTGTCGAGAAAGAGCTGATACAAGCTTTCTAGTCGTGTGGGAACCGTCCATCCGAACCGGATTGCGACTCGGCTCGTATCGCATCACAATGCAAGCCAACAATGCCTGCCCCTCCTTTGGATTAGAGGTTCAGTTTTTTCGTACAAGACAAGTTTGTAGGCTGCGAACAAGCCAAACGTCGTTCCGGTATGGTCGCAAGACCAGAGGATTTTGTCGCTGGAACGACGTGGCTGGTGCCCCTTGTTGCCTACCTCCCTCGAAATCGACCGGGTGACGTTGCAAATCTCCGTTTCCGGCAAATTATTCCAGCCCCTCAAAAGACGAAGGGAACGCCATGCAATCCGTCACGACGGTCGAGCGGCTCGTCGACTTGCTCGACCCGGAAGCCAACGTGCTGCTGAACATGACGCAGGAAGAAGCTGCCCAGGCGGTTGCCTCTGGGGATCCCGCGCGCGTGGATGCGATTGAGGGCCAATATGCCATTTTGCAGAAGCGGGGCAATATTGTGAGATTGGCGCGGTCCATCGGCCGCCCAATGCGATATTTTCTAGCCAAACAGGTCGCCGGGCCTTGCCTGATTGTTGCCGAACGCATCGAGGAAATTCAAGCATGGCTCGACGAAGCCGGGTTGGGTGATCAGTTCCATCCGTCGTACACCCGGATGGTGCCGGCGCATTATCTGGTCGAGATCGCCTTGGTTGGTTGCCCCGATCCCAACCCACAATATCGGCGGTACCTGGCTCCACAGCGCAATACCTTGCCCGCCAACATCGACGAGATTGGCCGCCAATACATCGGCGTGTTGGCCGAACAGTGCGATCGCTGGTTAGATTCGATTGCCCCACGCAAACCGATCGGTGTGCTCTTTTCTGGCGGCATCGACAGCGGCGCGGTCTTCTTGATACTCCATCACCTGTTGTTGCGGCGAGGTGAATCGCCCACGCGGCTCAAGGCGTTTACGCTGTCAGTCGATGGCGGCACGGATGCGGCGCAGGCCAAAGCGTTTCTGGAACAACTGGACATGAGTATGTTTCTGGAGGTGATCGACGTTGATCGCGATCAAATTGACTTTCGAGAAGCGATCCGGGTGATTGAAGACTACAAACCTTTGGATGTTCAGTCCGCCACGATGGCTTATGCGTTGTGCCGGGAGATTCGGCGACGCTATCCAGATTGGAAGTACTTGGTCGATGGCGACGGCGGCGACGAAAACCTGAAAGACTATCCAATCGAAGAGAATTCTGAACTTACCATTCGCAGCGTGCTGAATAACTTGATGCTGTATCAAGAAGGCTGGGGAGTCGACGCCATCAAGCACTCGCTAGTCTATTCCGGCGGACAGAGTCGTGGGCACGTCCGTTCCTTTGCGCCCGGCCGCGTCCTTGGCTTTTGTGGGTTCAGCCCTTTCGCATTACCGAAAGTGATTTCCGTAGCCGAATCGATTCCGTTCATCGAATTGACTGATTGGGATCATGATCGTCTGTACTCACTCAAGGGCAAGGTGGTGCGTCAGGGCGTCGATGCCGTCACGCAGATTACCATGCCCATCTTCGAGAAGTGTCGTTTCCAACGTGGTGCGGTCGATGTGGGCAAGTTCGAGTCGATCTTCCCTGCGGACGATCAAGACTATCGAGAAGCCTACACGGAACATTTTAACATTCACTCGAATCCGAAGTCGCGCACGTGATGGCACGGTGAAGCGATACGTGCAGTAACACGCGGTCGTTCTATGACTCCAACCTTGCCGATGTTCACCGATGCGCAGATTCTGCAAGCCCGGTCGGCCAAGAACTCTGTCGATCCACGGCGACCGTACGGTTTCCTGGTCGAGCCTGAATATCAGCCCAACGGTCGCGTCGAATCGGTCGCCACGTTGTTTCTGACAAACCGCGAATGCCCGTTCCGCTGTCTTTTTTGTGACCTTTGGCGGAACACCACCGACGACCGCGTGCCTGTTGGATCGATCCCCGCTCAGATCGACTTCGCCCTTGATAAGCTCGATCCAGCACCGCACATCAAACTTTACAACAGCGGAAATTTCTTTGACCGGCAGGCGATTCCACCTGAGGACCATATCTCAATTGCTCAACGCGTGCACGGCTTCGACACCGTGATTGTGGAAAACCACCCGTCACTCTGCGGCGACGCCTGCGTTCGTTTTCGTGATCAGATTGCGACGCAGCTCGAAGTTGCCATGGGGCTCGAAACGGTCCATCCGGAGATCTTGCGGCGTCTCAACAAGCGCATGACGACGGGCGACTTTTCCAACGCCAGCGAGAGGCTCGTGTCCCAGGATATTCGCGTCCGCGCTTTCATCTTGGTACGTGCGCCATTCATGACAGAGGACGAAGGCATTGAATGGGCGATTCGATCGATGGAATTCGCCTTCGACAGTGGAGTTCAATGCTGTTCACTGATCCCGACCCGAGGTGGTAACGGCACGATGGAATCGCTTGCTGCCGGCAACGACTTCACACCGCCCACGTTGGACTCGTTGGAAAAAGTGTTCGACGCCGGTCTGGCAATTGGGCGTGGACGCGTCTTCGTCGATCTATGGGACACTGCCAAGTTGGCTCGTTGCCCGCGCTGTGGCCCGCAACGGACACGGCGATTGCAGAAAATGAACCTTCAGCAACAACGTCTACCGCGCGTGGAGTGTGATTGTCTATGTAGCCGTCTCGCTCCGCCGAGATGAGCCTTACGGTGAAGACGGTAAACCAGTGTTTGAGATTACATCGGATTCGAACTGACCCATGGCCGCATCACACACCGCCGCTGTCGACATCGTCATCTTGGGATCTGGTTTTGCGGGCAGCATTCTGGCGATGATCCTCCAACGTCAAGGACGAGATGTCTTGGTGATCGACAAGGCATCGCACCCTCGGTTCGCAATCGGCGAATCCTCCACACCCACGGCCAATATCGTGTTAGCCTCGCTGGCCAAACAATACGATTTGCCTCGCCTGGAACCGTTGACCAAATATGGCACCTGGCAAGCGACTTACCCAGAACTGACATGCGGCTTGAAGCGCGGATTTAGCTATTTCAAGCACAATCCCAACACGCCGTTTCAGCCGAGCGATGATCATTCACACGAATTGCTTGTGGCAGCCAACAGCGACGATCGAGTGAGCGACACCCAGTGGTTTCGCGCAGAAGTCGATGCGTTCCTGGCAACGGAGGTTCGCGCAGCCGGGATTCGCCTGTGGGAAGAGACGGATATCGGTGAGCTTTCGCCACACAGCGGCGGTGGCTGGTGTTTGACTGGTCGGCGAGACGGTCAACCGATCGAAATGACCGCCAAGTTTGTCGTGGATGCCAGCGGTCCCGCGGGAGTCGTACCGCGTGCGCTGGGAATCCGCGATCAGCAGGAACTGTGCCAAACCAATTCGCGAACGGTGTTTGGACATTTTCGTGGCGTAACATCCTGGCAGGACATGGTCGCAGCGCTAGGCTGTCAAACCAGCGACCATCCCTTTCCTTGTGACCATGCGGCGCAACATCAGATTCTCGATGAGGGCTGGATGTGGTTGCTGCGGTTTGAAAATGGTGTGACCAGTGCCGGCCTGGTCTTGGATGCGACAAGGTCGCCACAGGCCCCATCACTTTCTCCGCAAGCGGAGTGGGAACAGTCTCTGGAAAGGTATCCCAGTCTGCTCCAAATGTTCGCTCGCGCCACCTCGGTTGATCCACCCGGCCCGCTAGTCCGCATCGCGCGACTACAGCGGCGGTGGCAACGGATTGTGGGATCGAATTGGGCGGCGCTGCCGCACACGGCCGGATTCATCGACCCGCTCCACAGCACTGGAATCGCGCAATCGTTGTGTGGCGTCGAACGTCTCGCGGCGATTCTTCAGCAGCATTGGCAAAGGCCGACCCAAACGGCGGCACTGTTGCGCTATCAGGAGAGCGTGCTGAGCGAAATGGACTTTGTCGACCAGCTGGTCGCTGCCTGCTACCAAGGCCTCGCGCGGTTCCCTCTGCTAGTCGCTTGTTCGATGCTCTATTTTGCGGCTGCCACCACTTACGAAGAACGCCGCGCCGCCGGCGATCAAAGCCTCGACTTTCTTTGTGCCAACAACCCACAGTTGCGGGCCATCGTGACGCGACTGGTCAGCCGGTTGGGCAAAGTCGAGTCGACTGCCGACATAGATGCATTTGCCGACGACCTCGCTGCCGCAATTCGCCCTTTTAACACTGTCGATCTCTGCAATCCTGCGAGGCGGAATATGTACCCCTATTAGGTGGTGTCGGGCGTGCGGCTGGACTTAAGATGAGTTGAGACGAAGGAGATGAACTCTTCCTTTTCAGCTGTATCGAGGAGGGAATCCAGCCGCTGGCTTTCCGCCGAGCGTCCACTGGCACGAACGTGAAAGCGGACTCCGACGACGAATTTATGCCGCAAAATCGTTTGGTCGCCGACAGTGCGCTTGACCCGCCAGAACACGTTTCTTTAACATATTGAGATGCATTGATGAGTGTGTGTCGTGCTAATGCACTTGGCCAGTCGCCGCTAGCATTCGAGCGGCCGCGAAGATCACGTTCATTTAGTCGCACCCACCGCCCCTGTCACACCCAGAATCTTACGAAAGGCGGCCTCAGATGGCTTGGCGTCGGACGTTCCGATTCACCCAACGCATTGCGGTATTCACGTTCGTCTGCCTTTTGTTTGGTCAGACTGTCAGCGCGGTTGACCCGTTGCACGTGCGGATCGATCAGCAGGTTGAGCAGGCTAGCCTTGGGGCATTGGCCGGCAATGCAACGGACGGTGAATTCCTGCGTCGCATTTATCTCGACCTGGTCGGCGCCGTACCACCGGCAGATGTGGCACGTGCCTTTCTAGATGACAAGTCATCCAATAAACGCATCGCTGCCATTGATCGCTTGCTCCAAACGCCCGAGCACTCGCGGCACTTGGCCGGCGTATTCGATGTCATGCTGATGGAGAGGCGTGCCGAAAAACATGTGAAACGCGCCGAATGGCAAGCTTACTTGTTGAAGTCGTTTGCCGAAAACAAACCGTGGGACCAGCTGGCGCGTGAGATTCTGGGTGCCGACGGTACGGACGAAAAAGTCCGCGCGGCGACGGCGTTCTATCTGTTCCGTGATGGTGAACCGAACTTGTTGACGCGTGACACCGGTCGTGCCTTCTTCGGCATGGATATGCAATGCTGTCAGTGCCACGACCATCCACTGATCGACGACTACTACCAGGCGGATTACTATGGCATCTACGCTTTTCTGAGTCGCGGATTCTTGTTTACGGACAAGGACAAGAAAGTCTTCTTTGCCGAGAAGGCCAATGGCGACGTCACGTTCACGTCGGTTTTCACAGAAGAAAAGGGCCGAACACGACCGCGGCTTCCAGGCGACGTCCCGATCGACGAACCTGTCTTTGCCGCGGGCGAAGAGTACTCCGTGAAACCAGCCGACAAGGTGCGGCCCATTCCCAAGCACAGTCGCCGCGCCAAGCTAGCCGAGCTGGCGACTAGCGGCGAGAACGATGCATTCAATCGGAACATCGTCAATCGGTTGTGGAGTCACATGCTGGGGCGCGGCATTGTCGACCCTGTCGATCTGCATCACCCGCTCAACCCAGCGGCGCACCCGGCACTGTTGACCATGTTGGCTAGCGAATTTGTGGCGATGAAATATGACATTCGCGCGTTCCTCCGCGAATTGGCGCTGACGCGAACCTATCAACTGGCGCTGAGCACGCCGGACAATCTGACGGCGCAGGCCAAGATAGCGGCACAGCAACTGACAGAGCTCGAGCAACAACGCGAAGCGGCTGAGAAGAAACTGGCGTCAGCCTTCGAGCAGGCATCGGCAGCGCGTAAGGTTTTCAATGCTGCTCAAGCGGTGGCATTGACTGTCGCGGACGAGCACACCAAAGCCAATGGTGTTGTAAGTACGACACAGAAAAAAGCGGACGAAGCGGCCAAGAAATTGAGAGACGCCAAAGCGGCACTGGCCAAAAACCAGGACATTGCGAAAGCTCTGACAGCTGCCGCGAAATCAGCCAAACTGGCCGTCGCCAAGTTACCCAAGGAAAAAGAGCTTGCCGCGGCTACGGCTACGATTGCCGGTCGTGCAGACAAGCTAACCAAGGATGTGGCTGACGCGGAAAAGAAAGCCAACGATTTGAAGCCAGCCGCAATGTCGACGGCCACGGCACATGAAAATGCCAAGAAAGTGGCAGCCGATGTGGCAACTCGCCTGGCAACGGAAAACCAAAAGCTTGCAGCGACGCGTCCAGCCGTACGCAAGACCATCGCTCAAAGAGTGGCCGAACAGTCTGCACTAGCCCAACTTGATAGCCGTCTTGCCTTCGCAAACGAGCTTTCCGATCTGGAGAAACTGCAGGCGGCGGCCGATGCAGTGGCATCGACGGTTGCAACAGTAGATGCCAAATTGACAAGTGGACGCAAGGAGCTGGAACAAGTCAAACAAGGCATGGTGCCGCTGCAGGCCTTGGTCGTCGATGCCAAGGCAAAGCATGACAAGGCGACTGTCGAGTTGAATCAAGTCATGCAACGGGCGGCAGCCAAACAGGAAGCAGTAAAGCTCGTTGCTGCCGCGGCCGCAGCAACCGAGGTTGCCAGCGGTAAGCTCCCCAAGGACGCTGATCTCAAGAAAGCGGCCGAAAGCGTCAAGTCCCGCGGCACAGCGCTGGCCAACGAACTGTCTGCCCTGCAGAAGCAACTGGCCGAACAACAGAAGATGGCCAGCGCTATGGCAGCGCAACTCGCCGCGACCACGACCCGGCGCGATGCAGCGAACAAGCGGTTGGCTGAACTAACAAAACTGGTGCCGAGCTATGAAACTCAACTGTCAAAAACCAAAGCGGATTTGCAGCAAGCTGGCAACGTCGTTACGGAGAGCCAAGAGGGACTGCTGAACGGTTGGAGCGAACGGTTTTTCGCTTCGCCTGTCGTGCCGCTTACTCCTGAGCAGATGGCCTGGAGCCTGATGCAAGTGACAGGCATGATGCAACAGCAGCGCGCCGCAGCTGTCGCGGAAGTCGATAAGACCTTGCCAGTTGATCCCAAACAGCCAAACGATCCAGTTCGGTTGGCCGCGCGCGAAGTCGCGATCGAGAAAGCTGCCCACGCAAAGCTTGTCAAAAACGTCAAGAAATTCGTCGAGTTGTTTGGCCACGCCGGCGGACAGCCGCAAAACAGTTTCTTCGCAACCATCGACCAGGCGTTGTATTTTGCCAATGATGGCACGCTGCAATCGTGGTTGAATCCGGGGGCAGGGAATCTGACGGAACGGCTGAACAAACTTGAAGATCCGGCGGCAATCGCCGAAGAACTCTACATCAGTGTGCTGACGCGGCGGCCCACTTCTGATGAAGTGAACGATGTCATCAGCTACCTGGCGGAACGGCCGAAGGAAAAACCCGCGGCTGTGAAGGAAATGGCCTGGGGCCTGATGACCTCTGCCGAATTTCGTTTTAGCTACTAGCTACGCTTTGCTTGCAAACATAGGAATCGAAACATGAAATGCTCATACACTTGCAGATCGTCCGACCATTTGCTGGCACGTCGGCAGTTCATGGGCACACTGGCCGGCGGCACCTTGGCCAGTGGTGCCGTCGTTGGAGGACTGAGTGCCCTGGCGGCTCCGGACGCGTCGAAGCAACTTGCCAAGAATCAGAAACGAGTTCTGGTTGTCAACATGGCCGGCGGGCTGAGCCAGTTGGAAAGTTGGGATCCCAAACCCGCCACGAATACTGGTGGGCCGTTTCGTGCGATTGCAACTACGGTTCCTGGCACACAGATTTGCGAATTGCTGCCGAAAACCGCCAGGCAGATGCACCACCTTTCACTGGTGCGCAGCATCAACACGAAAGAAAACGACCATGGAAAGGGTCAATATCTGATGCAGACCGGACGCCGTCGCACGCCTGCCGGCGACTTTCCGCGGATCGGTGCCGTCGCGGCGAAGGCGTTGAATGACCCCACCAAATCGCTGCCTGGGCATATTGTCATTTCAGCCGGCGGTAGTGGCGGGCGGAGCAACGATGCGGCCTATCTCGGCCCCGAATTCGCCAGCGTCTCGATGGGCAACGGCAAGCCTCCGCAAAACACCGACCGACCTGCCGGCGTCAGCGAAACGTCGGAATTACAACGACACGCATTTCGTCGCCGTGTTAACGATCGGTTCGCTCTCCGTCGCCGCACGGCCATGACCGACGCCTACATGGCGAATTACGAACAGGCGCTCGAGCTGATGAAACAGCGCGACGTGTTTGATGTGTCGAAAGAACCGCAAGCAGACCTCGACCGTTACGGTAAGCATGATTTTGGGCGCCATTGTCTGCTTGCACGCCGCTTGTTGGAGAATGACATCACGTTTGTCCAAGTCACTCATTCGAACTACGACACACACAACGAGAATTTCAATTTTCATTTGGAACAGTTGGGTGAGTTCGATTCACCCTTCGCAACGCTCGTTGCCGATCTGGCCGACCGTGGTATGCTGGAAAGCACGTTGATCATCGTGCTCTCCGAGTTTGGCAGAACGCCAAACATCAATCAGAACTATGGCCGTGACCATTGGGGCACGGCCTGGTCAATCTGTTTGGGTGGTGCGGGTATCCAAAGCGGTGCGGTCATTGGAAAGACCAACAACAACGGCACCAAGGTCGAGGACCGCGAAGTTGATCACGGTCACCTGTTCCACACTTATATGCAGGCGGTCGGTGTTGACTCGACCGGTCATTTCGATATCGATGGTCGCGCCATGCCGATTGCAGATCCCTCCTATACTGCGATTGATGAACTTCTGTCCTGAGGATCTGTAAGAGGATTACTTGCAAATCGGTCGTGGCCCAAGCCGCTGGCGCAGAGAAACGTGCCCCATGGACGCCAACCTAGCCGACCCAAAACTGACGCACGTTGCCGATCAGTGGAAATATTCGAGCCCATTGATTGCCTGCCGGTTCGACCCGAAGTCGCGGTTCGTGTTTTCCAGCGCGCAGGACAACTCGGTCCAACGCTGGAACCTGGAGAACAATGAACCAGTCGTTCTTAAAGCCCACGACAGCTGGGTCCGCGCCATCGCATTCTCACCCGATGGAGAATTCGTGATGACTGCGGGAGGCGACGGTCGCATCATCTGGTGGCCTACGGCCGCTGATGCCCCAGAGCCTATTCGCACAATCGACGCCCACCAGGGGTGGATACGGAGTCTGGCGGTGAGCCCAGACGGGCAGTTTCTGGCCTCCAGCGGCAACGACAATCTGGTCAAACTGTGGCGGATCGATGACAGATCGCCGGTGCGCGTGTTTTCCGGACACGAGAAGGACGTTTACAGCACTCTGTTCGTCGATGATGGCAAGACACTCATTTCGGGAGATTTGGCGGGAAAAGTCCATCAGTGGGAGATCACAACGGCCAAGGTGACGCGGACCTTCGATGCCAAGCAACTGCATACGTACAACGGTGGCCAAGGCGTCGATTTCGGTGGCGTACGAACGTTGTCCATCAGTCCTGATAGAAAGCACTTGGCCTGCGGCGGTCTCCACAAAGCGACCAATCCCTTGGGTGCCGTCCACGAACCGCTGGCCCTGGTCTTCGAATGGGAATCACAGAAGCTGGTACAGTCGCACATTGCCGAAGGTGTCAAAGGCACCGCTTGGCGCGTCATGTTTCACGACCAACCGTTCTTGTGCGGCGCAGCGGGCGGCAGTAGCGGCGGATTCCTGTTGTTTTGGAAAACGGACCAGCCTAAGGAGTTTCATCGGTTCAAGCTGCCCAATCTTCTCCGTGACATGGATCTGGCTCCTGATGGCCACCGCGTAGCCACCGCGCATTACGATCGCCACTTGCGAATTAGTCGTCTGGCAGCGAAGGTAGACAAACCGGCAAGCACGTAAGCCGAATTGAAGCCCTTCGCCTCTTCAAATGCCACAGACTGATTAATGACTGACGCGAGCGTCGAACCGAGCCAGCCCCAGCCCACCGACTTCGATCGCCAGATCGACCGAGCGATGCAGGTCGATCAGTTCCGCTTGCGGCGTTCATTGCGAAATATCGAAAAGGCGGCCCGTGAGGGGAAGCCGACCGATCGCCAACGGGAGAAGCTGACGCAAGACTTGAACCGTTCGGTCACGATGCGAAGACGACGTGCGGCAACCAAACCCAGCTGCGACTTCGACTTTGATTTGCCGATCTTGGAGTGGCGAGCGGAGATTGCCGAGACGATACGCCGCCATCAAGTCGTCGTGATCTGTGGCGAAACTGGTTCGGGCAAGTCGACGCAGTTACCGAAAATCTGTCTGGATATTGGTCGAGGCGTCGGTGGCTTGATCGGTCACACGCAACCGCGACGCGTCGCCGCACGAACCATCGCGGCACGACTGGCCGAAGAACTCAAATCGTCGATCGGCGAGCACGTCGGATTTCAAATCCGCTTTAACGATACTACGAAGCCGAACACGTTCATCAAATTGATGACCGACGGGATTCTGCTGGCCGAGACACAGGGAGACCGATACCTGGACCGCTACGACACCATTATTGTAGACGAAGCGCACGAGCGGTCGTTGAATATCGATTTCTTGATCGGGTATTTGAAGAATATCTTGCCCAAGCGGCCTGACTTGCGAGTCATCATTACGTCTGCCACGATCGACGCCAAAAGCTTCGCCGCGCATTTTTCCACGGCCGGGCACGAAGTTCCGATCATCGAAGTTTCAGGTCGGACGTTTCCGGTCGAAGTCCGCTACCGGGCATTCGAGCCACAAGATGATAACGACGAACCACCCTTGTGGGCCGACCAAATTGCCGAGGCGGCTGCGGAGCTTTGCCGAGAAGGTCCCGGTGACATCCTTACGTTCCTGCCAACGGAGCGCGACATCATGGAAGTGGCCAAGCGTCTGCGGAACCGCTCCATCGCCGGACCAAACAAGCTTCAGATTCTGCCCCTTTATGGCAGGCTGTCCACTGCCGAGCAGAACAAAGTGTTCAAGCCAACGGGACAAC
This sequence comes from Planctomycetaceae bacterium, assembly GCA_002685655.1. The sequence continues at coordinate 15,382 of NYXM01000153.1, forward strand.
GACGCATGGTGTTGGCGACCAACGTCGCTGAATCGTCCGTGACAGTGCCGGGCATTCGCTATGTCATCGACACCGGGACCGCCCGGATTAGTCGCTATTCGCCCCGTTCGAAAGTCCAACGACTACCGATCGAAGCGGTCTCGCGCGCGTCGGCGGATCAACGCAAAGGACGTTGCGGGCGATTGGGACCGGGGATTTGTATTCGTCTGTTCAGCGAAAAGGACTTTGTAAGCCGCGATCAATACACCACTCCCGAAATCCGACGCACGAATCTGGCGGCGGTGATTCTGCGGATGTTGTCGTTGCGATTGGGGGCAGTCGACCAGTTCCCGTTTCTCGATCCGCCTCGAACCGATGCTATCAATGACGGTTACAAGACTCTGTTCGAACTCGGGGCGGTCGATGCGCATCGACGCTTGACGAGTGTCGGCAAGCAACTCAGCCGTTTGCCCATCGATCCGCGGATCGGACGGATGATCTTGGCGGCAGATCAAGAGAACTGCCTGCACGAGATGTTGATCATCGCGGCAGCCTTAGAAGTCCAAGACGTGCGCGATCGACCCGTTGATAAGCAAAAGCAAGCTGACGAAGCTCACGCCAAGTTCGCTCACGACGACTCGGACTTTCTCACCTACCTGAATCTCTGGGATTTCTTTCACGGCCTGCGCGACAAACTCTCACGGAGCCAGATCCGTCGGGCCTGTCAACAGAATTTTCTATCCTTCATGCGGATCCGCGAATGGCAAGACGTGCATCGCCAACTGATGCAGCTGGCCGGAGATGGCGGCCTCAAGACATCAGCACGCAAGAACAACTCGGATGCGATTCACCGCGCGCTGTTGTGCGGCTTGTTGTCGAATGTGGCGATGCGTCGTGACGGCAACGAGTACGAAGGTGCCGGGGGGACTTCGTTTTTTGTCTGGCCTGGCTCGGCCACCTTCAACTCCAAACCTAAGTGGGTTGTGGCAGGCGAAGCGGTCGAAACGTCACGGCGATACCTCCGCACGGTTGGTCGAATCCAACCGAATTGGATCGAACCACTGGCCGCGCATATTGTCAAACGATCCTACACTGATCCGTTTTGGTCACGAAAAAGCGGTACTGTGCTAGCCTACGAAAAGGTGACGCTGTTTGGCCTGCTGATCGTCGCGGGCCGGCGTCAGCCTTACGCTAAACACGATCCAACGACCGCTCGACATCTGTTCATCGAACACGCACTCGTCGGCGACGATTTCGATTCGGAACCCAAATTCGTGCGGCACAATCGTCAACTGTTGGCGGACCTGCAAACCATGGGCGACAAGTCGCGGGCGACTGACTTCCTGGTCGGCGATGGCGTTCAGTATGCGTTTTATGAGGAGCGCCTGCCCCGCGATGTCTACGATGCCGCGTCGCTCAACGTTTGGCTCAAACACGCTTCGCGCGAGGAGTCCAAGCGACTGAAGATGACGCTAAGCGATCTCATTGGCGAGCCAGATGGGCAGGACCAATCCGCGTTCCCCGATAGTCTTGATGCGGGCTCACTGAACTTGGAGATTGATTATCGTTTCCAACCCGGTGATGACGATGACGGGCTGACGATCTCTGTTCCTAAAGAAGGGCTACAACAACTTGATGCGCGAAGGCTCGAGTGGCTGGTGCCGGGGCGCGTCCAAGAGAAGCTAACGGCACTAATTCGGTCGCTGCCCAAGGCCGTCCGCCGCAGCTTCATTCCGGCACCCGATGTGGCGCGTCGGGCTGCTGAGATGATGCCCTTCGCAGAAGGTGACTTTCTCGCCGTCGCTGCCCAAACGCTCAGCAAGATCGGCGGCGAACCGCTCGCGGCCAGCGATTTCAAACTGAACAAACTGCCACATCACTTGCGGATGAACGTTCGTGTTGTCGACGAATCGGGCAATCCCGTTGCCGAGGGCCGTGATATTGACGCGTTGGCGGCCGAAGTAGGTATCGAAGGGCCCAGCGGAGCCAATGTCGTGTCCGATGCGAACTGGGACCGGAAGAACATCCGAGTGTGGGACTTTGGCGAGTTGCCTGCGAGTGTCACGATCCACCGTGGAGATTTCGTCCTGGAAGCCTTTCCGATGCTGCAAGACGACGGCGATTCTGTTTCGATCGGACTGGCAACGACCGCGGCCGCCGCCAAAGCGCAAACACATGCCGGGCTGCGACGCCTGTTTTGTCTGACGGAGCATCACGAGCTGAAGTCGCAAGTGCATTGGCTGCCGTTGATCGACGAGTCGCAAGTCTTCGCTTCGACCATGCGTCATTCGCGAGATCTTCGCGAGCAGTTGATGGAACTAGCAGCAGAATTGTCCTTCTTGCAGGGGCAGCCGTCGCCGCGAGACGCCGAGTCGTTCGAGGCGGCACGTCACCGAGGTCGTCAGAAGTTGCTGATCGCTGCGCAAAAACTAGGCAAACTGATCGCGCCGTTGCTTCAGCACTATCATGAAGCGGAAGTCGCGCTCGGCGACGTGACTTCGAGCAAGCTCAATGAGGCTATGACGGATATGCGCCAACAGCTCGGACGACTCACACCGGACGGATTTTGGTGCTCGACGCCATGGAACTGGCTAACACAGTACCCACGTTACTTCCAGGCTATCACGGCGCGTCTGGCGAAGCTTCGAGTCGGCGGTGGCCTCCGTGACCATCAGGCCATGCAAGAACTTGCATCGTATCAGCACCGCTTCGACGATCACGTCGCGACAGGCAACGTGTGTGAGGAGAGCCGCCTGGCGCTGGAAGAGTATCGTTGGATGCTGGAAGAGTATCGCGTGTCGTTGTTCGCGCAGCAGTTAGGGACGTCAATTAAGATCTCGCCGCAAAGGCTAGACAAGCAATGGGCCAAGGTGTGATCAAAAATCGATTCCTGGGGCTGTCCAGCTAGCGTCCATTGGGCAATCAGCTAGACTAAACTGTATAAACATGTTTTAGGCAGGTCGCCAATGGAACTAACCGCCGAACAACACCGGATTCTCGACGGCACCAAAGGGGCGCTGCCCGCCAAGTGTATGCGATGGTTGGTTGAGTGGGGCGAGGCGATGGGAGCGCGGCGTCTAGTGCCGGTTGCCAATACGCACTCGCTGGTCACCGTGCCCGGAAATCTCATTTGGGGGGCCGGAGAGGAGCCGCTCGAGCGTACGATGCAGCTGCTACGTAGCGTCTGCAAACATCACGTCTGCGGTCACTGCACGACACACATCACGTTCGCGCACGAGGAGCAGTACGAGGAAATCGAACTGCCAGAGGACCAGGTGGCAGCTCAGCAGGAAGTCATGCGATTGGCCACTGACGCCGGCTTTCTCATGACATACACCTGTGCGCCCTATCTGGTAGGCAATGTTCCTCTGAAGGGTGAAGTCTGTGCATGGACAGAGTCGTCGGCCGTCGTGTATGCCAACTCGATTCTGGGCGCTCGTACGACTCGTCACGGAACGGAAAGCGCATTGGCCGCCTCGCTGCTCGGCTGCGTCCCTGAAATCGGTGTGTTGCTCGACGAAAACCGACGAGCAACATTGCAAGTGGATGTCACAGCACAGCTGCGTACGCCAACGGATTGGGGCGCGTTGGGGTACTTTATTGGCCAAGCGGCCGGTGTCGAAGTGCCAGTCGTTGTTGCGGCGCCCCTCCCCAAGCAAGAAGACGCCAAGCAGTTTTGTGCAGCCCTTGCCTCGGGCGGTGGTGTTACCTTGTGTCACATTGCCGGAGTTACGCCCGAGGCGCCGACGGTCGAACAGGCCCTCGGTGGTCAGCCGCCACGAGGCCAATTCGTCTTCGGTGAACAACAGCGCCGCGAAACCTACGCCCAACTCCGCACGCACACTGACAACAAAATCGACACGGTCATTCTCGGTTGCCCACACGCCTCGCTGAACGAGATTGCCGAAATCGCTTTCCAATTGAAGGACAGGCATCTCGCTGATGGCGTCAAACTGTGGGTGTGTTCGGCCTACGCCACGCGAGCTTGCGCGGAGCGACTGGGACACGCCAAGACCATTTCGGATGCCGGCGGGTATCTATTCTGCGATACATGCCCCACGAATTCCATGCGATTACAGGCGGAACGAGTTGTCACGCCGAGTTTCAAACAGGCCCACTACGCGCGCGGGATGATCAAAGCAGAAGTCATCGTGGACAACCTGCAGGGTTGTCTGGAGGCCGCACTGACAGGGAGGTGGTGTGATGGCCGATGACGTGATCAGATGCCGTGGCTTAGTGAAGGGGCGAGCCGGAGGCGATGCCCTCGTCGCCCCTACGACTTTGTCGTTTTGGGGAGAAGTGGATCCTGTAACCGGTAGAATCATCGCTCCAGGTCACCCCCTGGAAGGCGAATGCCTGCGAGGAAAGGTCTTGGTGATACGGTCCACGAAGGGATCGTCTGCCACACCGCTCGTGATGGGACTGGCGCACCAAGCAGGCAATGCACCCGTGGCCCTAGTGAATACGGAAGTTGATTCTCTGGCAGCTCTCGGGTGCGTCGTTAATCGTATTCCGATGGTCGCCGAACTGGACACGGATCCGTTCCAAGCCATCAAGACCGGTGATTATGTCCTTGTCGACGCCGACGAAGGCACCCTGGTCGTGACACGATCTCCAGAGCATTCATCACGGTCCGTGTAAAGGGCCTTCTTCATTCCACCGGCTCTGTCGGTGGTCATTGATTACTCCGTTCGCTTGACCGCATCACTTCATCCAAACGGCTCTGCAAGTCGGCGCTACGCGCGACAAGTTCCGGATACGTCTCGGCGATCTGCTCCAGGCACGCACGCAGATCTTCAGCCGCGGATTGTTCAGCGACTGAATCATCAGCACGGCGAAAGGTGCTAAACGCTGCGTTTAATGCGTCAGTGGACGAGGAGTCAGTGGCACGCTCCTGCAGTTCGGTGACGAGTTCTGCAAGTGGAAACCCGATTGCCAGCTTTGCGGACAGAGGCGGGCAACCGGTGGCGAGAATGCTATCCCAATCAACGGAACTCGACGTCCAAACAGAATCCAACTCGTCGCCTGGTGCTTCCTGTTCGGCTTGCAGGCAATCCATCTTTTCGCTGTAACACCGAAACTCGGCCTGCTCCCTCTCCCATGCTTCACGTGACTCGGTCATGGAAAAGGCGAATTCATCTTCGAGTTCCAGGTGGTGACCGTCAAAGACCATGAACATGGGACCGTCTCCGAATGCGCCGTCAGCTTCGGCCTGACAGATTGGACAATCGCAATCCAGCTCCATGCCGTCGCTCGTGACTGGCATGCGCTGCCGCTCGGATTCAATCAGCTCGTTGCACGATTGGCCACAACTGCCGTCTTTGGGCGGTTGAGCAAGCCACTGATCACGGTATTCGGCGAGCCGTTCGACCAGTAGATCGCAACTCGATTCACCACCGATCACGCGATCCCACGCTTCATCGAGCAATGATCTCATGAGGTCAAAGTACAACGCGACTTCGGTCGTCCCGTACCCGCCGAATTGGTACGCAGCAGAATTCACATTCAGCGCCAGTGGAGCGAACCCCTGCATTGACCATTGTTCCGAACGATGCTGGATGTCCTGATCAATCTGGTTCCGATGACAAAGCAATACGGTTCGTGGGGAGTGCCCAAGCAGGTCCTGGCGAGCGGTCATCAGCCAGTCTGCGTGAATCCCGCGGATGGACACGTAGCGATTGTCGTCCCCGGCGTCTTCTGCTGCCCCACCAAGGACGCGGTTTGCAATGAACTCCAACATGGGATGCCCGTACAAAATCGCACGAGATGCAATCTGTTGGTAGTTCTCGAATGATTCGCGACGTTCCTCGATTGCCGATCTCCAGTCGTCGCCGCCGGGCTGAAACGACCACTCTGCCGGCGTGTCGAGCCAGACGATGGGAAATCCATCTCCCTGTTCATCATCGCCGGCCTGAAACGCGCCGCCTTCCTCCGGCAATGTGAACTCGCCGCCGGCAACGACGGACCGGGAATCCAGGTCGATCAGACACCAGCCATCGTCTCCGGTCATGGATGCCATTTCGGTCGCCGTCTGACCGGATTCCTCCCAACGATGGTTCGGTTGGTAGCGGCGAACAGCGATCAGAAAGTCTTCCATTGTTTCAGGTTCAGCTGACAACGCCCCCATCGCAACCAAAACGTTCCACTCGTTGACGGTCCAAGAAATGCCGACACCGGCGGCGCGCACCGTCAGTCGTACCATCATCATCTTTCCCCTTTGTCTGTCTGTGGATCGCCATCGATCAGCTCATTGCCTGCCAGCGAATCTCGAGTTGTGAGCTCAATTTCGTGGGGGTGGCGGTCAACCGTCGATCGCAGATTTGGGCTGTCGTCGACATTGCCGCAGAATATCATGACTCCAGGTCCGATTTCTTGGATGAGCCCCTGGTGTCGCAATATGTCGATCTGCCGTTGAGCACTTTCGGCCTTCTCGTGGAGATCTTCTTTAGGCAGCTCAAACGTGCGTACGCCAACACGTGCGACCCCTAGACGCGTGTCCTGAATCACGACACGGCCATTTTGTGTGCTGTTCCACTCGATGCACAACGCCTTCCGCAAGTCGGAAGGTGGCTGTTCGCCCGCGCATAGCTGGTCCAGCAACTCCTCGACGGAACAATTGTGGTGTCGCAATAGCTGGTCGGCGGTGATGTCACCAACTTCGCCAAACTGCTCGGTCGCAAGTCCATCGAGGGCAACGGCCTCAGCCCAATCGGGGACCGGGGCGCGCCGCACAATTCGGAATCGCCAACCCGCGAGATCCGGATGGCAATCGCCACGTAATTCCAACGTCAACGGTTCGAGACGTCCGAAAAGTCGAATCCAGCCGGTGACGCGTCCGCGTACTGTGTTGTCGAGTTCGCCGCTTTCGACACGGTCTGTAGGTCTCCAGGTCATTCTGGAAGTATACGCACAAAATAATATTAATACAAGTATAAATAATTAACATTATCTGCCAGAACTTCCAGTCACCGTTGAATCCACAGTCGCAGATGCACGCCAGCTCACTGAACAACGATTTCGGTGCCGGGTTGAAAGTAGGGTGTCTCGCCCGTGAACTTGACGGAGATGTCAGCTCGTTTGCGGTCAGCGGCCCAAGTGAAGAGGTATCCGGTCACGCCACGTTGCAGC
>NYXM01000205.1 GCA_002685655.1 Planctomycetaceae bacterium
CCAGGTTGCTGACCAGGTTGTTGCCCCGGCTGCTCGCCCGGCTGCTCACCTGGCTGCTGTCCCGACTGTTGATCGGATTGTTCGCCTGGCTGCCTGCCTGGTTGCGATTCCGTCGAATTCTCACGTTGTTGCGCGGTGGACCGTGAAACTTCATCATTCAACTCTTCTGTCAGTTCATCAAGTTGCTGCCGAGCGCGCTGGAGTGCTTCGGTCTCGTCACCAACGACCCGCTCCGCGGCCCGTTCGACGCCTTCCCGCAATTGCCCGATGCCCTCCCCAGCAATTTCCTCTCGTTGGACCGCGTCGTCAAGCAAGCCCCGTTTGAGCGACTGTTCGGCGGATTGCAGGTCGCGATTCAATTCGGCTTGTTGCGTCTTTCGCAGCGTGTCATACAGCTCGTTGGCCAGAAGTGGCTCAGTGGTTTCGGCATCCATGATGGTATCAGTCATGCGATCCAGCAAGTCATCGAGCCGCTCTTGCTGTTGCCCAAGTTCTTCCGCGATCTTCTCACGTTCACCATTGTCGCGGAGTGAGTTGTTGGTCGGTTGCGGATCGGTCAACTCGCCGAGCCGATCGCCTAGCTCCTGTTGTTTCTCGTCCAGCGCGCGTGCCTGCTCTCGCATATCGCGCATTTCTTCCGCAAAGCGGTCTGACGATTGTTTTCGGAAGTCGTCACGCAGTTCTTCTAATTCACGTTCCGCCCGCGTTCCCGATGTAATCGCGCGTGAGATCTGTCCTTCCTTCAATGCCTCGGATGCTTCCCGCATGTTTTCGCGCGTTTCGGACAGCTGTTCGCGCGACTCGCTCATTCGCTCTTGATTCTCTGGCTGCTCCATCCGTGATTCGAGTTCTTCGGCGTCGCGCATCAGTTCCTGCTCTTCTTCACGCAATCGCTTCAGTTGCCGTTCCAGCTCTTCACGCTCTTGAGTGGTTTGCGCTTCTTCCAGGGCCGACTGCAGTTCCTTGAGACGTTCATTCAGGTCATTCTGGCGGCGAGCAAGTTCGCGGAGGCGGTTTAAGACCTGTTGTGTCTCTTGATCTTGTTGTTCCTGCTGCGACTGTGCTTCTCGTTGCGTTTCATAGCGATTCTCGTCTTTGTCTAGCTGCAGCTGCTGAAGTTGTTGCTGAGCTCGCGACTGACTGCTCTGGCTCGATTGTGAACTGGACTGCTGTTGCGAGGATTGAACGACTTCGTGTTCACGAGCTCGTAGTTTCAATAACGCCTGATAGGCCGACTGCTGAGACGAAAGTGACGGGCGAAGTGGTGCAACGGCGGTAGCATCGTGGGCAGCTGTCAGATGTGTAATGGCGGTACGCATGTGTTCGCGTACGTCCTCGACATGCTGCAGTGATTGTGCGTCCGTCAGATCCTCGGCCAAGGCGTCGGTCTGTTCCAGAGCTGTGGTTTGCGACTGTTCAATCAAGTTGACATCACTTTCATATTCACTGGATGGAGATACCGCCGTCTCTCGCCGGATCAGCTTCCATGTGGCATTAATGATCTGCTTCTGCAACTCGGCCAGCTTTTGTGCCTGATTGCCGTTCTGGGATTGTTGCTGTTGCTGCTGTTGTTGTTGCTGCGATTCGTTAGGCGGTTGCTGCCCCTGCCGAAAGATCTCCTCGAAGTGACGCACTTCTGCGAAGTACATGTCGCTGAACGTCCGACGCGTCTGACCATCAGGTCCCGTGTCCTCGGCCCAAAAATGGTAGGAGAGCAGCTGATCGGGTTCGGCCTTGAGTGTTTCGAAGCCGACGGTGTGCGCGAAATCGAGTCGCTGTTGACCGGCAATCGTCTCAGCCAACACCACATCGTGCGACGCGGAGCCTGCCATCTCATAGGTCAACCCAATGGAGTTGACACCGTAATCGTCCCAGACGTTGGCTTTTAGGTCGAGTTCTTCCAGCGGCGAGACTTGCACATCACGGGCCGGAATGACCAGCTTTAAGTCTGGTCTCTTGTTCGGCAGCGCGTTGACGACAATCTCCGGCGGCTGTTTGTTCTTCCGATCTTGTTCGTCCACCAGCTCCAATGTGAATCGTTGGGACGTTGCGAGCATCCAGGTGGTGGAATAGCTGAAGATGGTAGGCGCGTCGGACTCCGCGTCTTCCAGAACAACAGCGGTCTCGTCAAAGGCCAACTCCAGCGTCTCTCCCCGCCGGGGAACCAACCGCGCGGAACTAACTTTCTTGTTGAGTTGACAGATGATTGTCAGTTCTGTGCCGACGACTGCCGAGACATGGCGAATGTCCTGAACCAACTTGGGCTCGCGCGAGGTGTAGTCAGGATAGATCAGTCGAGCGTCCGCACGAATCAGGCGAGGGTATTCAAACACGGTCACTTGGTATGTGTCGGACGTCGAGTCGTCAAATGCGACATGATACGATAGGGGACCGGAAACTTCCGCAATCCGACCGCCAAAGACCGGGTCATCCAAGCTCTTCGACATCGCCGCTGTGGCGACGTCGCCGCCGTCGCGCTGAATGACGAGCGTTGTGTCCGATGGCAGCTGCCCGCCAAACCTGGCCAGCACTAGCAAGCTCGTGCCCTTCTCGATTTCGGTGTTACCCGGTTCGATGTCAACTTGACCTGGTGCGAGGCGGGTGCGGATTTCCTCGGAAGTGACGTCAGGCAGAAGTGCTCGCGACGGCGCCGCAAGCGAAGCCAAAGCGACCAGCGAAAGTAACATCATGACCATACTTGTCAAGCTGGCCGTCATGGCGGTGAGGACTCTCCACGTGGGAACCGTCCGAATCCAGCCGTTGGCGTACGCATGTTGCACGGCGGTATTGATGACGCGTGTTTGCATAAATCCAAACTGGCCATTGGGTAGCCGAGGCTGTTGGTTGACGGCGGCCAGCAGCCCACATCGCAAATCCGGAAACGTCCGCTCGATGCGTTGAGCAAGCGTTTGATAGTTCCTGGCGGACCGGTAGGCGAGCCATCCACCAATGGCGGCCATGACCAACGCGACGGCAAGCAAGATTGGTGAGGCGTTGGCAATGTATAAGCCGGACGTTGTATTGAGCAGCAACGCGAGCCCGGCTAGCGCGGCTGCCGACAGCCAAACAGTCGTCCAAGTCAGAAGCAATCTAACTTGTCGAATCCGCCCCGCGACCTTTTCAAGTTGCCGCTGCAATCTGCGTTCGATCATGTTTGATCTCCAGTTCGTTCACTACCAGCGGCGGTCTTTCGGCCAGCCAGCCAGGTTTCGAATGTCAGCACGCACAGCACGACCACAATCAGCCATCGCCAGATCTTCTGACGGTCTTCTAATTCCGTATCGCGCAACTGCCGCTTGCGTTCGATTTCCTCAGATTGTTTGACTTGTTTGCCCAGCCGCAACCCGTACTGCTCTAACTGTTCAATATCCATCCTTGCCGTGTTGCTTTCAGCCGGATCGAGATTTACTGCAAAGCGAAACGGCACGGTGGTTGTGGTGACTTCGTACAAGCCGAGTTCGTCGGTCTCGTCGTATCGCCTTAACCCTTTGGCCACGGGCAGCGACGTCGCATCAGGCTTGATCATGCGAGCCTCGTCCAGCGTGATCGCCGCCGGCAACTCGATGGATTGGTTAACGGTCAGTGTGGGCGTCACCGTGCGTCCACCGCCTGCCTGTTCCATCAGGCCCATGATCAACGGAACGAATCGGCTGGAGAGTGCCAGTTGGCTGTCACGCAGTCTCCATCCACTCGTCAGCACGTAAAGTGTGCCGTCTTCGTACGATTGTTCCCACAAGGCCGGATAGCCGTCGTCAAACCTGGCGAATACACGGGTCGATTCGTTGGCGTCGAGCGTAAACCGAAAGTGATTCCAAAAGTGAATCTTCGTGAAGTCGTTGTAGTCGGCCGAAGCAAAATCAGCAAATACGGGGTGCCCAAAATCAATTTCGCTCAACATCACGTAATCACCCTCGCGACGTGCAGACTGATCGGTGAGCACTTCGATTGTCTTATTGAAGCTGGTCAACTGCACCGCAGCATCATGGCTGGTGGGGACGACCAGACACGAGCCGCCGGCGACGAGATAGTCTTTCAACTCGCCCATTTGCTTCACGGTCACGGGCCGCGCCACCACGATCAACCGTGGCGGCTGTTCTGGATCCAGGCTCAACGTTTCTTCCTGACGTCGTGTAACGAGCGAAATGTCGCAGTGTGGAATGCCCTGCAGAGCGGCTTCGAAGAAATAGCGAAGACCTTCGGGATCGCCGTCCGCGTCGTCACCAACATAGACCACCGTCAGCGATTGGTTTTCGATTGGAACGGTGTAGAAGACGTTGTCGAAGGCGTGATCGTCTCCGCGCAACACGAGTCGATCAAACGAACCTTCTTGATTCGGGCGTGGCACGCGAACGACACGACTTTGCCCCGGGGGCACCGTCATGGCAATATCGTCGGCAACGTCACCTCGTGTCTCGCCCGTTTCCCAGCCGACATAGAACTGATCCGATGACGAATTGGCGGCATTGAAAATCCGTACGCGCGGTTCTGCGTCATGGTCTTCTTCCGCATCCAGCAGTCTCAGCGACGCATTGGTCTTAAGCGTGGGTGACACGTGACGTACCGACACGACGATGTTCTTGGGCCACTCGTAGGACTGCAACGCGGAAATCAAAGCACCCTGTTGCAGGTCGCTGATCAATACGATTTCCGTGGCAGCATCGGATTGGTTGCGATCATTGGCGACATCGATCGCGTCGGCGACCATTACCAAAGCCGCCCCCAAATCAGTCGTCGCCCAGCTGGGAGACAGCGTCTTGAGTTGATCTTCCACCAAGGTTGCTTTGCCCGGTCGGGTGGCTTGTGGGCGTTCATCAAAATCAACGAGTGATCGGGAGTGTTGATCAAAAGCAAACAGGGCGACATCGTCGACCGGTTCTAATGCAGCCAATTCGGTTCGCGCTTGGCTGACGGCTTGGTTCCAAACGTCGGCGCGCCGCATACTAGCGCTGGTGTCCAGCATGATTGCGATTCGGCGACCACGGATCGAGCCCAATGACAGGTTGGCCGCTTCACGCAGGAACGGACGTGTGAAGGCCAGGGCCAACAACGTCAAAGCCAAGCCACGCAGCAAGAGCAGCAACAGGTTGTCAATTCGGCTGCGACGCGTTAGTCGTGGGGGCGAGGGCGTCAGAAACATCAACGAACTGAATGCGTAACGCCCACGCGGCGTGCGGCGTATCAAATGAAAGATCAACGGCAAGGCGATCGAGGCGATTCCGAGTGCGTAAAGCGGTACGAGGAAACTCATGCGCCACTCCCCTGCGAAGCGGTACTAGAGCCTGCGGTCGAGCCTCGACCAGCAGATCGGCCCCGCCGTGTAATCGTGCGACCTCGACGCATTCTCGCGTGCAGTAAATCAAACAAGGCAATCTCCAGAGACTGGTCTGTCGTCAGCTCATAAAAGTCGATGCCGAGATTGCTGCACGATCGTCGAATCTGATCCGCATGTACGGTGAACTTTTCCAGGTACGACTCGCGTATTGTCGCGGGATCCACGTACAGGTCTCGTCCCGATTCCAGGTCCTCGAACATGGCAGGCGAATCGAACTGGAAATTCAATTCTGCCGGATCCAAAACCCGCATCAGCACGACTTCATGTCCACGCGAACGCAAGTAACCCAGTTGCGTCTCCAACGTATCGATCGGTGCCAGAAGGTCGGAAATCAGGACGATCAAGCCGCGTTTGGTAACGGTCGAGGCGATCTGCTCGATCGGTGGTTCCAGACGCGTTGCCGTGCCGGCCAGCGTCTTTTCCAGACACATCATCAGACGATGTAAGTGTCCGGTCCGAAAACGCGCTGGCACATATTCGCCAATCCGTTCATCGAATGTGACCAGGCCCACGGCATCTCGTTGAAGCGAAAGAAAGTACGCGATCGTCGCAGCTGTGGTCTTCGCGTATTCCTCCTTATTGTAGCTGAGCGAGCCAAACCCCATGGAACGGCTCATGTCCAGTAGCAGGTAACAACGCAAGTTGGTTTCGTCCTCGAATCGCTTGATGTAATAGCGATCGGTGCGGGCGTACAGGCGCCAGTCGAGGTAACGCAGGTCGTCGCCCGGCGAGTACTGTCGATACTCACTGAACTCGACGGAAAACCCATGGTATGGACTGCGATGAAGGCCATTAAAGAAACCTTGCACGATGACCTTGGCACGCAATTCCATATTCTTGATGCGCATCAAGGCGGCTGGGTCAATGAAACCCGTCCGCCTGTCCGTCGCCGTGACGGTGGGCGTTTCTGAAGTACGTTCGGTTGTGTCTGCCATCAGCTACCTGGAACCGGGACGGTTGCAATGAGTCGTTCGATCACGGTTTCGACCGCGACCCCTTCTGCTTCGGCGCGATAGCCGACCAGAATCCGATGTCGGAACGTCGGCTTGATCAGGGCGTGGATGTCGTCGACGGTGACGTGCACGCGACCCTCCAGCAAGGCACGCGCCTTTGCACCGAGCACGAGGTATTGCGCGGCCCGCAGTCCTGCACCCCAACTGACCCACTCGTTCACGAAGTCGGGCGAATCAACTTGGCCGGGTCGACTGGTCGCAGCTAGACGCACCGCGTATCGCACCAGCTCCTCCGCCACGGGCACACGCCGCACGACTTCGTGAAAACGGCGCACATCTTCGCCGGTAAAAAGAGGTTGGATCGGTTCGGCTCGCCGCGAAGTCGTCTGTGTGACCACGGCGACTTCGTCGTCCTCCGGCAGATAGTCGACGTTGATATTGAACATGAAACGGTCCAGCTGCGCTTCCGGCAGCGGATACGTTCCTTCCATTTCAATCGGGTTTTGCGTGGCGAGCACAAAAAACGGTTCATCCAATGGATAGCGTACACCGGCCGCGGTAACCTGATGCTCTTGCATCGCTTCCAGCAGCGCGGCTTGTGTTTTTGGAGGCGTTCGGTTGATTTCGTCTGCCAGAATGACGTTGGCAAAGATCGGGCCTTTGACAAACTGCATACGCCGATGGCCGTCGCCCGATTCCTCCAGGATTTCCGTGCCCGTTATGTCGGCGGGCATCAGATCCGGTGTGAATTGGATCCGCTGAAACTTCAAATGAAAGATCTGCGCGACCGAGTGAACCAGCAACGTCTTGGCGAGACCGGGCGCGCCAGTTAGCAGGCAATGCCCGCCCGCAAACAAGCCAATCAGCACCTCGCCAATGACTTCCCGCTGACCGATGATCGCTTTGGAGAGTTCGGTGTCAATCTTGCCGCGAGCGGTTTGCAGCTGCTCGACGACCTGTTGTTCATCTGCGAAGGTTTCCACATCCGTTGTCACGTGTTTGCTCCTAAAGCGTCGAATAGCGAGAGACGTTACGGCGGTCTTTACTTGGCGTGCTGGGCGGGCTAATGAGTCATGGCGTAAACGACAATGTTGATTCCCATGGGATACGCGTACTTTTCAGAAAACTGCTCGAAATACCAAGGATCTTCGCCTTCGCGTTCCCAGCCGTCACCCAGATCGGTGTTGTGGCATATGATCGCCATCATCCGTCCATCATCGTCGTAGACGGCCCTGTAGTGTGCCTCCCCGGCGTCCCGGCGTTCAGTGCGATAACCGCGTAAGGCATGACCGATGCTGGGGACTTGTGGCTTCACTTTTAGCTTGTACACGCAGTGGAAGATCTCGTGCTCCAATGGCAACTCGACCGGCTCCTTTTTGGGAAAGACCCGTTTCAGTTGCGTATAGAACTGGTACCACTCTCCTTCACCCCAAAAGTCATCGACCATCATGAACCCACCGTTTTCCAGGTAGTGGCGGAGGCCGAGCACCTCATCTTCGGCCAGGTACATATCGCCCGGTTCGATGACATAAATGAAGGGGTAATCCAGCAGATCGGGATCTGTTAGTCTGACAACTTTGCCCATCGGATCGACATCCAAAGAAGTCAGCTCCTGCAAACGAAATGAAAAATTCAGATCGCTATCCGGGAAATCGACCCGCCACTTGCCCCAGTCACCTCGATCGCTCAATGACGTGTAGTGAATTCGTGCAAATGTAAACGTGTCTCGTTTGAATTCCTTGTCGAGGTTCCACAGGGGTACGCCATTGCGATCCACCGGGTCGGTCAAGTCAAGGTCACGCGTGCGCCGCCGCCCCCACTGGCCCAAGCTAATGCCCACGACCGTCACGGCCAACAACAACGTCAGAATGAAGAGACGACACGTTCTTTTCATGGCTGGTCATCCGACTTGGCTGGTGTTTCGAGATCTTCAGTCTCCGCGATTTTGTCCAATATCACCAGCAATTGGCGATGGGCGGCCCGGAATCGAGGTGCTTCCTCCAAAGACCGCAGGACTTCGCGCCGCGCCGCGGACAATTCTGACAGTTCCGTGAGATGCATCGCCAGACGGAAGTGCACATCCGCGGGATCAATTGGGTCCAAGGCCACCAAAGCACGCAGCGCCGTGATGGCCCGCGGGCTGTCGTTGAGTTGTTCCGCTGTGCGAGCGATCACGCGGTGTGGTGCGGCGATCAGTGGATTGACTCCCAATAACCGATCAGCGGTTTTCAAAGCAGCGTCCCAGTCTTCTTGCTCGATGCACAAGTCCATCAATCGACCCAACGCGTCGACATCGTCGTCGGACAGCGCCGTTAGCTGTTCTAACACCGCCCGCTCTTCCTTCGTTTCGCCCAATTCTCGATGAACTTTGGCAAGCATGGTGTAGGCGTTGCCAATTTCGTGGTAATCAGGGAACAGCGCGATGATCTCGGGCAACAGTGTCTTGGCGTCGTTCCAGCGGCTCTGTTGGATCAAGGCGGCCGCCAGGCGTGACATGGCGACGAAATGATTGGGGTGCGTCGCCACCCACAACTTCAGTGTCGCGACGTCTGCGTCTTGGGGCAGATCCGCTTCGCTCCAGTCCGCCTTGGGGGCCATCTGTTCGGCTTGTTGCCGAGCGAAGGTGGCAAATTCGTCGTCCAAAACCTCCAACGAGCCCGTGTAACGAGCCAGCGAATCGTTGATCGACATCCCAACGCCCAGATCGTCCAGCACACGCTGCAATGTTTCCAACCCATGACGTTCGATCAGAAACTCAACGACCAGCGAGGACTCGAAATAGGCGAATTGCAGGTGCATCGCCGACGGCGGCTGCAGGAACGCGCCGCTCAACTGACTGACCGGTGTTAAGGCGCCCTCCAGGATCATCTGGCGATAGCTGGGCGTCATCGTTTGGCCCCAAGTCGCGTTGGCTTGGCGCTCTTCGTAAACCGAAATCCCCTCACTCAGCCAACGCGGCATCTTGTTGTGCGTCTTTTCCAGCGTGACGACATGACAGAACTCATGCCACAAGACCGCTTCCCAATTGGCTGGCGTGCTGCCGCGTGACGCGGGGCTGTTGGCTGTAATCACACGACCAAAACAGACCCCTAGAAAACCATCGCCCCCGGGCAGGCCGAATGTGCGGATCGCAAAATCGGCCTGACGTGGAAAAATCTCGACCAATACCCGCTCGTCAATCGTGACGTTGTACTTGGCACAAAGCGTTGCCTTGGCCTCGCCGAGCAGATCCAGCGCGCGTTGGCCATACAGTTGCGCTTCGCGAGGTTCCATGCGAACGACAAACCCTGGCGTTTCTAGCGTCTGGAATCGTTTGAGGTTGTTCTGCAAAGTGACAAGATTGTGTGCGACCACGTTGTAGCCGTCCTGTTGGTTGACCTCCTTGGCCAGCCGCATGCCCTCTTCTTCCTGTCCCAATCGTAATAGTGCCTGGCTCAGTTCAAACTTGGCAGGCAGGTGGTCAGGCGAGACCTTTAGAACACTTCTCTGATAGGCGGCAGCTTCGGCAAAACGATATTTCTGGGCGAGCTTACGGCCGATGAGAAAATCGACGGTGGGATTCTCAGGCCAACTGGCGAGCCCCGTCGAGCGCAATACGTTTTCTCCGACCTGGTCACCGCGCAAGTGTGCCAGCACTGCCAGATGGGCCCACGCGCGCGGTTCGCGGACGTTGACTTCCAAAATTTCTTGTAAGACCGCGCCCGCCTGTTCGTAACGTTCGGCGTCGATGTGATGGTCGGCCACCATGATCAGGCTGTCGATGTGATGCGGATTGCGAGCGAGCGCCGCTTGCAGATGCCCGTCGGCCTTTTCCGCGTCGCTGGAGGCGAAAGCCTGTGCCAGCCCAAAATAGATATCGGGATCGCTCGTGTCCTGTTTCAACGCCATGCCAAACTCTTCTGCCGCCAGCTGAAAGTCATTCTTGTCCAGCGCCAACTGGCCGGAGGCAATGTAGGCATCCGTGTAACTTGGAACGCGTTTCTTGACCGCAGTGTAGACGCCATCAATGATCTTCTTGGGATCCGCGCCGCGAGATAAATAGTAGCGTCCCAAGGCAATCCGGCTGGCCGGGTCGCTATATCGCCAGCTGTTCCCGTCCGTGAGCACGTCAATCTCGTCAAGCAGCTCTTGGGCTCGATCCGACTGACCGTTATGCCGCAGCACCCTGCTACCGATCCACCTGAGCCGGACGCTGGTCTTGTAGCGCTGGAGGGCCGCTTCGAGAGTGACCAAGGCGTCTTCGTGGCGTCCTGTGATCAAGTCAGCACGGATTTTCAGCAGCCGCCAAGTTTCGCTGTATTGACCGTCGTCGATGGCAAGCTGCGCGGCGTCGGAGCACTCTAGGTACTTGCCTGTTTTGAACATCGACACCGTTTCGCTGAGATCCGCCGCCAGTAGGACTCTGGGACCCAGCAGCCCCGCAGCCGGTATCCCACAAGCCAGGGTCACACCCAAAAGGAGGAGCGACCGAGCGATTCGATTATCTGCGGGTGATCGCCCCTGTTGCAACGAAACCGACATGCCTCAATACCTCTCCGGGCCTTCACTCACGTCCCTGCGTTTGGGAAAACCCAACGCTTACATCGTACTGGTTTTCCGATCGGCCGCTCTGGCATCTTCATGCGCCGGCTCTGCCTGACGAGCAACTTACTCGTGACATTATTGTATCCCAGCGGACCTCACACGCCAAATTTCGCTTTTCAGGCAGGTTCCGATTTTTGCATAAAACGGGTCTCTAGGCCGTGATTAAGCGAAGTGAAGTTCCGGTAGTAGGGCATGAGGAACGAATGCCTAGGGCGCGATCCCTTTTCTTGTCCAGGTCCTTTCATTGGCTTGCGGGCCGGCGCTTCCGGAAATGACCACCGACCCATCAGGAACACAAGATTAATGGGGTCTGGTCGAGCCCAGCGGGACACTGCCAGTTATTGAACGAGCTCATTTCAACACCGAGGCAGACACCTTCTTGCTGACAGGCGAAAGGCTTGCTGACAGGCGAATGGCTTGCCGGCAGGCAAATGGCCGAATTGCAGACGACGTCTTCGGCTCTAGCAAAACTCACTTCGAAGTGCGGCGGACAGACGTGATACTTCCTCGGCAAGCTTGATGCTCTCGGCTTCGGCACCTTCCAGCTTGCTCTCTTTGCCCATTCGCTCCAAGACCCGAGCGATGGCTGCGACTTCGCTTGCTCCAAATATCTCAGCCGAGCCCTTAAGTGTGTGAGCCGTGAGCCGCAGTGATTTCGCATCCGCCGTCTGCACTGAAGATTCGACTGCTTCGAGCATCTTGGGCAACTCCTCAATCAGAAGTTCTGCTACCTCCTTCATTGCCGAGGACCCACCGACGATGCGACTTTCTGCCTTGCGAAGATCGATGTGGGCTTCATTCGAATCCGCGCTGGTCGTGTGCTTCCCTTGACGTTCTTGCTGCGATACTCGGCGAGCGGTTGATGGAAAAGCAGACGATGCGTACTTCTCGATAATCGCGTACAGTTCATCCGACGCAATGGGTTTCGCGACGTAATCGTCCATTCCCGCCTCCAGGCATCGCTGCCGATCGTCGCTCATGGCTGCCGCGGTCATCGCGATGATCGGCGTATGGGACCCATCCTCTTGCTCTCGAATGATGGCCGTCGCTTCGTACCCATCCATCTCTGGCATCTGTATGTCCATAAGCACCATGTCGAAGACGTCCGTTGCAAACATGTCAATGGCTGCCTTCCCGTTTACGGCAAGTTTGATGTCATGGCCCCATGATTCGAGCAAGCCCGTCGCGACCCGCTGGTTAATGGCACCATCTTCCACGAGAAGAATTCGAAGCTTGCGGTCATGCGCTCTCTGTCTTTCCATTGTGAGAGTCGGCACAGGTCTGGCTGATTTGTTGATGATGCGCAAGACCGCTTCCGAGTTGGTTGCCGGCGATGGAGTTTCGGAGGTTCCGATCCCAAATTTTGCTGTGAAATGAAACGTCGTGCCTGTTCCGACTTTGCTCTCCAGCCACATGCGCCCTTGCATCATGCTGACCAACTGGTTTGATATTGTGAGCCCAAGGCCCGTACCGCCATAACGGCGCGTCGTGGAAGAATCTGCTTGGGCAAACTGATCGAAAATGCCTGCCTGGTTTTCGGGCGAGATGCCGATCCCAGTGTCTTTGATGGTAAAGTGAAGCGTAGCTGGTGACTCTGTTGGGGAGTCGCGTGTCACGCTGATGATCACTTCGCCCGATTCAGTGAACTTGATCGCGTTGCCAACGAGGTTCACGATGACCTGTCTGAGACGCCCGGGGTCGCCGGCGAGGTTGTCCTCCAGCTCGGGATCGATGTGGTAAGCAAGTTCTAGCCCTTTTTGATCTGCCGCGGCGGCCAAGGTCTTGACCGTCTGACCGACGGTCTCACGGAGGCTGAAGTCGATCGTCTCGAGAAACATCTTTCCAGCTTCGATCTTCGAGAAGTCGAGGAAATCGTTAAGTAAATGCAGCAGCGAAGCTGCTGAATCCTGGACCATATGTAAATAGTTGTGTTGCTCCGACGTCAGAGGCGTGTTGGACAAGAGTTCCGTCATGCCGATGATCCCGTTCATTGGCGTACGGATTTCGTGACTCATGTTGGCAAGAAAGTCACTCTTCGCACGGCTGACCGCTTCGGCGGCTTCTTTTGCCCGCCGTAGCTCGGCTTCGGCTTGCTTGCGCAACGTAATGTCCGTGATACTCGCCCGAATGATACGACGATCGCTGGAAGGCAAGCGGACGAGGCGCACTTCGCAGGGGATCGGCTCGCCTTGGACGTTGCAGTGCATCCACTCGAATACGACGGTCTCACCGTCCAATGCTCGCCCAATTTTCTCGTTTGCCGAATCCAAGGAGGTTCGTCCATCGGGCTGCGTGCCTGGGCTCAAGGCGACGGGGTGCATCTTCAGGAACTTCTCGCGAGACAGGCCGAAAAGTTGCAAGGCGTTTGGATTGCCTTCGATAAACGTGCCTGCATCAATGTCGAGCAGGAGGATGGCTTCGGTCGCGTGTTCGACAAGCGTCTTGAATCGTTGCTCGCTTTCGCGAAGTGCTTGTTCGATCTGTTCGCGTTCAGAGATCTCAGTTTTGAGCTGCGCGTTGGACGTCCGAAGCTCGGAAGTGCGTTCCTGTACCCGCATATCAAGCTGGCGCGAAGTGTGTTGGAGACGGCCAATGACCAACGTCATTCCCAGAACTGCGGCGGTGCCAAAGATGGTAAACAGAAGCAGTGTCTGCCCAAGACTCGACCATGTTCGAGCCACAGTCGTTTCCATTTGCATTGCTACTTCGAGCACACCACGCACATCGCCGACCTTCCAGTCGTCCTTTGGCGTATCGGGATGCGAGTTGTGGCAATCGATGCAACTCGCTCTCATGCGGTCTGCGGTTGCGTACCGCAATGTCAATCGGCCGTTGACTTCTTCGACACGAGAGAAGGGGCTATCGGGATTCGCGGAGAGTGCCTTCCATGCATCCTCGGCGAACGAATCACGTAATCCGCCGACGTTGTCGCGCCCGGGAAAGGGGTAAGGACTATAGAGGTACGTTGCCATGTCTGGGCCCGCAACGCCGATCTGCTCGCCTAACTTCATGCTCAGCGTGGCAGGTAGTGGGATCGCACCTTCGCGATCGTGATAGTCGTGCGTAACTTCAATGCCATGCTCGCGAACTCGTTCGACGACTTCCGAGCTGTAGAGCGATCGAAATGTTGCCAGGGCTTCGGAATAGGCACGCGCGTTTTCCAACGCAATCGACTTGGCAATTACAGAGTGTGCATACGATTGGTGCCATAACAATAACACGGTGGCACTGGCAATCAGCAGCGTGAGCACCAAGACAGTGTGCTTTAGCAATGCGTTTGTGAAAGCGGCAAGGATCGATTCGAACCAGCCACGTCCAGCGTGCGAGGGCTCTCTATCGAGTTGCTGTGGCTCTCGGGACATCAGGCGCCGTCCTACCAAAGTCTCGTGGCACTACACGAAGAGAACGTCCTCCACGCAGAACTGCGCGAATGTGCCAGTGAAACATCATACCGAATTGGCGTGACGTTACGAAACTTTTGCTTGAATCGCTGCAATCAGCTTCACCGAGCCGAATCGCTCCGTCAAGTCTCTTCGAGGCAAGACGCGAACTGTACAGCGTTTTTTGCCAAAGGCCGCGCGGGCAGGACAGCTTGGTTCTGCAATGCCGTGGAATCAAGTGCTCGTGCTGATGGGCGAACCACGCAAGAAACATCGTTACATAGCGCGAGCCGAGTACTCATAACCTGTCGCCCGTACCTGGCATCATTTGGCCGGCTGCGCTGCGCCGTTCGCCACTACGCTCATGATGTCCATCGTGGAGATGATGCCGAGTAGTCGGTTGTGGTCATCTGTCACGGGTAAGCGATGGACGCGGTTTCGCATCATCGTCGCTGCTGCTTCAGAGATGCTGAATTCCTGGTGAATGGTCGCGACATTTGGCGTCATCTGTTCCGACACCCGTTCAGATCCAAACGCGCGAGTCAACTGTTCGATCAGCCATTGCGGTTTCGTTTCGCTGGCCCGTCCCAGATTGTGAAGCTCATCGTCTATCTCGTGTGTCAAGTCGATCAAGTCACTCGTCGAGAGCATCCCAAGGCAGCGACCATGCGAATCAAGGACGGGCAAGGCAGATACGCGATTCTCGCAGATCAGGTCCAGGGCTTCGTGTAGTGTGTCATCTGGGTTGACCGACACGACCTGTCTGCTCATCACATCTTTGACGCGAAGCTGTTTGAATTGTTTGACCATGAGTGCTAATCCTCCTCGATGAAATCATGTGCCAGATGGCGGACGGTACGATTCACTTAAACTCCTGCAGCGCGCATGTGAAATCGATGCACACCGAATTCGTTCGAGAGCCACATAAAGACCGACTTGATCAAGTTCGGTTTTGCAGCTGCTGCATTAGCAATAGGACGCAAAGTGCGTGCCAAGCATTGCCTGGCAGCGATTTCACCCCCTTCGTGCGCATGAATCGCTGAGTCGAACGTGAGGCGAGTGACTTCCCGAGCGGCAAGGGTGCACAGTTGCGCGATTACGCACACCTGTCATGAGAAGCATGGCCTTCGGGCTACGGACGTTCGGTCCTACGGACCTGGGGCAGCTGGCAGCGTAGGACCATTCGGATTGGATGACGGCTGGTATGGCCTCGCACCATACGCGGCGTTTGTAGCGGCGCCCGCGTTGTTTGTTCCAGAGTATGGGGAAAACCCTGTGGAAACACCCGCTGACGGTGCCGGCGAACCGAGTGTATTCGTACCGCCATAGGGTTGGCTGTTAGCTGGATACGCGACAGGCGGCGCAGACTGATAGGCTGGTACATTAACCGGCCCCGCGCCGGTCTTCGCCTGCCAGATTTGCCAGCCACCGACGGCAACCGCCGCACCGCTCGCCAAAATCAGGCCGAGGACGCTTCCCAAGATTAACGCTGCGCCGTGATCGGTTTGCTCCGCCGTCGGTGTTTGTGCGCTCAAGGGTCAGGCAACTCCCAGCAATAAATGTACCGTCAGGTTTTCTGCGGCTGAATGCGGACGGCGTATTTGGAGATCGTGGTGTCTCGCTCAA
>NYXM01000154.1 GCA_002685655.1 Planctomycetaceae bacterium
ATCGTCTGGCAAGACAATCGAACTTGACGGCGTTTTACTCAAGTTATCCGAGACATGTACGAATTGACGCACTCAGAGCGGCAGGCGCCCGATGACCAACTGACGCCATAGATCTCACTGGATCATTGGCTCGGCATGGGGCGGGGATTCTCGATTGCGTGGTGAAGCCTTATGATTTGACTCCAGTTCTCAACTAACCGCGCATCACCCAAAACGAATTGCCCAATGACACTGGCCGCTCACTACGGAC
The DNA here is from genome assembly GCA_002685655.1 of Planctomycetaceae bacterium. Next base: position 251 of record NYXM01000154.1, read on the forward strand.
CTAGGAAGTGTGGACTTTCTTTTGAGCTGTTTCCGCCTAAGACGGACGCGGGCGAGAGCGCTCTGTTTCGCCACGTCGAACAGTTGATGCAGTTTCAGCCCAGTTTTATTACGTGCACCTACGGTGCCGGTGGTTCGACTCGCGAAAAGACGATGAATATCGTCGATGGTGTCAGGCGCCGATTTAACATCCCCGTCGCCTCACATCTGACGTGTGTCAATGCCAGCATTGATGAATTGCGTGCGTTTCTCGAGGACGCCGGTCGGCGCCAGATCGACTACATCGTCGCGCTACGCGGTGATCCGCCGCAGGGTGAAACTGAATTCAAGTCGACCGCCGGTGGCCTGCAATATGCGAATCAGCTTGTCGAGTTGATTCACGCAGAATTCTCCCACTTTGGCGTGGCGGTTGCCGGTTATCCGGAAACGCATCAGGAAGCAGTCAGCGCAGACGCTGATCTTGAAAACCTCAAACGCAAAGTCGATGCGGGCGCGGATATTGTGATCACACAGTTGTTCTACAACAACGAAGACTTTTTTCGGTTCCGTGATCGCGTGCAGAAAGTTGGAATAAGCGTTCCGCTGGTTCCCGGGATCTTGCCAGTGACGAATCTAGCGCAGATCCAGCGAATCACGGCGATGTGCGGAGCCCAGTTGCCTGCGGGATTTGTCACCGCACTTGGCCAAAGCGAGGATTCTGATTCTCAATTTCGTGTCGGTGTTGACTTTGCCACGCAACAGATTCAAGATCTGATGGATCGGGGCGTCCCCGGCGTGCATTTCTACGTGCTGAATAAATCGCAGGCAACGTCCGAAATCCTGACGGCTCTTAACCTGGAACGGCAACCATGATCAACCTCAACTACCCGGCCCGCAGTGTTCTGTTTCTTTTGCTCGCATCGTTTCTGCCAGGTTGTCTGCTGGTGGTCAGAACGACGACAGCCGCTGAATTGCGCGGCGAGATCGTTGACGCTGTTTCGGGTGCGCGAATTGCTGCCCGGCTTTATATCAAGTCAGAATCTGAACAGCCTGAAGAAGGAACAGCCGACCAGTGGCCGTGGTTTTTTGCCAGCTCGGCGTCGACCGACGGAACGGCAGTAACCTACCGAAAGCAGCGGAGTGCAGAGAGTATCGAGGCGCACACAACGCTCTCGCCAGATCCCTTCCTGGTTGATTTGGCTGCTGGTCGTTACACGCTGACTGCCGAATGCGGTAAGGAGTACCAAACGGCTAAGGTCTCGGTCGAAATTGGTGAACAGCCCGCGACGGTCTCGTTGCGACTGCGACGATGGATCGACATGAACACCCTAGGATGGTATTCGGGCGAAACACACGTTCATCGGCAAGTTGATGATCTGCCGAACCTCGTGCAGGCCGAGCATTTGAACGTTGCCTTGCCGCTAACGTATTGGGTCACCAGTTCGGGTACTCCACCTTCGCGGGGAGACAAGAATTCGCCCGCGATCAAACCGGAGTTGATTCGAGTGGACGCGACGCATGTGATCTACCCGATGAACACGGAATACGAAATATTCCGCGTCAATGGAAATCGTCATACGCTCGGTGCCATCTTCGCCATCAATCACAAATCAGTATTTACGCAAGGTGTGCCACCGGTTGGTGAGATCGCTCGGCAAACGCATCAGCAAGGCGGACTACTGGAATTGGATAAGCATAATTGGCCCTGGTCGATGATGCTGGTTCCGGTCATGAATGTCGATCTTTACGAATTGACGAACAACCACATTTGGCGGGTTCCGTTTGCCTTTCGTCAATTTGGCACTGCGCCGCCCGCATACATGAGAATCGAACAGGACGAAGGCGGATTGACCGAACGTGGTTGGATCGACTTTACATTTCAGAACTACTACGCTCTGCTGAACTGTGGATTTCGTTTGCGTCCGACTGCTGGAACGGCGTCAGGAGTTCACCCGGTCCCGCTGGGATTCGGTCGCGTTTACGTTCATCTGCCGGACGGTTTCTCCTACGCGAACTGGATGGAAGGGCTTGACAAGGGCCGCACGTTCGTGACCACGGGTCCGATGATGGACGTCACCGTTGCAGACCATCCGCCGGGAAGTACGTTGACGGCAACCGCCCCGGCTGAGTATCAACTGAAAGGCTGGATCCGCAGCGCCAGCCCGCTTACGGCGATCGAAGTGGTGTCCGAGGGCGCGGTGATCAAGACGATCACGCCGCAGAACCAGACGACCTCTTCGAGTGCCTATGAGTCACGGATTAGCGAATCGATCCCTGTCGAGACTTCGACCTGGCTGACCGTTCGGTGTTTCGAAAGGACCGGCGACGGACGCGTGCGATTTGCTCATTCGTCGCCAACACACATTGATGTCACGGGAAGACCGTTGCGGCCACGGCGGGCAGAGGTGGAATACCTGGTCTCTCGCGTCCAGGACGAATTGGCGCGTCACAAGAACGTGCTCGAGGAACCGGCACTCGCTGAATATCGGGCCGCGCTGGCGGCATATCAACGCTTGCTGGCGGATTCCAAGTGAGAACGTTGATTCACGTAGTTGGTGTGCCGTGTGGCCGGCACGTTAGACGGTTTCGCTAGTTCCTTCGACAGGCATTTCAATGCCGTCGAGAAAACTTGCCAACGAACGGCAGCGATAGGGCTGTTGCAGTTTGCGAACCGCTTTCGATTCGATTTGCCGGACGCGTTCCCGTGTGACCGAGAAGATCTTGCCGACTTCTTCCAATGTGTACGAATAGCCATCGGCCAAACCGTATCGCAGTCGGATGATCTCACGTTCCCGATAGTTTAGGTCCTGCATCGCAAGTTCGATCCGCTGTTTGAGCGATTCTTGGTTGGTGTCGTACAATGGATCTTCTTCGCGATAGTCCTGCAGAAACTCACCAAAATAACTGTCGTCGTGATCTCCCACGGGCTGGTCCAGCGAGAGTGGTTGACGTGACATTTTCATGATGCAACGGGTATCGTCCAGCGACAGGCCGGCTTTGGCAGCCGTTTCTTCGGCGGTCGGCTCGCGTCCGAGTTCCTGCACGAGTTCCCGCGTCACGGTACGGACTTTGCTCATCGTGTCAATCATGTGGACGGGCACGCGAATAGTGCGGCTCTGGTCGGCAATCGCTCGGGTGATAGCCTGACGAATCCACCAGGTCGCATAGGTCGAGAACTTGTAGCCACGTTCATGCTCGAATTTGTCGACGGCACGCATCAGGCCCGTGTTTCCCTCTTGGATCAAGTCTAGAAAGCTGAGTCCACGGTTGCGGTATTTCTTGGCGATAGACACAACCAATCGCAAGTTACCAGCCGATAAGTCGCGTTTGGCTCGATCATATAGCTCGCGATAGGCATGTGTCTTCATGACGCGCCGGTCTAGCGTGGCTGGGCTCTCAAACGTGATGCGCATCAAGTAATGTAATTCGGCTCGTAATTCGTTGACCGTCCGTCCGGCGTAGTATCCCGATTCGTGTGCTTCGGCGATCTGGGCTTTCAAAGTTTGCATACGGAGCGAGATGTCGCACAGTTTGTCGAAGAGTGGCTGCAGGCGATTTGTTCGAAGATTCAGCTCTTCAACCAGTCGGACCGCCCGATTTCGTCGGATCACTAGTCTATGCCAGGCATCGTGGCGTTCTTTGCGACGGCGGCGGGAGCTGATCGCGATATGAAAATCCTCGTGGTTCTGTCGCAAGAGATGATTGAGGGTCTTCAGGTTTGGCCCCAGCCGTTGCATGATCTTCTTCTTTTCGGTCGTGTTGGTCACGGAAACTTCAATCGTGCGATCCAATCTGAGCGTGCCGGCGGCAACTTGCTGCAACGCTTCGACTGCCCCTCGGAGCACGAAATCTGTTGCCAGCATACTATGTCGAAAGTAGAAACGTGTGTGTTCGATTCGCTTGGCTGCGTCAACCTCTTCAGCGCGCGAGAGCAACGGAATCTGCCCCATCTGCATCAAGTACATGCGGACAGGATCGTCGGTGTTGTTCTTCAACGAACCCTGTCGTTCGCTCGTTCCAGTGGTTTCTTCGTCGTGATCGATAGTTCGGTTGGCGGAGTCTTCGTCGTCGGCATGGAAGAAGTCGTTGCTGCGGCCGTTTCCGTTCATTCGGGCCGCTGCCACGGTCTTCGACTTGGCTGGGGTGGTTTTTTGGGTAGTTTTGGCCAAAGCGCGACTCCTTCTTTGGTGCGAGTTCAAAACTCGGTGTGGGACCGTTGTTGGTCCGGAAGAAATGCACTCGTGGTGCCAGCTCGCACAAAAAGACCGTGATTGTGCCGCTAAGATGCGTGATGCAAACAGGTTATGATGATTCTCTCCTGTGCCAGTAATCCGCAGCACTCGTTGCATTCCCGCCACAGGGGGTCAACATGTTGCGGAACGGCAACAAGAAAGGTGCGCGCCAAAGCCTGGGGTGAATCTAATTTCGCGCGCAGTGCGCTCGGCCGTGCCGGTGCTACATACCGCTTGTCTAATCGGAGCTGGTCGGCAAGAAAGATCGACCCGAAAGTCTGGGGCCGGTTACTGCCGCTGATGAAGAACGTCGAGCTCGCATTGAATGTGGCTTCGTGCGATAATCCGTCCGTGATTGCCACGACGGCGGACGACGAAACAAGACTACACCGTTTCACATGATTCTCTTTTTCGAGGAAGCAATCCATGACGAAGACAACAACCTTTCTTGTCGCCATCGCAGCAATCGGCTTGATGACGACATTCGCCAGGTCTCAGCCACCGGCTGGTCGTGGTGAGCCCGATGACGGTCCCGATGGTCAATCGCAACGCGGACGTGGTGGTCCGGGTGGGCCGGATGCCAACTCGGATCGTCCAGGCCGTCCAGGTCCCGATGGTGGTCGCGGTCGCGGTGAAGCTCGCGAACCAGGGAAAGGTCGCGGTGAACGTCGCAGCCAGCGGCCGGATGCCAACTCGGATCGTCCAGGCCGCCCTGGTACTGGGCGAGCTCGTCCAGAGGGCGAACGTCCTGGCGGCAAAGGTCGTGGTGAAGGTCGCGGAACCGCTGGAGGTCGTGAACGTTCGAAAGGTGACCAACCCAGCAACAGAAGTCGTGGTAGCGACGGCCCCGGTCGCGAGCGGACCCGGAGTGATCCCCATGGCACTGGCCGACGAGAAGGTGGAGACCGTGGCGGCCCTGGCGGTCGTGGTCCTGGTTTCAGTGGCCCGGGCGGTGGAAGGCCGGGCGGACGACCTGGTCTGGGTGGCCCAGGTTTCGGTGGCCCGGGCGGCGGAAGGCCGGGCGGACGACCTGGTCCAGGTGGCCCAGGCTTTGGTGGCCCACCCAGCCCGAAACAGCTGGTTGAAACCGCTATGCGGTTTGACGCCGACAAAGACGGCAAGCTTGACAAGGTGGAACTGACAAAGTTCGCCGAGGCGATGGGTCGCAGGGCGCGCCAGCGGGGCGGTCCAGGTCGACCGGGTGGACCTCGTGCGGGAGGACCCGGCGGGCGTGGCGGTCCAGGTGGACCTGGCAGAGACCGAGGTGGACCTGGTGGAGACCGAGCTGGTCGTCCACAAGGCCCACCCCGTCCAAGCAAGTAGCATCTGTAATAACATCTTAAAGACGCAATCGAACCATCAGGCTGGCGTGGCGGAGTGCTTCGCCACGCCTGTTACAATTGGAAATGTCTCCTAGCGAGGCTGAGCCTCAGGCGGACGCGAGCTATCGTTTGGTCGCGGCGGCCCGCGCTCCGACCAATTTGCGGTCGGTGCCCGTCGCTGAGAACTTGGCTCATTCGACCCATCTCGTCTTGTCAGTCGTCTCTCAAAATCGAAAGGCTGAACCCAGCGCGAAGGTAAGTCAATATGCAAATCCAGTGGTTTCCCGGGCATATGCACAAGGCCCAACTGCAGATCAGGGAAGCACTGCCAAAGGTCGATCTGTTCCTTGAACTACTTGATGCGCGAATCCCGTTCAGCAGCCAAAATCCAATGCTGGCGACTTTGCGCGGCAAGAAGCCGTGCCTGAAACTGCTCAGCAAGAGCGATCTGGCCGACCCAGTGCGGACCTCCCAGTGGCAAACACATCTGGAGCAGCAGAGCAGCGTCAAGGCGCGGGCCGTCACGACCTTACAGCCGGGGAAGATCGCACGACTTACCGATCTGTGCCACAAAATGTTGCCGCATCGTCACGGCCTGGGAAGGCCCATTCGGACGATGATCGTGGGCATTCCCAACGTCGGCAAGTCGACTCTCATCAACATTCTCGCTGGCCGAAAGATCGCCAAGACAGGCAACGAACCGGCCATCACCAAGAGCCAGCAACAGATCGGCATCGGCAAGGGCATCGTGCTGCTCGATACGCCGGGTGTCCTTTGGCCAAATGTGGAAAACGAAAACAGTGGCTACCGACTCGCCGCGACTGGTGCCATCAAAGATACCGCGATGGAGTATGCCGATGTCGCTTACTTTGTGGCCGGTTATCTCTTGAAAGAATATCACGAGGCGCTCGTCACGCGCTACGCGTTGGACGCGATGCCCGTCGACCAAATCGCTCTGTTGGATGCCATTGGAAAGAAACGAGGATGTTTGGCGAAAGGCGGCATCGTTGATTATGACCGCACGTCGCGCATCTTCATCAATGACCTGCGGGCAGGTGCCTTGGGTCCGATCACTTTCGAAACTCCGGAATTGGTCGCGCAGGAAACTGCCGCGCAGCAGGCAACCAAGGCCAAGAAAGTCGAGCGACAACAGGCTCGGAAAAAGGCCCGTCGAAGCGACAATAAGGCAAGGAGAAAGGGCAGGAAGTAGGCAACTGGCTCAACTATACCAACTCCCTATTGCCGACTCTCTAGTTCATCCAAGGGCCCGAAGGCGAACAGGTCGCTGGGCGTGCGTGCTTGTTGCATGATGACATTCAGCTTGGCGATCACGTCAGGATGTTGGGCCGCGACGTTGTGTTGTTCGCCAATGTCGTTGGCCAGATCATAGAGTTCCGTTTGGAGTGGGTCTTGGTTGCTCTTCTTTAGCATGTTCTGGCGAATCGCTTTCCAGTTACCTTGCCGAACTGCTTGTTGGCCGCCATAAGCGGCGAACTCCCAATACAGGTATTCGTGCTTTTCTTGGCGGTCCAATTCACCCAACAGTGTCGGGGCGAAGCTGATCCCGTCGATCTTCTCGGGAGGCGTCGTGCCTGTTATTTCGGCGATGGTTGGCATCACGTCCCAAAAGGCGGACGGTAGATCGGTCACCGATTCCGCCTTGATCTTGCCGGGCCAACGCGCGACCATCGGCACGCGAATACCTCCTTCATACAGGCTGCCTTTAAGCCCTCTGAAGTTGCCCGCGGAGGCAAAAAAATCGGAGTCGGATCCACCCAGCCGATTGTATGTTGGGCCGTTGTCCGATGTGAAAATGATCAACGTGTTAGCGTCCAATCCAAGTTCGGCCACTCGCGCCATTATTTGGCCAACGCCACGATCCATGTGTGTCACCATCGCCGCGTAGCCAGCCCGTGGCGTCGGATGTGGAAGATAGCCACGGTGTTTGTACGCCTCTTCCGGAATCACATCCTTGTACTCGTTCACCGACGCTTCGGGCGCTTGGATCGACAAATGTGGAATCGCGAACGGCATGTAAAGGAAAAAAGGGCGATCTTTGTTCTGATCAATGAACTCTAACGCCACGTCGATAAAGCGATCCTGAGAATATGTCTTGCCGTGGAGCGTGCGGTCGTTGCCAGACAGCATTTCCTTCTTGGCGTTCCCATTACGCAAATGCCAGAGGAACTTTGGGTAGTGATTGTGCGCGTGAACCTGGCAAAGGAAACCGTAAAACAGATCCACGCCTTGGCGGTTTGGATCGCCCGTCGAGCCCTCGAAGCCGAGCCCCCATTTGCCGATCGCGGCGGTTGCGTATTTCTTTTGCTTGAGCATCTCCTGAATCGTGACTTCGTTCGACGGGATTGGAAACTGACCAGGGAAATACAGTTGTTCAGGCGTTCCCAAGTTGCGCCGAGCAGGTGGGTTTCCATTGTTGCGGATGAAGGCGTGCCCGGGATGTTTGCCTGTCATCAGGTTGCAGCGTGACGGCGCGCACACGGCATTGCCTGAATAGTGATTCGTGAACCGAATCCCTTCGTGCGCGATGCGGTCAATGTGCGGGGTCTTAATCCACTTCTGACCGTAGCAGCCGAGTTCCGCGTAGCCCAGGTCGTCGGCCAGTAAGTAGATGACGTTAGGCGGTCGCTCGGCGGCATCCAATATCGGCGCGACGAGACAGCAAACGAGTGCGAAAACAAGATGATGTGAGCGAAGAGATCTGTGTGTCATCAAAACCACCGTGCAAAAATGCCATGGGGAGTATTCAAGAAAAATCCGTCGTGCCAAGGTCTTGCCGCACTCAGCCTAATCGGCAGTGCCGCTGCCAGATAGGGAATGTGCCCGTATTTGGTACGCTCCCCGACCAACCTGCGGTCGGTGTGGGTCGCTCGCGAGACATGCGCGCACCGCGCTCACATGTCCCAAAGCTAGACTCTAATCGGAATCGAGCAGCGATGCCACTTCGTTCCGATCGACCTTGTTCATCACCAGTGGTTGCGACAGATCCTCCTGCGATTGCTGCCATGTGGCGTAAAATGCGTCGCTCGTCGCCAGAACATCCACGTAACGGCTACAGCCGGTTCCGTACGGACTCAAGAACATCGGTGCGTATTTGGATAGTCGAACAATGTTCTGAAAATCGCCGTCAATAATGTACGCAACGCCGCCAAGCTCTTCGCACGAATAACCACGCGGTCGGTTCACGGCAGTTTGATGTTCCACAAGGTTGCGGAGCGATTCGCCGCCATCGTAAAACAGCAGACTGACCTGTCGGTCCTGAAACAGGCCAACGCGTGGAATGTCCACGATGGCCGTGCCACGTGTGATAGCGACATCCCAGGCCGGTCCGCGTGGAAAGCACGCGAAATCCGCTTCGGCAAATTCCGTCTGATCCGCGGCTCGAACTGCGAACGCCGTGTTTGAACTGGACCAGCAAAACGGATGTGTGCAAAACATCAGTACGGTGTCGCCGTTGGCCGCTCCGTAGACGGCTGGATCCTTCATATGGATGACTGACGGATCTTGGGATTGGAAGATCGTAGAGATCGTGGCCGTAGCGAGCTGTTCGACGGAACTTGCCTGCAGATGGTCCACCGTCCAGACGCCCGCCCCTGGTTTGAGGAACGATGAAAACTCGCCGGGGTACGGAATTCCGGTTTTTTCAGTCGAGAAAAAAAGTTCGACACCGTTCGCCGTTGTTCTCAATGCACTGCCTTCAATCGAAAGCACTTTGCGATCGCCGATATCTAATGCGGATTTGGCGAAGCTGAGCGTCTTTGTAAACGTATCGCCATCATCGGTCGAACGAAAAACTGCCAGCTCCAAGCCCCGCTCGCCGAGCCCCAGACCCGTGCGCGAGTCGCCGTGGTTGCGGTACCGGCCGACCAACAAGAGCGATCCGTCTGGTGCTTCGACCATATTTCCACCACCGAACCAGAATCCGCTGGCTGCCTGCTTTGGCGGGATTATGACCCGTGCCCGTCGTTGGTCGACTAGTGTCTCGGCCAGTTTGAGCAGTGCTCGCTCGGCAACTGAGTTCAGCTGTTTCATGACGGAGTAGGTGGTTGGTGGTTGATCGTTGGAAGTTCGCAGCGGTTCTGGTTCATCCTTCCTCCTTCAACCTTCCGAAGGCAGCGAGCGCTTGTTCCAGGTGTTGATCCGTATGTGCGGCCGACATCTGAACTCGCAATCGCGCGGTGCCTTCGGGCACGACGGGAAAACCAAACCC
>NYXM01000206.1 GCA_002685655.1 Planctomycetaceae bacterium
CGATGCCTCTGACGGGCACGCTTGCCGCTCTCCCAACCGATCGGAGTTCTACCCACTATACAACCCCCTTTTGCGCCCAGCGCATGGGGTCCACTTCACTCGCCTTCGCGGTATAGTGAGTTAGGATCGAGAGAATCTCATCTGTTAGTGTCTCATTTAAGTCTTTGTCTTCATCGTTCATTGTGAAGATCAACTGAGCCCCGCCACGATTAACAAGGAAGCTGATAAGCTGGACCGCAAAGCGTGCTAGGCGAGTTGGGTCTGTAGCAACAATAAACCCATTACGATATTTGTCATCAAGAATATCCTTAATCAATTGCAAGAAAACTTTGCGTTCAAAGTTCATCCCGCTCCCGACAGATTTGTACCACGTAATCTTTGCTTTCTCGCCCCACCGATTATTGATGTACGATCGGACCCGTTGCTCCTGATGTTCGAGTGATGATTTTTCTGACGATCCCACACGCCTAGCTTGCCCGTCAGATGAGACGCGAATTACGGCTGCGATAGGAATTTGTCCATCATGGCCATTTTCTTCTGCATGACAGATGCCAAGCCAAGAGAGTACGTCTTGCTCTCGGAAACGGCGATGCCCACTAGGCAATGTCAGGCAGAGAAGAGAGCCGTTGCTTGTCGCCCTGCGAATTGTGGTGGTTGCGACATTAAATCTCCGAGAGACGTCACCAATCCTCAAGAGCGTTGACGATTGTTGTGGCGAGAGAACAGCCGTAGAATTAGAGATAGCTTGCATCGGAAATCATCCTTCCGTTTGCGAGTCAGAGCCGTTCAGTTGTTGACGCAACCGTTCGGCTCGATTTGTTTCGTGAGCTTCAATTGCTCACCCGTAGCCCCATTTTACTGGTGTGTTGGCAAATGCGCAAGCCAATAATCTGTTAGAATTTCGTCGAAGCTAGGCAGAGCAACACAAGAACGTGGGCCAATGCGAGCTATCGCTCAGTTGCGGCGACCCGCTCTCCGACCAACCTGCGGTCGGTGCCCGTCGCTGAAAACTTGGCTCATTTGTGAAGAAAAACGTGATACGAGCTTTCGAAGCCGATTTGCGATCAAGACGCATCTTTATTCGGCCACTGAACGTTGTCGCGGATCCCCCAATCTTTGGACGAAATTGAAAGAACCAACGCCGTGCCTGAAAATCCCCCACTGGAAGACGTTTCGCCTGAAAATCCTGTCCAAGTAGGCCCCTATCGTTGTGGCATCGGCTGCGAAATGCTGGTCATCGCCGGACCATGCGTGATCGAAAACGAATCGCTCGTTCTAGAGATCGCTCACGCATTGCGAGATATCGCGGCCACGCGCCCGGTGCAACTGGTCTTTAAAGCGTCGTTTGATAAAGCCAACCGTACGAGCCTCGATTCGTTCCGGGGTCCCGGCCTGGTGGATGGGCTCAGGATTTTGGGCCGCGTCACTCGGGAGACGGGGCTCCCGGTCACGACGGACATTCACGAATCCGGACAGGCGGCGCCCGTCAGCGAAGTCTGTGATCTGCTGCAAATCCCCGCATTTTTGGCTAGACAGACCGATCTTTTGGTTGCCGCGGCAAAGACGGGTCGAGCGGTGAATGTCAAGAAGGGGCAGTTTCTCGCCCCATGGGACATGAAACAGGTTGTCGGCAAACTAAATGGCTCCGGCTGCCGTAGTGTATTGTTGTGCGAACGCGGTACGTTTTTCGGTTATGGCCGCCTTGTGAATGACATGCGTGCGTTGCCGCAGATGCGCGAGTTAGGGACCCCTGTGATATTTGACGCCACACATAGTGTCCAGGAACCTGGAGGATTGGGAACGACAACGGGTGGCAATCGTGCGATGGTCGAACCGTTGGCTCGGGCCGCAACCGCCATTGGAGTCGATGGTCTGTTTTTCGAGACGCATCCTGACCCAGATTCGGCACCGAGCGACGGTCCCAATACGATCCATTTAGACCAGTTTGCCGCCATCCTCGATCGTATCCTGAGGATTCGTGAAACCGTGGAGAGTTTCTCTTGAACCTTCGTTGTCGTTACCTCGCATCGTTACAAGCGGTTGCGTGCTGGCCGGCCCAGGCTGTACCGCTCCAGGCTAGGAAGGCCGACTCGAAACGGGTCCGGTCGCCACGTGTAACGCTCAGGCTGATCGCCACGGGGCTGAGTTGTTTAGGGCTGATGACCCTCGCCGGTTGTCCTTCGAATACGCAACAACATTCGAAAAAACAGACTGGCTTCGCGGCCACCGAACAGTCTTCTTCCAAGCACTTGAACGCTGCGATCGATTTTGCCAATCGCATGGACGAGTTTGAAGAAGAGCAAGCCAACGTTCAGGTTGCGTATCACTTGAATCGCTGGGTGGACGAAATGAAACTGACCGACGATTGGTCACCGGATCCGCTCAGCCAAAGTCTGCCTCGCGAGATGCGCAAGCGTGTGGTCGCAGAACTGGGGCGTCCCCAATTCTATCTAAACGACATCAAATCACTGATGCAGTCAGTCTGGTGCGCCAACATTGCCAAGTGGGTGGCGCGCGCGCCGGTTTTAGGTCCGCTGGGTCATCGGTCACAGGCGCACGCGGAGACGCTTGAAGATTTTGAGGTTGATCAGTTGATCGTTGCGGAACGGTTGTTTGATTGGACCATTCGCAATATTCAGCTCGAAACAACCATCCCGTATCCGTTTGACCCGATTGAGCTTACGACGGGGGCCGCGGCAAACCAGAAACGTCTCCTCCCGCCGCCGATGCGAGGCATCGCCGGTCCTGGTTACCAGACGCATCCATGGCAGACCCTGCTATATGGTCGAGGTGATTCGCTGGCTCGAGCGCGAGTTTTCATGCAACTTGCTCGTCAGCAAGAAATTGACGTCGTGATGTTGGCGTTTCCAGGTCTGACCACTCCGCCCCGCGCACGTCCGTGGTTGCCTGCGGTGCTGATTCGTGATCAGTTGTACCTGTTCGATACTGAGATTGGTTTGGCGCTCCCAGGGCCGAATGACGAGGGCATCGCAACGCTGCAACAAGTTCAAGCCGACACGTCGCTTCTCGCCAAACTTAATATTGGTACCGATTTCAGATATCGCGTGGTTGAAGAAGACTTGATGGAGGTGCTCGCGTTGGTCGACGCCTCTGAGCAAGATCTGTCGCGTCGAATGCAGTTAGTGCACCAGAATCTGACCGGCGACGGTCGGCTCGTGCTAACGGTGGATGGAACTGAGTTGTCAGACCGACTAAAGAAATGTCCCGGCGTGGGAGATGTACAGATTTGGCCAATTTCGTACGAAACAACGTGGTATCAGACTGCGACCGCGACCCCCGCTTACCTGGAGAAGCTGCAGGCAGAAGTAAGGGAAGATCCTGACTCGCAACGCGATTATTTGGACAAGTACGTTGTCTTCGCTGCTCGCAACGGATTGGTGCGAGCACGGCACTTGCATTTTCGTAACAAGTTCGGCAACGTCGGCGACGAAAAAGGTGCCAAGATGTTGTATCTGGAGTCACGGATTCCCAACGCCCAACTCGACCAGATCGAAACTTCCGATAGGGTGCAAGAGCAACTCGGCCTGACACGCCAGGATGACGAACGACAAGTCTACTTCCAAGGCCGCATGGCGATGGCCAAAATGGTTGTGACCAACACCAAGCACCACGCCAGTTATTGGCTTGGGTTGGCGCAGTACGACGATGGTCGGCCGGAGGCGGCCGTCGAGTGGTTTGCGCGGCGCACCTTGGAAGCGTTTCCCGATGGGCCCTGGACAGGTGGTGCCCGGTACAATCTAGGGCGAACTTACGAAGCCTTGGGCGATATTGAAAAAGCCCGCGAACAGTATTTTCAGGACGAATCGCCCCAAAAATATGGAAATCTACTGCGTGCACGATACTTGGCGCGCACGCTCGTGGCGAACGAATCCGATTGACCACGGCCCAACGCACAAGCTGGCATTGAGCCGTCAGCGATCATCTCTGCCAAGCCCCCGCCACGTACGCTCCACACCCTCCGCGCTGCTCTCATCTACTTCCAAGCGAACGCTTTGCCGGTCAATTGCTCGTAGGCGTCGATGTACTTTTCACGTGTCTTGGCCACGATGTCATCCGGAAGGGCAGGAGGGAGGCTGTTCTTATCCCAGTTGGTCGTCCCCAACCAGTCGCGTACAAACTGTTTGTCGTATGATGGCTGACTGCCGCCCGGGGCATATTGATCGGCTGGCCAAAATCGGGAGCTGTCAGGTGTCAGGACTTCGTCAATCAAGATCAATTCGCCGTCAAACCGACCCCATTCGAATTTCGTGTCGGCAATGATGATACCTCGCTCCAAAGCGTAGGCCGCACCGCGCTGGTAAATATCAATGCTGCGATCCCGCAGGTCCGTGGCCGTCTCTTCGCCGATGATCTCGACCATTCGCTCGAAAGAAATATTGATGTCGTGGCCTTCGTCCTCCTTGGTGGCGGGTGTGAAGATCGGGGTCTCCAACTTGTCACCTTGCTTCAGTCCAGCTGGGAGCTTGATCCCACAGACCTCACCTGACGCCACGTATTCCTTCCAACCCGATCCGTCGAGGTATCCACGCACCACACATTCGATGGGCACGACCTCGCATTTTCGCACAAGCATACTGCGGCCAACCAACGGTTCCAGATCGGTCGACGCAGGCAGGTCGGCACCATCCAGCTCGAGTGAGAGCAGATGGTTTGGTGTGTCCAGCATGTCGAACCAGAACCCGCTGATTTGCGTGAGTACACGTCCCTTGTCTGGAATGCCAGTAGGAATGACCCAGTCGTATGCGCTGATCCGATCGGTGCTGACCATCAACAACTGGTCTTTGAGTTCGTAGATGTCACGGACCTTTCCACGGCGAACAGGCAGATCTTCCAGCGAAGTTTCTAAAACGGGCGTATTCATGGCCGTTCCTTGCGATTGCGGGCATCCGGATGACAACGGCGGCCTGTGGCAGCACAGAGCAGTCGCTGATGATACGGCGCAAACAGCGTTTCGCCTAGCAGGATACCGGTGGATTTCCGTCCTTTGACAGATCTCCTTGGCGCTAGCACGATAGCACGGACGCACTTTGAATCTGGCTGTTGTAAAACAGCGATTGTGCCTACAATCCGCCCTCGCTTGGCTCGGCGCTTACCGGGCAAGCTGCTTTTTGTGCGAGGAATCTGTTGTGGCCAAATACATCTACCGATCGATTGCGGTTGTTATCTTGATGCAAACGGCTGGGTGCGGCAACGCGATAAACTGGTGGGGCCCCCAGGGGACGATGCGACAGCAACAGTTGGACGCATCGGTCTACGATCCGTATGCCGAGCCTGACGTTGGGCCGGAGGTCGTAGGTTCACGTCCCCGCGATTTCCAAAAGCCATTCGCGGAACCCGTTCGCAACAGTCGGCCCGGGAACTCGCTCTGGGGACGGTAGTCGCCTCGATCGGCGGCCCTCCGCGGCACGATTGTCTGGCCTGGCCGGTATCGAACAAAGGGCCGGCATCAAATAAAGCTGGCCGCTGAACCTTGCCCAGCGATGCCGTTTTGGCAACAATAGTGGCACATTCCTGCCTGCGGCGATTTTAGACCTGCGATGCCGCGTTCCCCCGCCTAGTGCCTCATGACACGCAACATTTTACGCCGGCGTTGCATTCCGACCGGGAATACGGACGGAGTTCAACTTGGTCCTGCCGAAAAATCAAGATGTCAGGGCACATTCGGGCCTTTGCCCACTTGCTACATAAGGAAGTCCTTCATGTCTTCTCGACGAGCTTTCGGTTTATGGTTGGTTGCCGTGTTGTGTTTCCTGGCAAGTCTCAGTGCACCTGCCGTGACCAGCGCCCAGGATTGGCCTCAATGGCGAGGCCCTAACCGCGACGGCATTTCGACCGAGAAGAATCTGCTCAAGCAGTGGCCCGTCGGCGGTGCTCCAAAGGTCGTTTGGCAAGTCGACAATGTTGGTGCTGGTTATTCGTCCGTTGCTGTCAAGGATGGCCGTGTGGTTACCCAGGGCGATCTGAACGGCGTCGAACATGTGATTGCGTTAAATGCAGATGACGGAAGTCTGCTGTGGGCGGTTCAGCCCGAGCCCGTATTAGGGCAATTGGACGATCGCATCCGGTCGGAAATGAAACGCCTCGATCGCAATCAAGATGGCGCGGTCGACGAGTCTGAGGCGTTGGCCGGTCTCTCGTGGCGATTCAATACCTATGACACGGCCGATGGTGGCGACGCGAATGCCGTCGCAGCCACTGCGAACAATCGGGCTCGAACGATGTTCGACGCGCTTGATAAGAACGGCGACGAGCAACTCACGTTTGACGAAGCTGGCAGACTGTTTAGCGATTATTTTGCCCGCGTGGATTCGTCCGATGGATCGGCCGATGCGGAGGCACTGGCCAAGTCTCGCGCGGCAGCGTTGATTAGAACATTCGACAAAGACACGAATCGAGCGGGAGAGAAAGTTGAACTGGATGGGATGATTTCGCGTGACGAGGCGCGCCAATCCCCTTTCAACCGCTCGTTTCGACGCGCGGATCTCCGTGATCCAACGACGCGCAAGGGCGACGAGTTGCTCACGGTTGACGAGATCGAAGAGTACCTGCTGAAAAGCGAACGTGGCAAGGACGGTCTCGTCTCGCTGGATGAACTGGCGACGTACTATGCCAGGAACCTACCAAACCGCGATGGCCAGTTGACGGCCGCCGAGCTTCGTGGCTACATCGGTGGCTATCGAAACGGTCAGGGTGACGGTCCGCGGGGAACGCCCACGATTGTGGATAATCGCGTTTATGTCGAAGGTGGAAACGGTGACGTGAGCTGTTTGGATCTTTCCACCGGAAGCACCTTGTGGCACGTCAATCTTGCCGCCGATCTCAACGGCGGACGTCCGGGTTGGGGGTATTCCGAATCACCGTTGATGGTAGGTGATCTGCTGATCGTAACACCCGGTGGAAAGCTCGGTACCGTTGCGGCGCTGAACAAGAACACCGGCGAGGTTGTGTGGCGTAGCGAAGACATACAGGAATCCGCGCAGTATTCGTCGCCTGTCTTGGCGGACATTCTGGGCGTTCGCCAGATCGTGCAATTCGCTCGAGAAAATGTGTTCGGCGTATCGCTCGAAGACGGAAAGCTGCTTTGGAAGTACGGCAATGCCAACAACGGCACCGCCAACGTTGCCACGCCGATTGTCGAAAACAACCACGTCTTTGCGTCAAGCGGATATGGCACTGGCGGCGGTTTGGCCAAGATCAGCGAGGACGGCGGCGGGCTTTCGGCGACGGAGGTCTATTTTGACAAGAAGATGGCGAACCATCACGGCGGCATCGTAAAAGTCGGCGATCACATGTACGGTTTTGGTAGCGGAGGGCTGATTTGTATGAACTTTCTGACAGGCGAAATCGCCTGGCAGGATCGCAGCGTCGGTAAGGGGTCATTGTTGGTCGCCGACGGTATGCTGTACTTGTTGGGCGAAAGGCAGGAAGTGGCGCTGGCCCATGCGTCGCCGAAAGAGTATGTCGAAACAGGTCGGTTCAAGATCCCCAGTCACGGTCGCCCCAGTTGGGCGCATCCCGTCGTCGCAGGGGGGAGATTGTACATTCGCGATCAAGGGTCGCTGACGGCATACGATGTCCGAAGCAACTAGCGAGGCTGTGCCTCGGACCGACGCGAGCTATAGCTCGGTTGCGGCGACCCGCTCCCCGACCAACCTGCGGTCGGTGCCCGTCGCTGAAAACTTGACTCATTTGTACAGAAGAACTTGATACAAGCTTTCTAGGGACTGCCCGATCAACAACGGTCGTGTCGTGTTAAACGGACCCCGCCCCCTGTTTGCACCCGCTGTTTGATTCTCCGACGGGCGGGTATCATGGCCGTTGGCTTGATTCTTTCCCGTGCTCCACATTCGATGGTTACTCATGTCGCCGCGACGTCATTCTCAGCGATCTCACGACGACGAGCCTAGTGGCCTTGATCGATTGCAGAAAGTGCTGGCCGCGGCGGGTATCGGAAGTCGTCGGGAATGCGAAGATCTGATCACCGCGGGTCGTGTTGAAGTCGACGGTGAGTTCGTGACCGAACTAGGCCGCAAGGTCGATCCCACCGGACAGAAGATCCAGGTCGATGGTGTCACTTTGACGCAGCCGAAACGGGTCTATTTTGTCCTGAACAAACCCGTCGGTGTCGTTTCGACGAACTCAGATCCAGACGGCCGCCCCCGCGTGATTGATCTGATCAAATCGGACGAGCGTCTGTATCCGGTTGGGCGCTTGGACCGCAGCAGCGAAGGACTGATCCTGGTGACCAACGATGGCGAACTCGCCAATCGGCTCACGCATCCTCGCTATGGCATCGAAAAAGTCTACCGCGTTCGCGTCGCTGGTAATCCGACGCCACAGGAGTTGGGCAAGCTGCGAAAAGGCGTCTATCTGTCCGACGGCATGGCCCACGTCTCCTCGATTCAGACCAAGCGACGATTCAAGCAGAGCACGGAGCTGGAGATCGTTCTCAGAGAGGGGCGTAACCGCGAGATCCGCCGCATCCTCGCTCGTATCGGCCATAAGGTGGTGCAACTGAAACGTGTCGCCATCGGTCCGATCCGGTTGGGCACGATGCCTGTCGGCGCCCACCGGATGTTAAGCCGCGATGAAGTGCAAGCTTTGCGACGGGCAACCAGGGGCCGGAAGAAGAGCGATGCGGACTCGAAGCCGGTTGCCAAAGAAAGACGCAAGCGAGCGCCTAACCAAGCCGCCCTGCCGACCGCCTCTGGCGAGTCCAAAGTCGCCAAGCCGCGTCGTCGCAAGACCGGTTCGTCTGCAATGAGTGGTTACACTCGGCCGACGAAGAAGGGTGTCAAACGCAAGAAGTCATCGGCGGATTCGCAGCGAGGAAGTCAGAAAAGTGGGTCCACCTCGAAGTCTGCGAGATCTTCGCAGCCGGACGCCCGCCCGGGAAAGAAGACGGTCAAGAAGTCCGCGCGTCCCATTAAGCCGGGCGTAACAAAGAAGAGGGCGAGTCGACCTGGCAAAGGCACTGGAAAGCCGTCGTCGGCTGTTGGCAAGAAAAAGACGGGTAGGAAACGTCGCCGATGAGCAACCCGTTGCATGCTGAATACTACGCGGACGCGGCCATACAACAGAAGGTCGAGGTCGTTGAAAACGTGAAGCTGGCTCGAGACACCTATCGTGTTCGATTTCATTGTCCAGAGATTGCGGCACGGATTGTCCCAGGCCAGTTCTTGATGTTGCGGTTGGCAGGTATGACAGATCCACTGATCGGTCGCCCCCTGGCGCTGTATGACACCGTACCCGCCAGCAGTGGGGCCGATTCTGGCGCGCAAGAGATCGACGTCGTCTATTTGGTCAAGGGAAAGATGACCAGCCGTTTGGTGGGATTTCAGCCCGGCCAGTGGCTGGATGTATGGGGCCCGCTGGGAAACGGGTTTGCTCCGCGACCAACTGGGCATCTGATCATGGTGGCCGGTGGAATCGGACAGACGCCCTTCGTAGCGCTTGCACAAGAGGCTCTCGGCAAACGGCGCTACGGAGATAGGACGCGTCAACCAGCTCGATCCAACCAAGTGACTCTGTGTTATGGGGCACGCACCGCGGAACTCCTGGCAGGCGTGGAAGATTTTCAGCGCGCAGGTGTCGACGTTCGCATCGCGACCGATGATGGCTCGCGTGGCCACCACGGTTTGGTGACCGACCTGTTACGGCAGACGCTGGCTGAATCCGACGATGATCGGCGAATTATCTGCTGCGGCCCCGAGCCGATGATGGTAGCCGTGGCGGGTGTGGCCGCCGAGACGGAGACGCCGTGCCAAATCTCGTTGGAAACCCCGATGGCCTGCGGGATTGGTATCTGTTTCACCTGCGTGGCCAAGGTGCGCGACGCGAATGGCCAATGGGACTACAAGCGAACGTGTGTCGATGGTCCCGTCTTTGACGCAACGTCGATCGTCTGGTAACACGGTGACTGGTTGGCGTTGCCTGGCCAGTGCGTATTCGATCTGGTGCGTATTCGAACTGGCCGGATCAAGTTGCTTGACAACGCAAATCCACCACCGACAATGCGGCAAGCGAAACGCGGGGCCTTCGAGTCTCTTGAAGTACGGGCCCCGATTCAAACTCGTACGTCGCAGGCGACGGCTTACAGGCCGACGCGAGGATGACTTGGTATGTCGGATGCAACGGCACCGGAGGCAGCGACCGAAATCAGCGATTCGGTTTCCGCTGTAGAAAGTCCGACGGCGCCTGTTCCAACAACTCCAAGCGTGGTGGACCGTCGTTTACAGTTGGTCGAGCTGTTTGTGTTGGCCGTTGGCCTTCCCGCGGCCATGGCGTACGTCGACGAACTCGTTCTGGGGTGGTGCATTGCAGAGATGTGGCACGGCCTGCCCGTCTATCTGACGTATGCGATGTTGGTCTTGCAGGTGACGTTGCTCGGTTCGCTGGTTGGCAGGCGAATACAGCGGCCTCACATCAAGTGGTTGGTCTTCCTGTGGGCGATCGTGCTGATTGATATGCTAGTTTTTTCCATCACCGCGGTTGATACCGAAGCGACCCGAATGACGCGGTGCCTGGCATTTGCCTTCATGTCGGGGCAGGTTGGGTTGCTTACGGTGTGGGGCATATTGTCGCCTGTCTTTTGGGCAGTTCGACTGCCGATGGCCGCGCTGGGGTTGGCGCTGGTAATTTCGTTTGCTGCGTCGTTTAGTGGTGGCAGTGACCTCTGGTTCGCCATCCTATGTTGGCAGAGCTTGGCGACCGCAATCTTGTGTGGCATTCTGTGGTTTTTCGGATTTCGCGTTCGGCGGCTGCGTCGCGACCAACCGACGGACCGTCGCCTGCAGTTTTCGATGCGGCATCTGTTCGCCTGGACGACAACCGTGGCATGTGTGGTGGGCGTTGTGCGATTGATCGATGTTGCTTCGTTTCTGTTGCTAGGAAGCGATTCTCTGTTGGCCTGCATTGGCTTGGGAGGCTGCTTTGCGATCGTGTCGATGGTCGCGGTCTGGTCTGCGCTGGGTGCCGAAAGATTGTTGATTCGCCTAATTGGTCTGACGGTTTCGACGCCCGTCATTGCGCTGTCCATCGGCGCAGTTGGGCTCAGCCGAATCCCCGCTTGGATCTCTGAATCGCTGTTCTTGGGCAGCGTTTACAACCCAGTTCTATGGTTTACTTGGACATGCCTGGCGACGTTTTTTCTGGCGGGCCTGTTGGCCATTTTTCGCACCAGTGGCTACCGGCTGCTGCGGATCGCGGCATCAACCAACACGTAGCATTCGTGGTACGTGCCAATGGACTGTTGGCCACAAGCACAGAAGCGTGGACAAAGACTGGGATCGGGCCGAAGCCCACACTGGAACGGTTCTACTGCTTTTCGTTGCCCAGTTTGATCGCCAGCAAATCGAGCTGGCTCTTCAAGTCCGCCAATAAGAGGTGCGGTCCGGCACCGGACGCCATGTGCGAATAGAACGATTGCGACGGGCCGGAGTGGCTGGTCGAAAGGAGTGTGGTGGCGCGGCGCAATTCGTCGAGCTGATTGTCAAGTTCGTGAACCGACTCGGCAGAGGCTTGATTGCTTCGCCATAACCCGTCTAACTGAAGGGCAAGGCCGATGACCAAGGTGGCCTGGCCAGCCAACGTAAACGGCATCCCTAATCGCCACAAATCAGCTCGACCCATCCAAAACGACCAGCCCAATAGGACAGCACCAAAGGCAAACGTCATCAGGCCCAACGACAAGACTGACCAAGACATGAATGAGCCTCGACGGGGCTTCCGCACAGCTCTGGTTGCGGGAGAGTTGGTAGCAAGTTGTTGGTCCGCAGGCTGAATTCGCGGCTCGCTCGTCATCGTCGCTGAGTCCGTCTGAAGTTTATGAGCTACATCAGTGCGGCGAATACCCAGCGAGTTTACCAGGCGGTCAGCCGCGCGAAGATCCTCCGCCAACTCCCAGCTTTCCCAGGATCGTAGTGCGGCATCGATCGAGCCGTTCAAAACGTCTGTTTCCAGGGCAGTGTGGTGATCCTTAGGTATCGTCGTTGTTGTTGGCGAAGTGTGGACTTCTCCGTCGTTATTAACGCGTTGCGCCGCTGATAACTCAGACTGACACCGCGCGCATTGCATCGTAGCGTCGCTGGTCGACGCCACTGCTGGCACGTCTTGTTGGCAACTGCGACACCACATGGTTGTTGCTCGCATTGGATTCCGTGCCCACCACTCAACTCTAA
>NYXM01000155.1 GCA_002685655.1 Planctomycetaceae bacterium
CGCACCCAGTCTTGGGAGGTTTTCAGGATTTTCTCAGCTGCCGTTGGGGAGAACCTACCCAGGCTAGGCACTCTTTTTTGGTTTAGCCATCGTGAACAACTTGCTCGAATCGTCAAGCGCCTCGTTGTCAACAACAAAGGAACTGCCTTTTTCCTGATCTGGCAACTCAAACATGATGTCCAACATCACGTTTTCGATAATGGAGCGCAAGCCACGAGCGCCGGTGCCCTTTTCGTGGGCTCGACATGCGATCGCAAGCAGCGCCTCATCAGTGAAACTCAGGTTACTCTCTTCCATCTCAAAGAGGCTCTGGAATTGCTTGACCAAGGCGTTCTTGGGTTCGGTCAAGACACGAACAAGGCCCTCTTCGTTCAGCGGCGAAAGTGCAGAGATCACGGGCAAGCGGCCGACCAATTCCGGGATCAACCCGAATTCGAGAACATCGTCGGTGGTCACTTGCGGGAGCAATTCGGCCAAGTTCGATTCCGCAATGAAACCTGACTGCTGACCGAATCCAAGTGTCCTGTTCCCGAGACGTTTCTGAATGAAGTTTTCCAGACCGACAAAAGTTCCCCCGCAAATGAAGAGGATGTTGGTCGTGTCGATCTGAATGTACTGTTGTTCAGGATGTTTGCGACCGCCTTGTGGCGGAACGTTGGCCACGGTTCCTTCCAGCATTTTCAATAGCGCCTGTTGGACTCCCTCTCCAGATACATCTCGTGTAATCGAGACGTTGTTACTGGTCTTGCCAATCTTGTCGATCTCGTCGATGTACAAGACACCCCGCTGCGCCGAATCCACATCGAAATCCGCGGCGCTCAAGAGCTTGAGCAACAGGTTCTCAACATCTTCTCCTACATATCCAGCTTCCGTCAGAGTCGTGGCGTCGCCGATCGCGAACGGAACGTCCAGAACGCGGGCCAGCGTTCTGGCCAAAAGCGTCTTGCCAGAGCCGGTGGGCCCAATCATCAAAATATTTGACTTGTCGATTTCGACATCGTTGCCTTCCCAGCCAAGTGACAGTCGTTTGTAGTGATTGTGCACGGCCACGGCCAGGACTTTCTTGGCCGAGTCCTGGTCGATCACGTAGCTGTCCAGTTGGGCAACGATTTCGCGAGGTGTGGGTATTTCCTGGAATAGTTGTTTGCTTTGGCCCCGCCGCCGCTGTTCCTGATCCAGAATGGATTGACATAGTTCGATGCACTCGCCACAGATGTAGACGTCGCCTGGTCCTTCCACCAAGGGACCGACATCGCGATAGCTCTTGCGACAGAACGAACAGAAAGCGTTCTTCTTTGTAGTTCCGCCACGACGACCCCCGGTGATTTCCTTTCCACCTGCCATTGATTCTCCCTCTGGATTCCCGATCCGTCCGTCCGGTCTTCGGCGCGTGCGGTCGAATGTCTTGATCTCTTGGTGTCGCTCGTGTGTCAGCCTATGTGGCACGACCACATTGAGGCTGGGAATCCTTTCCAACGGCTTCGAGCACGCACTGTGTTATCGGCACCTAACATTCAGCGAGTTTTAAAGGACTGGCCTAATCCCGGCAAACGGTGCGACTGCAAATCCACTGTGAATTCGCAAATACGGTCCTAATCCCGGTGATCCTTATCGTTTAACTCTCGCTTGAGCTTCGTCCCAAGCACCGATTTAATATCTCGGAATTCCGAGTCCTCAATGTCACCCTGCAGATGCAATTCTCTGAAATTCGTGAGCAAGTCATTTGCCTCTAGGCGGTCGTCATCCATGCGATCGCGCAACCTTCCCACGATAAAAACGGCTGTTACGATCACAATCAATAAGACTGTTGACCAGATCACCGCTTGGGCATGTGGTGTAAGAAGGAATTCCCTCATCTGGCTAGACCAAAAGTCACGATGCGAATGCTGCAAGGGTTTGCTGACGCGCGAACATCGAATATTATGCACAATGGTCACAGCGAGTCCAGGAATTCTCAAACGCAAACCTTAAATCGCATCCAGCAGTAGAGTTGCGACAACAGGAATTGCCCGAGTTTTAGGGACAACCCGTCAATCAGTCCCATTTGCAGCGATCTGTCGGACACCTTACTTATGAGCAAATCAAGCCATTTCGAACGTATTTCATCGGCCAAGCTTGTGGCCGTGATTCGAGCTCCTAGCGGCGAAATTCTGGCAGATGTCGCGGAGGCACTCCTAGCCGGTGGCGTTGACGTCATGGAGGTCACGTTTACCGTCCCGAAGGCGGAACGCGTGCTCGAGCAGGTTGCCAATCGACTGGGCGATCGCGTATTGCTGGGGGCTGGAACCGTGCTGGATGCCCCGACTGCACGAATTGCCATGTTAGCCGGCGCCGATTTCATCGTTTCGCCAAGTACCAGCCGCGAAGTGATTCAGATCTGCCGTCGTTATGACAAGTTGGTCATGCCCGGTGCGCTTACCCCAACTGAGGTTATCCAGGCATGGGAGGCTGGTGCGGACGCCATTAAGGTCTTTCCGGCCGACGCTGCGGGTGGTGCCAAGTATTTAAAATCGCTCAAAGCGCCCCTGCCTCAAGTCCGCCTGATGCCGACTGGCGGTGTGAATCTGGATACTGCCGCGGACTTCCTGAAGGCCGGGGCCTGGGCACTTGGAGTGGGTGCCTCCCTGGTCGAGGCGGATGCCGTCGAGCGGCGGGACTTTACACGGATTGAATCGCTCGCTCGACAATTCGTTACAATCGTTAAGGAAACCTGTTAGCTCCGTCTTCAACGTCTTGAGCCGATGACAACGATCTACTCGAGGGCCTCGTTCCCAAACGGTAAGGAATTTCGCCATGCCGATCCCATTCGCCTGCCCCTATTGTCAGGAACAGACGCTTGTTGAAGACGAGTTCGCCGGCCAAAGCGGGCTCTGCGCGAAATGCGGCAAGAGCATCACGGTGCCTTACATTCCGCCAGACGAGCAATTTGCGGAAAACGAAATTGTCACCGGCATCGTTCATCGACCGGGTGCTTCTGCCAAAACCGTGATTCTCGTCTCCATCGGCGCTGTCTTAGCGGCGGGAGCCGCGATTGGGCTAGTCGTCGCTTTTCTGTTTCCGGCCCTTGGAATCGCTCGAAATCTGGCGCATTCCCACAATTGCGACCAAAACCTGACGCGGATTGGCCTGGCGTTGCAGGCATACGAATCAGAACACGGCACGCTGCCTCCGGCGTTCATTCCCGGACCAGACGGCAAACCGATGCATAGCTGGCGCGTTCTGTTGCTGCCCTACCTGGATGAACACGGTTTATATGGTAACTACGATTTTTCGCAGCCTTGGGATAGTGCGCACAACCAACAACTCGCTACCCGGATGCCCAGGGTCTTCGCCTGTCCCGCCGATCCGGATTCCCTGTCGCTGGGAGAGTCCAACTACATGGTCGTGGTCGGACCTGCCACCATGTTCCCCGGCAGCACGGCCCGCACGACAGGATCGATAGGAGACGATACTGCTTCGACAATTTCAGTCGTCGAAGTTCCGATCTTTGGCCACAGTTGGTTAGCGCCTGAGGATCTAACCGTCGAGAAAATGCAGTTTGCGATCAACGGTGGATTCGGAAAGGAAATCGGGAGTTACCATGAAGGCGGCGCCCACGTCCTCATGGCGGATGGCGACGTCAGATTTCTTAGCGACGCGCTACCGCCTGACTTCATCGAAGGAATGACGACCGTCAGTGGTGGCGAGTTGATTCCGTGGGACATTTTGCGCGACTAGAACGCTCCTTGTTACCGGCCTATACGGTTACCGGCCTATACGGTTACTGGCCTATACGGTTACTGGCCTACACGGACATCAACAGGCTGCTACGGGAGGAGCCGTGCATTTAACCAGTTGGCATAATCACGCTCGTCACCGCGGTCGGCAAAGTCGACAATCAGGGCGATCTTTGTCACGCCGGTGAGGTCGAGCGAAATCGGGCGGGGCGCGTCACCCCCGCGTACGACGGGGCTCGTGTAAGCAGCTTGCCAGGAAGCCTCTTCTGCTTCTTGTCGCTGCTCCAGGAAAACTCGATAGACAGCGCTTCCATGATTGCCAGCGGCATCATCCAAGGCCAGTTCAGCGGAAAAACGACGGTCCACTGTGGTCACTTTGTAAACCACGCGTGACGTTGTGGGCATCCCCAGGCCTTTCAACTGAATGCCGCCGGCACTGCGAAGTTGTCCGCCGAGCACGTTGCGATCGCGTCCCAATGCTCGTTTCAATTCAAGAAATGGCGAATGCTGGTAGCCAATTGGAGTGAGATCCGAAAGATAGCGTATTGTTGTTCTCAATGGCTGCACCAGGCGGATGTCATTCCAAATGTCCTCCGCAGGCAGGGTCACGCGCTCGCCACACGACAACGTTAGGCGAACATCTGTGGAGCGAATATGGACGGCATCCACCGCCATCAATGATCCATCTTGAAACCCCAACCAGGTGACTTGGGTAGCCACATGGACTCTCCCCTTGTCGTTGGCTCGCAACGATACCGCCACTGCGCGATCGACTGAGACTTTGACTGGCGGCCTTGAGGGGCGCGTCGCCACGCCAAATGCACGCAGCCCAAAGTTGTCAACCGGTTCGATGCTTTCGGGCGCCGCAGTCAGTCGTCCAGCGATTTGGTCACCGTTTCTCAGCATGGCAAGGTCGTTTGTCCGACTTTGCCGTCCGATTATCTGTAGCAGTCGATCACGCGCCTGCATCATCGCAGGCGGCGCAAACACGATGCCCGCAACAGACTCTCGAGAAATCTTCATTGTGGGCCAGAAAGCGGATTCCACGGTGATCGACGTATTGTCGATATCCAGCACGTCCGCCACTAGAATGCTGCCGTCACGGAGCACCACCCGGGAAGCGGACTTCTCTTCAAGAAAGCTACCCCAACGGACAAGATCTGGGGCGGATACGATCCGCTCGTGTCCGTGGTCATCCAGTGTAACCCTCCAGTCGCTGTCGATCTTGATCAATCGCGCGTGGAACGGTTCACCGACGGCAGGGACCGCCAAACCTGCCGCTTGGGGATCCGCACCGTACGCCGGGCCGGTGATCGGCGGAACGATGATCGCGATGAACCACAAAAACAAGTTGTGAAAGTGACCGCAGCGCATGAGAGTTTCCAAGGCCTGCCGTTGCATCCAACCGGGACCTGATGCGTGGCAGGCGAATCACAGACTATCGTTGAAAGATCGGCAGGTAGTTTTGTGGCATCTGCAGGACCAGGCAAGCCATGGCCGTGCCGAATTCGCGGCTAATGGAAGCGGGCCAAGAGCCGTTTTCTTCCTGCACAAGCTGAAGCACGTCGCGGATCGCCGGGTACCAGGCCTTCCAGTAAACACCGCGCGCGTGCCACATCGCTTGAACCGCGTAGTACTGCCCATAGAAGTAGTAGCTTTGTTTTCCGAAAGCATCGGGCGTTGGCGGGAATTGCATCAAGTAGTCCAACCCGCGACGGATTTCTTCGCCTCCGTAGATGCCTGCACTGTACAAGGCAACAATCGCGGCTGCTGAGCGTGGAAATGCACTCTTGCCGGCTTCAACGACTCGATAGGAAAATCCGCCATCAGGATTCTGACAGCGTTTGATGTACTCAACAGCCTGATCGACCGTCGTGTTGGGAACGAACACGCCTGCGTTGCGAACTGCCCGCAAGGCCATCAATTGGCAAACAGTAACGGACAGATCGGCTTCATCGCGGCGAGGTTGATAGCGCCAGCCTCCTGCTTCATTCTGTGTCGCAACGATCAATGCCGTCGCTCTGGATAGCTGTTCTCTTAGCTGCGGTTGCAGCGACATTCCATACACTTCAGCCAAAAAAAGTGTGGCGAAGCCATGGCTATACATCGGGCCTCTGCTGGTCGACTCCGTGAAATTGATGAATCCGCTTTCGCTCGACTGCCCCTGGACATAGGCTATGGCGCGATTAATGATCTCGCCGTGCGGACCGCGTCCCGGTGAACTTCCGTTGGACACGAATGCCATCGCACACAAGCTGGTCACTGCCACGTTTCGCCCATAAACTCCAGTGCCGAAGGAACCATCTTCGTTCTGCCTTGCCGCCAGGAATGACAGGCCACGCAGAATTGACCGGGAAACCTCCCGTGTCATAACGTCCATCGCCCCCACCCGATCGGTCGGCGCTTGGGCCAGATTGATGGGAGGCTGCCAGCCCAATGCCGCACCAACCCTCAGCCAGCCAAGCGTTTGCCTGCGGTTCAGGAGTTTTGACGATTCGGCCATTCTTCGATACCTACGGTAAATAGAATCTCGCTACTACTTTGGATTATCATCAGCGAGTCGCTTAAAGTAGTTCTGAATCACATCGTCGTATGGTGGTAGAAACTTCTCATGCAATGGTGTTTCCATCTGCTGGCGAACCTGGTCCGGCAAGTGCCCCCAAATCCGCTGAAACACTAGATCCATGTTGTCTGTTCCACCGTCGGAGCTCAGTGCCGCCCCAGTACCGTTGGATGCCCTCGGGCGATCGCCTGTAGCAGGTCCAGGCCGTTGGACCTGGCCGCCCGTGGCACTTTGCTGCGAAGTTGATTTCAACTGTTCGTCAATCATCTTCGACAGTCCCTCGATGATACTCTGCTGCATCGCAAGAGTTTCTTGTGAGGTGTCTCGGCCATGCAGTCGAACTTGCACGTCGACCATGATTGAACCAATCTGTTGCAATGGATGCACGCTATTGGTGCCAATGTCTTCACCCTGGACCGCGGCACTTGATCGCTCGATACCATCCTGCGGACGTGCCGAGTTGATGTCAAAACCAGGGATGTTTGCCTTGCGAAGTGCGTCGTCAAGATCGGCTCCCACGTTCGGTTGCGAAGGACCTGTTTCTGCCGGCTGATTGCCAAGCAGTGAGAAGACCAAATCTGCCAGACGTTGCTGACGGCCTTCGATCTTCGCCAACTCGGCATGATGTTGGTCGGATAGCACGCGCTTGTCGTCACGCTCTCGTTCAATTTCGGTGGTCTGCTGTTTGATTTCCAACTGCAGTTGTCGCAAGAGTTGCAGATCTGCGATCCCGATTCGCTGCTCGGCGGCCTGCGCTTCGGGTTGCTGGCCGGTCGAGTCGCCGTCGGACGCCGGCGATTCCGCTGTCTTCTGGCTCTCTGACCGCAACGCATCTGCCAATCGAATCAACTGCGTTTGTGCGGCTTGTTGAGGCTTTTGAGCGGTCTGGCCCGTCTTCGTTCGCGCCAACTCACGTGCGGCAGTGCGCATCAAGCGACTCGCGTCGCTGAGGATAAACCGCACGACAGGTCCGTGCTGTAGCTGCGAGGCGACCGAGATTTCACCCGCAAGGTCCTCTTGCCGAGCGGCCACATTTCGCACCCTTCGCTGTCGCTCTGATGTCGTTAGTTGACCCGCCCCTTGAGAACTTAGCTCAATGGTTGCGGTCACAAGAGACTGCTGACGCACGAGCCAGCCTTTCACGCTGGCCAGCAATGTGGTAGTGGGATCTGGTGAGCGTCGAGAAATCGCATCGGCGATATCCTGCAGGCCGGCTCGGACTTCGTTCTGTCGTGAAGAGGCACTGCCGATCTGATTCTCTTCGAGGTTGCGTCGCGCTTCGTGCGCGGTGGCAGCCACATCGGTCCGTTTAGCCGCCTCGAACGCTCGACGCAACATCGCTGCAAACGCGGGATTCTCGGCAGCAACTTGCTGATGCAGTTGTTCGAGTTCAAGCAGCAAACGATCTGCTCTACGTGCCAATTGGGCTTGACGCTGGACCAGCTGCCGTAGCGACTCAGCCTCCTCAGCGGTCAAGCCGTCCCGCGTTTTGCCGACTGTATTGACGCCATTCGTATCGTGGATCAATTCCTGTTGCTGTTGCTGCATGTTGGAAACGTCGGTGGCGATTCGACGAGCGTCACTCCACTTGGCAAATCGATGCAGAAGTGTCTCCAAGACCTCGACCACGTGCTGCTGGTCTTGCAGTGCCGATCGGACGGCGGCTTGGGACTGCAATCGCTCTTTCGTTGTGGGATCCAGTCCGCGTGTCTGCGCATTCTTAAAATCGTTTCCCAGTTGGTGTTCGATGTTTGGCAGCGCGATTGCGTCCAATTCGAGGAGTTTCTGAATCACGGATTGCAGGCGATCGGCGACGTCTGGTCTGTTGGCATGGTTATTTGCCAGGCGTTGCAAGAGCTTCTCGGCAAGTGGCAATGCGCCGTCCGTCCCGCTGACGAACTGGCGGACTTGCTGCTGCCTCCAATGCGCTGCCTGCAACGACTCGGAATCTGACGTGGCCACAGACCAATCCGTAGATTCAACCAGAATGTCAGTATGCGACTGGACATCAAGCTGGAGCTTGAGCGCTTTCTCTATGCGTCGTCGAATCTCTGCCTGATCACGGTTCATACGGGTATCGAAGTCGTCCGCCGAGATGATTGTCAGGTGACGAATGCCACTATCGCCGGTTTGCGGTTTGTCGTCTTTGGCAACGACTTGGAATTCGACGATATCGCCGGGCTGCAATTGCAGTGGCTTGAGCTTCCACACAGTGTCAATAACGTGCCGATCGCCATCATGAAGTGACATTCGAGGCTGCGATGGTCCGCGGTCGGCCGGGCTCCCGAACACGGGCCACGATTGATCCTGATAGATTAAGGAAGCGGATCGAACCGCCAGATCGTCTCTCATGATGACATGCACCGGAACTTCCGCGCTGCTCATGAAGGACTCGTTCTCCATCGGCAATTCCAGCGTTACCGTGGGAGGTGCGTCTTGGACAATCGTCAAATCAAAACTGAGGTCGGATGTGACCTCGAGCCCGCTGTGATCCCTGATTCGAAAGCGAAAGGTACCGGATTCCGTGGGAACCCAAGGGGCACTCGCAGCGGGAGGTATCTGAAGACTCCTGCCGTCTGATGCGAGCTGGGTTTCAGGCGCACCGGCGAAACTCGAGTCGATCGTCACAATTTCCGCAGGTGCGCTGAGATCGGCCTTCAAGCGAAGCCCTGATCCTGCCCACATTCGGATGAGCCGGTCTGAGTTCCTGGATGGCAATCCCGTGTAGTCAGGAGCTTGCACGGAGATCACCACGTTGGATATTTGAACTGGATCCCGCACTTCCACGTCGTGCCAGGCCATCGTGTGATCATCGCCGCCGCTCGCGCGGAATTTGAACGCACGAGTCACGTTATCCAATCTCGCCACGATCTGCCCGTTGACACTGCGGATTTGGCGCGAATGCAACTTGCCCTCCTCGGCGAACTTGATTTCCAGTGTTGCAGTTGCCGGCAGGTGCCTGTTGCGGTCGATGAGAGCTACTTCAAGATCACTACCCCGAGCGAGAAGACGCGGAGGATCAACAAATTCGAGCTGATTTCGGCGTGGCCAGGCAGCATCGCTCCATGGGAGCAGAAGACGATGCGAAGCCATTCGCGCGGCAGGTAGATCAAGTGCGCAGAGGGCACACGTTGTCGCGGCAACAAACATCGCCACCCCCACGGCGCGCCGCGCAGCGTTGCCTTCCAGGCAGTCGAAGATGTTCAACGTCGAAACCAGCCGATCGGTCTCGGCAATCACCGATTCTTGCAAAGCAGGTGAACCCATGGCTGCCTTGCCGGAGGGTTCGCCTAAGAAAGCGAGCGAGCTGGACAGTCGGTCTTGCAGTTGTGGAAATCGCCGTTCAATAAGCTGCGCGACTTGAAGATCACTGGTTCGGCGACGAAGGCCAGGCAGGACGATCCGCCAAAAGGTCACCGACAAGAAGCTCACTACCGCCACAAATGCCAAGGCACGAACGCCATCGTCTTGAAAGCGAAACAAGTAGTCAGCAAGCCCGACAAGAAATGCCGCTATCAGTGCCAGTGCGGACCACCAGCCCAGTCCATGCACGAGCACCAAACGGTGAGCGCGCCGCCGAACAGCACGTACTTGTTTCTTTAAGGGATGGAGCATATCGGAGTCAATTATACCATTCCAGCGCGTTTGCGCATTAACCACTCCATGGTGATTAGGGTTATGAAGAGGCCAGCTAGTACGGGCGAATTCCAGATCGGAATGACGGGCAGCGACTCGATGGGCACTTGACGGCCGCGCGGCAGATCCCGTAACAACCGATCGGCGTTGTGGATCGAATAGAAGCGGCCTCGCGATCGCGTCGCCGCGAGACGTAAATCCGCGACGTTCATTTGCAAATGGGTCAGTTCGCTCTGTGGCGATACGACACGTAAGGAATGGGGTGGGGGTGGGGACGTCAGTTGCGGTGAGACGAGCCGAATTCGGTAGGCGCCCGGTTTCAAGTCGGCGATCGTTCCGTTAAACGACCCACGTACATCGTCCCGCGCCAATGCCAGTTCACGTCGCGACCCGTCTTCATGCTGGATCATCAAGGTCACGGGAGTTTCGTTGTCGAAACTGGCCAGGCTAGTCACAAGTCGTAGTGAGATCCGCACCGGATCACCGGTCTGATACTCGGTGCGATCTGTGACGATTCGGACCGGTTGGTCTTCAGAAAGGAGTTTGCCACGACTCAGATAGCGGAGCATTTGCAACCAATACCGCGCGTAGTGTTCTTGGCGACGATCATGACGTGACCATAAATAGGTCTCGTCGATATTGTGTGATACGACTTTGCCTGCGCCTACGAACTGCATCAGGATTGCCGGCAAAGGCTGACCTTGATTGTTGGTCCGTCGGGGATGAATTGCCAGGACCAGTGCCGCGGGCTTGACGTCAGGAGTCTCAAGGAGCCAGACCATGCCATCCAAATCGTTCCAAATTGTCTTTGAGGCCGCTGGCGAATCACCTAGCTGCAGATGCGACGTTTCCAGACCCAACGGTGTTGGCAGGACGCGAAACGACTCTGTCAACAGGATGCTGGGGTCAGGCGTGACGACGGTTTCAAGGGCAAATGGGAACAACGGCGCCAGGGGAGTGTCTCGGTAGGAATGTGGCGTGAATTGGCGGCCGGCCATGAAGACGATGCCACCACCGCGATCGGTGACGAACTGCGCCAGGTTTTGCATGATCGAATTGCTCAGAAAGGCCGGATTGACGTCGCCAAAGATGACGACATCGAAGGCAAACAACTCGTCGCGCGTAACAGGAAAGTCGGTGCGTGCAGTCGCGTCCAGTTCAGCATATTGAACGTCTGCGGTTTGGAGAATCGTTGTCAAGTCGATCGCTTTGTCGACATTGCGTTGGCTCTTGACCGCTCGGCTGAGTAGACCTTTGAGCGAGCGAAATTCATAATTCGGGTACGCCTGCACGAACAGTACACGAATTGTCGAGTCTCGCACATCGATTCGCCTGGTCAGCCGATTATTGTCGACGTTGATTTCCCCTTTGAGCGGAACCAATTCGACGACGTAGTCAACCACACCCTCTTCGGTTGGGCGGTTCGTCAGACGCACAGTTTGCGACCTGCTGTCGACTGCCAGGGTGACCGATTGTTCGGCTAGCACGCGTTCGCTGTTTTGACGACGCAATTGCACGGTGGCGGTCTGTCCTTCGTAGCCACTGGCCTGGATCGTAAAGTCGAAGTTGACCACATCGTCGACAAAGACCACATCGTCAGTGAGCAGGTCGGCAATCAGAACGTCACGAGGAGGTGTGTCGTTTCCAATCCCGACGACGTACAAAGGAATTGTCCGTTTTCGCACGAATTCGGCCGCTTCCGCCAGAGTCGCGCCAGACGTGGTCGCACCATCGGTCAGGAAGATGATCGCCGCAGTCGGCCGTCCGCGCTGAGTCTGCAGGATCTGTCGCAAGCTGGTCCCCAGACGGCTCGACGCGTCCGTTGCCTTGCGCTGGCTCAGGTCGATATCCAGTTCATCCAGACTTCCTGTTTGCCGGCGGGCGTCATTTCCGACATAGAAAGTTTTCACATGGTACCGTTCGGCTAAAAGGTGTAGCCAATCGCCGCCACGATCCAGTAGGAGGCTCAATCCAAGGTTGAGCCGTGTCGTGGAAGTCAGCCCGGCACGTTGCACGCGCCGCTCTGTTTTCGCCTGCAAATTCGCAGACGGATATTCGTCTTGCACAGACATGCTCTCGGAAACGTCTATGGCGATCACCAGATCCGGTAGATCGGTACGTTGACGGTGCATCATCCAGCCATACATCATGAACAACAAGATTCCAAGCAGGCCGATACGTATGGTCGCCAGCGCCAAACGCATTCGGCGACCGGTTTGGCTCCGTTCGCGTAAGTAGATCGCCACAATCAACGTCGCAGCCACCAACAGGACGACGAGCGTTAGCCAGGCGGGCCAGGGCCATGAGTGTTGCCAACGAATCTCAACCCCTTGGCTTGGGCCTGGCCCCGTAACGGAAAGCAACGGTACGAAATCGATCATCCGTGTTCCCGTTGAGTTCATCATGATGACCTCCTGCTTAGTCGCCAGGCGAAAGTGGATTCAGCAAGGACCAGCAAAAATACCGCGCCCAGAACCAGACGAAACAGCTGTGAAGGATGGTCGTTAGCACCAAAGCCACCGGAGTCACCCGGGTCGGCTACTCCGCGCCCGAATTGGCTGGGCAGATCATCGGAAGCCAGGCGTTCCAAATCACCCTCGTGCGTGTCAAGATTCACTACAACCAACTCGGTGGGGATTTCGGTGGACGGGTGTTCAATCCGATAAACACCGCTCAACCGCGTGGTCTGCCCTGCGTTCTGCGCGGCGTCGATCGATGCATGTTGCTTTTGACCGGTCGGATCTACGACGACAACCTCTCTAACGTTGTCCATCAGACTGGCAACGTCCCAGGGCTCTCCCACCAAAAAGTTCCTTCGCGCCTCGCGCCCGCCGACGGAGAAATTCACCATCTCGTGAGCGAGCGGAGGAAAGCTAGGCCAAGATATGAGCG
Source organism: Planctomycetaceae bacterium (assembly GCA_002685655.1). The sequence continues at coordinate 12,808 of NYXM01000155.1, forward strand.
CCGACCAGGGAACGGTCGGATCGGATGTGCGGTCGATTGAATCGGCTCCGGCCGAAGTCGCCAGCAGCACGCTTCGACCTCGCCCAATGTTCTGAGACATCAGCGCGGGATCTCCACTATCGAACGCCAACGCAGTCTGCGAGCCAGTTCGCGGCAGCAGCTTGAAATAGCGCCAAATGGGCAAGGTCAGCAGGCCAGCTCGTTCGTGCCCTCGGAAAACGGCAATCAGCGGGTGCTGATACTGCAGGGCATTCAACCGATGCGGCCCACCGCGAACCAGTTCGCCGATGATAGCCGGAATGAGTGGCCTTCCGGAATTCTCACCAGCAAGTTGTTCGTTGTAGTTCAGTGGTTGTACTTGATCTCCCAGAATCGTGATCAAACCGCCACCCGCGTGCACAAAGTCGTATAGTCGCGTGACTTCGCCACCGCCAAGCCGACCGACATTGCACAGTACAAGGCAATCGTATTGTTGCAATTCGAGATCGATCAAAGCGTTCTCCGAAACCACATTGGTTTGGAAATCGGCGGTGCCATCGGAAGTGGGATCCAGCGCGAAAGCGACATAGCGTGCGGCATTGGGACGTCCTTCGACACAGAGGACGCGAATTGCAGTCGGCGTCGTCACGCTAATCCAACGATGATCGTCTAGGTTCAAACCATCGCCATCGATTCGTACTTCGACCAGATGTTGCCCGGGCATGTCGAAGCGGTGGGAAAATGAGGCCATCGCACTGCCTTCCGCAGGGATCACCAGCTGTTGCTGCGTGACACCGATTCCATCGACCAAGAACTCAACGCGTCGACGTTGTTCGCGGAGAGAGAAGTTGTGAACTTCGACCTCGAAGGAGATGGGCCGACGCAAGGGCGCCAGCGGCGTCAGTGCTGCTAGTCGGTTGACGGCGACGTTATCGTCTGTCGGCTCGCCGATTTCACGAACGACAAGATCCGCCTTTTCCGCCAGCGCGGCGATCGCGCGCTGCAGGTCTGGTGAGCTTGTGGCTTCCCACGTTGTGCGACCAAGGTCCGTGAATACAATCACGCGGCAGCTTTCCAAGCCCGGATGGCTCCGCCTAGTGGCGTCAATCAAGCGGTCGATCTCCGTGATTGTGGCTGCCAGGTCGGCTCCATGGTGGCCAACCGTCAAAGCGTTGATCTCACGGACGATATCCTCGATTTCAAAGGCGATGCTGCCGACGATTGATTGAGGTGGAACCCCTAATGTCACCAAAGTAAAACCGTCCCCTTGCTCGCTCTGGCGGACTGAATTGATCGCTTGTGACTTGGCGAGTTCAAAGACGGTCTGATTGCCGGACTGTTGGTCACCGGACTGAGCGGCCATGGAATATGAATTGTCAATTACCAAGACCGTGTGCTGGCGTTGTGTTGTATCAGTACCCAATTGCAGCCCGGAAAAACCTGACAACAGTGGGTCCGCCAGTGCCAACGCTAACAACGCCAGGATGGCAACTCGTAGAGCTAGCAACAACCATTGCTCCAAACGCAGCCGTCGCGAATGTTTGTGAATTGCCGCCAGGAGGAAGTCCATCGCGGCCCAACGGATAACATGTTGCGTGCGACGGTTCCAAAGGTGAATGATGATTGGAATTGCGATGGTGACGCCCCACGCCAGCATGCCAACGTGGGCAAACGACCAGGCAGAAAACATGAGTGTAGGCATCATGAGAGCGTATATCGTGTTCGCTAGCGAACTCTTGCTGTGCGTGCGGAAAGGAAGGAAGTCAACGTGCGATCCAGCCGCTTGTCCGTTTCCACCAGACGGTAGTCAATCTCACATTCGCGACAGGCGCGTTGCACGCTGGCCAGGTGGCGCTCCATCTCGGCGAGATAAGCATCCCGCAATGAGCGTGGATCCGCCACAACGTCTGGAAACTGTTCGAGCCCTTGAAAACGTGTTGGCCGATCAAACGGAAACGACAGCTCTGCCGGATCCATCACGTGCAGAACAAGGACGTCATGCTTGCGGCGATGCAACGCACGCAAACCGGCCAGCAACGGAACCGTGTCACCCAAGAAATCGCTGACCACGACGACGACCGCACGCTTTGACAGGCGCTGTGCGAGTTGTTTCAAGACCGTTCCCGTCGCCGTCTTGAATTGGGGTACGCACTCTTCCAAAACGTGGATGACCTGGTGCAGGTGAGCGGCATTGTTGCTGGGCGTAAGTTCGGTCCGGATCTGTTGATCGTACGTGATCAAGCCGACGGCATCCTGTTGCTTGAGAATCAGCCAAGACAATGATGCCACGATGCATCGGGCATAATCCAGTTTTGAGAGAGCTGCCTGCGGCCCTTGAAAGCTCATACTCTCACTGGTATCGAACACCACATGGCAGACCAGATTGGTCTCATCCTCGAATTGCTTCAAATAGAACTTGTCTGTTCTGCCAAAGACTTTCCAGTCGAGATACCGCAAATCGTCGCCGGGCGCATATTCGCGATGTTCGGCGAACTCAATCGAGAATCCGTGATGTGGGCTGCGGTGTAAGCCAGCCACGTATCCTTCGACAATCCGTCGCGCACGCAGTTGCAGGCCACTCAGCTTAGCCAACGTCCGCGGATCTAAAGACTTGGGAGAGTTTTCCACGTCGGTCTTCTTCCGAGTTGGCATCGACGGTTGGTACGGCTGCAATCAACTTTCGGATAATCTCTTCGCTGGTGATCCCCTCCGCGTCGGCATTGAAGTTCGTACGGATACGGTGTCGCAGAACAGGCAAGGCAACGGCACGAATGTCCTCGTGATTGACGAATTGCCGGCCCAACAAAACAGCTCGCGCTTTCGCACCCAATACCATGTACTGACTGGCACGCGGACCGGCACCCCACGTGACGTATTCGCGCACGAAATCCGGTGCGTCTGGCTGATTCGCGCGAGACAGCCGTGCCAGCCGCAAGGCGTAACGGGCAACGTGGTCGGCCACGGGGACCTTGCGAACGATCGCGGTCAGCTGCTCGATCTCTTCCGCCGTCAGCATCGGCTCGATCACCACATCGGTGTCCGTGGTCGTACGTTTGACGATCTCCAGCTCTTCGTCTTCGTTGGGATAATCGACCAGCACGTTAAACATGAACCGGTCCAGTTGTGCTTCGGGTAGCGGGTAGGTTCCTTCTTGTTCAATGGGATTCTGGGTGGCCAAGACGAAGAAAGGTTCTGGTACCGGATGTTCTTGGCCACCAACGGTAACTTGATGTTCTTGCATCGCCTCAAGCAGCGCTGCCTGCGTCTTGGGGGGGGTCCGATTGATCTCGTCTGCCAGAATCACATTGGCGAATACTGGGCCGGGCAAGAATCGCAACGCCCGAGTGCCCGACAACTTGTCCTCTTGAATCACTTCGGTCCCCGTGATGTCCGAAGGCATCAAATCTGGAGTGAACTGGATCCGGCTGAACTTGAGCGACATGGTTTGGGCGACGGTTCGAATGATTAGCGTCTTGGCCAGCCCCGGAACGCCCACCAACAGGCAATGTCCTCGGGCGAACATCGCCACCAGCATCTCCTCAATAACCTGCTCTTGGCCAACGATCACCTTCGCAAGTTCGTCGGTGATGCGTTGGTACACCGCATGGAGGTTTTCGACGGCGCGGGTGTCCTCAGTCTGCGGCATGAGTCGGTATTCCAGATTCGTTGAACGCGTAAAGATGGTCGCCGGAGGCAATCAATAGGATGCCGCCGACCATCACAAGGTTCCCCCCCGCGGCACGCCGCGACACGAGATCGATCTCGCGCACCAAAACGGGATTCCAGCCGGTCTCCGTCTTGATGATTCGCTGGTCGAAAACAAATATCGAGTCGCGAGTGGGCCAGTATACATTTTTGTTCGCAAGAAGTCCTCGCCCGTAGCCGCGGGGTTCTTGCCGCGCGTGGCCCTCCGACGGGTGAAATCCACCCGAGACTTGCGCTTCTAACCGCCCGTTGTAGGCGTCAAACCAATAGAGGCCTTCACCGCTGCCGACGAGACGGCCATCGCCGAGGCCCAGCAGATGGACAATGTCCCCGCCAATCTCCTCCGGCGTCGTCCAAATCAACTGGCCCGTGGCGGCGTCCAAGGCAAATAGCCGCGAACAATCGGCGGGTGCAACGTACACCAGACCATCTTGCACTAAACATGGATTCAGGTCACGGAAACGGTACGAAGGATCAAGATCAGATGGTACGCTGGAATCGCTCGGCGCACGCGGGTATCGGGCGAGCCAGTGGATCGCACCATCATGCGCGGAGACGGCAGCGACAGCGCCAGCGTTCGTGTTGTAATACAGGACGCCTTCATCGAGCGCCAGCAAGTTATTTGGAATCTCGCTGTGTTCACCACTCAATGACTGAGCGGCGCAAACGAATTGTCGCCAGCACAGCCTGCCATTTCTTGCATCAAAGCAAGCCAGATGCGATTCGGATCGAACCGCATCCAAACGTCGAACCGCAACGTAGAGATGGGCTTGGTCGCAAACCGGTGATCCTTCGAAACTCCATTCCCCCTGCCAGACAGGTAGCTCGAGCTTAATATCGAACTGCAACCTGCCTTCGGCGCGTAGATCAATGGCGACCAAACGTGAACGCGCCGCGGGCGCGTCACTTGTCGACGTGTCGACATCGCGCCCGACAACTCGGGCAAACAGATGATTGCCGGAACTGGTCATCGTAAATCGCGGCACCGTCTGTGCCAGTCGGTCGTCGTACGTGGTCGCCCGTGTTAGTTCTGGATTGGTCTGAAATACGAACGCACCTGTGTGCAGATTGACGGCCTGAACATCGACGGATTGATCGTCGGTTCCAACCAACACGAGGTCGTTGATGACGACTGGATGGAAACTCAACAAGCGGTCTGAATCTTCGCCGATCCGCAAACGACTGGCACCATCAACGGGATCGATCCACGACTGCATCGGTAAGGGCAGACGCCAGATGGGCCTGCCACCGAGATCCACGGTGCGGGTGACATGGCGAGCTCGATTGGGAGCGCCTCCAAACGTAGGCCAATCGATCTGGAGTTTGCCCTTAGGCCAAGTCTGGCTCTCATCCAATAGCTGTTCTAACCGTTCCACAAAGTTGCCACGCTTGCCGCCAAGTCGCCCCGTTGCAAGGGGTGACAACCTCCTCAGTATTTCCAGCTCGATGCTCGCCCGTTGACGTTGCTCCTGCATGATGGAGGTTAACACCAATCGGGCGCGGACTGTGGCTATGTCGAGATCGGTGTCGGGATGGGCTAGCCAACGCCCTTTTGTGGCTCGCCCCGTGACTGCCTCTGAAACCTGGCTCCAGTGTTCCTGAAGATCGACATCTCGTAGCAACAGCCAACTTGGTAGCCCCGTGTATCGATCAAAGCGAGTTCCGTCGGACGCCCAGCGAAATGATGGATGAATCCGCTCCCATGCCGCGCGGGCAGTGGCGTAGTCGCCACGCTGGAAAGCAAACTCACCGAGCCAAAATAACGCGTCATCGCCAACACGGCTGCAAAAGTGCTGGTCGACAATTCTCTGTAGCCCTTCCTCATCGCCCTTCTCCAACGCCTCTTCCAACCAGCGGTGCGCCACGCCGTCGACCTGCTGGCGATACAGCCGCAGCATCTCTGGCACCGTCTCGTGCCATTGGGCAAGCTTCATCTGGCAAGCCACTCGCACTGGCAGATAGCAGCGAAATCCAGCTCCCGCATAGGGGCTTTCGACTTCGATAATCGTGTTCTTGGCAACGGTCATCACGCGTCGAACGTTGTCCAACGCTTCGGCGGTCTGGCCGTTGGACAACAGCGCTTCGACCCGTTGCAGGTGCACGCGCGTCTCGTTCGCAAGCTCGGGAAGCGCTACCTCGTTGGCGAAAACAGAGTGAATCGGCGAAGACAGGGATAGTGCAGACCAGGCCACACCATACCCCACAACAAACGCCATTCCTCTGCGCCAGGCAATGCCACCCATCGATCGCTACTTCCCATTCTGCCGTGGCTGGGGCTTTCAGCCGCCGCACTGTGGCTAGAAGCCCCAGTCACGTTAGTTCTTGACGCGTTCTCAGTTTCGGCCGTAGCCTTCGACGATCCGGCCAACGCAAAACGCCGCGATACCGAAGACAAGCATTGTGACCATCACACGGAGACCCTTCTGTCCGAGTATGCCGGATAGCTCCGTGAACATGGCGATCGGCAAAACAACTAAACCGGTTAACTGCAGGAATTGACCAATTGCCTTCATACTGTCATGGTATTCGTCGTGGAGTTTATCAGCAACGGCCATTGAGGTGCTTTGAGTCAGGCAATGGCGACTTATGACTTGTAATTGAATTGCAATGAACAGCAAGAACCAGTTCTGGCCGCTTGTCCAACGGTCGCTACAGCTTCGTTGCCCCGTTTGTGGGAAGGGGCGGCTGTTTCGAGGGTGGTTCAAAATGCACGAAGTCTGTACAGCGTGCGGAGTGGCATTTGAACGAGAAGCCGGTTTCTACCTGGGGTCAATCTACGTGAATTATGGTGTGACGGCACTCGTGGTGGCCATTGGTTATCCGCTGTTGCTGTTCAACCAAGTGGTCCAAGAGCAACCGCTACTGTTACTGGCAGTGACGTTTTCGATCCTCTTCCCGATTTGGTTCTTTCGGTATGCACGCGCGCTATGGATCGGATTTGACCAGTGGTGCGATCCACGCAATGCGCCGGGTCCAGAGTAATTGAGCTGGTTCGCAGCTGATTGCGTCTTTGCTCTCAGCGTCAAACGCTCGGAGCCGATGCAGCACCGGTCACATACTGAGCACCACGGCTTTGGCGGGTGCGGGCACGCCGAATCTCGAAGTAGAAATAGCTGCACAATCCCGTAAAGATCAGGAACGGCATCGACATCAAGAACACGATGCTCCAGAAATAGCCGCGCACCAGGTTGGCCTGATTCGGATCGTTTGCCACTCCGTTGGCGCAGGTGGGGCAAGCCACCGCGACGCTTTGAAAACAAAGCCAGACCAAGCAGACAACCGCAATCGCAGCGGCGTGCTGACGCAGGATTCCTGTCGGGCTGACCATCGGTTTTGAGTCCCCAGGGAATGACTGGCCTGGCTTGGGCAAAGCCCGTCGAACTGAACTTCGAGCAATTATATCGCCAACGACCTAAACGCGAAAGAACTGATATAGCATCAAGTATACAACCACCCCGGTCACCGAAACATAGAGCCAGATCGGGAACGTCCACCGCGCAACAGTCCGATGGCGAAAGAATTGACCTCGCAGGCCGTAGTAGATCGTAAAGCCCGCCAGAATCGGGACCGTAGCCGCCAGTACGACGTGGCTGATCAGGATGGCATAGTAACAGTATCGGACGGCGAGTCCCGGGTACTCGAACGGTTTTCCCCGCTCGCCGGTGACCGCGTGCAGCATCTGGTGGTAACTCAGGTAACACACCAGAAACAGCACGGACACGCCGACACAGGCCAGCATGGTCCATTTGTGGGCCGCGACATTGCCTCGCTTGATCAGCACAAATCCGGTCATCAGAAGCGCGGTCGCCACCGCGTTGAGTGACGCATTAACGTGCGGCAAGACGTCGACAACCAGATTCACCAGCAGGTTTCCTTTCGACGTGACAACATCACGAGTCTGTACGAGTGGAAGGAGCCGCGGTTTCGGGCTCTGGAAGCGGCTCGGGCGTCGCTTCGTCGACAGGCTGCTCGTCCGCTGTCGCTTCGAGTTTGCTGGGCGTTTCTTGTGGCGCTTGTGACTCTTCTTGTGGCGCTTGGGACTTTACCTGGGGCGCTTGTGACTCTACCTGTCGTGCTGCGTTTGCCGAATCGGCGGGCGGCGCGATTAGCAAACCGGTCTCTTCGTCAAAGACCGGCGCTGGCTTTTTTGGGGGTTCCGGCGGCGGTTCCGTTTCGTCGAGCAACTTCGGCAGCAGCTCTGTTAGCTCGACCAATTCCTCTGGATGGTTCCGCCAACGAAAGCGGCCACGCGGCTGGCCCCATTTGTCAATTACGATCAAATGCTCCGAGTGCGTTTGGGTATCGACGGGGACC
>NYXM01000156.1 GCA_002685655.1 Planctomycetaceae bacterium
CCTGCCCAAAATAAACCAAACTGAAATGTAGTGACGACTTCGTGCTTGCCACCCTTGAAAACGCGGTACTTCCGAGATTTGGTGGGGAAGTTGGGCTAGTCCGTCACTGTGCCCCTGCGGAGCTTCCGCAGCCCTGGGACGACCTGGACGTTGCACCGTCCAGTCTTCATTGTCCTGGCGATCACGAAGCTGTCTTAGAGGAGCTGCAGGGCAAATTCGAGAGACGCGATCTCTTAAACTCAGGTGTTGTCGTTCGGACGAGAAGCGGTGAACTGCGCCTCTGCCGCTACCTGCGGGAACCTTCAAACTACTTGGTGGTCTTGCGCCAGAAAGAAGGGGGCCTTCCGCTCGAACTCATTACCGAGCTTGGTTGCGTTTCCGGAAACGATTGGCCCGCAATCGCATCATTGAAAGACTTCAAGATTCGCGAGCAACTCGCGGAGGCACAAGACAGGCTGCTTCTCGTCTTTGGCATGCAAGATCTTGTCGTTTGTCTGAGCCTCGGGATCGCGACATCGTTGGTTGTCGGAATGGAGGAGGGGCTCGATCTCGTTGATGACTTAGCTGAACGTTGCGGTTGGGATGCGCGCGAGCGACAGTGTTACCGCGGTATTGTGACTGCCGAAGAGATTGCCAGCGAAGCCGAGAGACTGCAGTCGCAGCTGGATCAACGCCTTGCAGCGATGGATGCAGCAGTTGCTGCCGAAGCCGAAGTCAATCTTGAAGAGGACGACTCACAAGAAGGCACGCCTGAGTCAACAACTGACGCTGACGTAGCGCCTACGACCGAGCCGTCGGCAACGCACGAGACGCCGCAGAGTCTTCCACCGCTTGGCCGATTGAAGCCACAGCCATCACTGTCGATAGTACTGCTCGGCTGGCGACCAGCAGAATTGAGCGCCTCGGAGCCAGACGATCTTGCACCGCTTGTGGAGCGTCTCAAGACAATCGATGAGTTCATTGGGATTCAGATGACGACAGAGGTCGACATCTGGTCACCCGATCCTCGCAACATTCAGATCGCGGAAACGAGACTGGAGTTTGGCGTGGTCGATGGTGCCGCGGACGCGTTGCGCGATAACTTCGACGAGCATGCCTTAAGCATCTGCTACTTCGGAAGGGAACCGTCCGAGGGACCGCGCAACTTCGGTGAGGCAGCTGCGCATCTTCGCCACGTTCTGCGGGACGACTCGCCGAGAAGCCGGCCCTACGAAGATGCCGTGCAGGAGGCGCTTGCTTCGTTCGAGGCGCTCCTTGACCGTGATATAGCCACTCCCCTCGCTGAGGCAGGGGCGGCGTCGGCGGACCCGGTAAAGAAAACTAACTTCTTGCTCGCCGCTGAACTGGCCCGATTGCTCCATCGGCAAATTGCGATCGTCGACTTTCGAATGGAGCGCGTCGCGCAGCGGATGACAGAACTACGAGACCTGTCCCAAGAATTTGCGGACGTGAAAGGCAGCATCGCACTGGTTGATCGCTTCATAAATGTAGCAAAGGTGCTTGCCAAATGAACAAGAAGCTAGATCGGTGCTTTCCACACTTAGCCTCGCTTCGGCTCTCCGAAACAGACTTTGATTCCCTAGCGCAGCAGGGCTTCGTGAGTTCAGAAAAGCGAGGTCAGACGACCATCTACAAACTGAGATTTCGATGTAAGCAATCTCAGCGCCAATGCGTACGTTACGTTTCCTCTGATCGGGAGATCGCCGATGCGGTATCCGCGGACCTGGCACGGCTGCAGCAACCGGCCAAGAACGAAGCTCGCCTTCGGCGGCTGAACGCGGAGGCGCGACGTGTACTGCGAGACACCAAGCGGAGACTTCAACCCCTGCTCGATGGAACTGATTTCCAGTTCCATGGCTACGAGATTCGAGAACAACGACGATGTGCGACACCTAAGCACGGAAGGACCTGATTGTGACAGTAGACGACTCGACGGAACCGGTGGTCGTCCGACCACCCAGGAAGAAAAAGAAAGTCCGGCCGAAAGAGACGCCGCCAGAAACACCAAGTGTCGGACCCGATATCGATCAGGAACGAATCGACAAACTGCGAGACCTCCAGCGAAATGCGCTGAAGATGGGTGATCCGCTTCGAGGCGCCCTTCGCAGCATGGCCGGGGACATATTCTTCATCAGCCAGAAGCTGAATGGCCAGATCGTGGCCACCATTGAGGATTCTGGAGGCCTGGCTCAGTTCGAGCGCGTCGGCCAAAGCTTCGAACTGTTCCTTAAGCTATGTCGACAGGCAGACCGGCTGGCCAATTTGGACCAACGAATCAGTGAGAAGCAGCTAGCGAAGGCAAGTCCAAAACCCGAGCAAAGCGGAGATTTCGATTCTTGATACCCATTCAGATGGGAAGCCTTCTCGCGAAATGCAGTTATCCTCGGTGAGAAAGGACACTCCCTGTGACAATTTCGCGTACGGTCCGTGCAGCGATGGATCGGAACAGATTTGGTCCACAATGGCGTTGGATCGTGGCGCAAGATGCCGCGAGGCAATCTTCGCGGAAGCTGCCGGCAGCAATGGATCAGTTTGCTCAGGCTGCTGCTGCGTACTTGCGCAAGAAGCATGGACGGTCTTTTGACCATAGCCAAGAAGGCAGTTTTCAAGCCGTTGCTGCAGCGGAAGCCATGCAGGGCGACACGGGAGTTCGTGAGACAATGCAGATCCTGACATGTGGAAGAGTTGATATCCAAGACATCGCGGTGACGATGGGGCGTGCGATTGAGGAAGTAAGACTTTGGGAGCTGCTGTTCTTCGATATCCGCGATATTCTGGATCGGCCCGGCTGGGTCAGGGCGAAAGTCATGCAGCCCTTGGACGAGAGGGGGCTGACAACCTTTACTTCACGGCTCAAGGTCGCGATGGCGGGCGGGCCAAGCGTCGCGCAGCTTCTGATCGAATCAGATGTCCGAATACCGACTGATGAAGCGGACCAGATTGCGGACGCACAACTCCGGCTGCACCGGAAGCTGATCGAAGCGTCGGACTTTCCAATCGTTTGTTCCGAGGACGCGGTTCGGCTACTGACCGCACAGATGGAGCACACTTTGGCGATGAAGGAGCTTGAGTTTCAACGCGAGCAGTTCCGAGAGAGTTGCGAAGCGGCCCGCCGAGAGCACGAACTTTCACTACGACAGACGAATCAGTCCGAAGTCAGTACCGCCGACGCAACAGAGGTCCGCCCCGACGATGACTAGCCAGCGGTCGTTGAACAGGCGACTTCCAGGCAGCCTCATCATGTGCGCGTAGCGCTATTCACGTGCCAAACTTTGTGTCAAAATCGTGTCCGTTGGCCAACCTTTGTGTCCGAACTGGGACAACGTTTGTGTCAAAGCCCTTCGTAACTCGTTATGCTGTGGCGACGGGCCGGACAACCTTTATGTCATCTACCACGGTGGTGTTCTACAAACTTGTTGTCATTTTCCACAAACTTGTTGGCCAGGATCTACAAAGTTGTTGTCACGGTTTTTGGATTGTGCGTCATGATGGGCGACAAAGTCGAACCGCGTCGCGAGTTTATCGAGAAGCACGCGTCGCAGGCTGGAAACGGCGTTTTATTGATGCCGGTGATTGATGAGGCACAGTTCGTCGCCACTTGTGACTACGGACCAAACGACACCACGTGCTTGCTGAGGCGAACACCTTGCCCATTCGCTGAGCGAGTATGGCCAGAGTTCCGGTTGGAACATGCCGGTAGTCATCGCCAGTTACGAAGTCTTCAATAGCGGCCACCTCGTCCGCCGCCACGATCGGCTCCTGGATGAAGCGTGTCGATGAACAGGGCCCCGATGCTCTTCTGCAAATCCGCGACCCAGTGAACAAGTTTCCCGACTTCGTTCGCTACGCCGTGCAGCGGCTTAAGACGCTTTGCCCCAGCATGGGCAAGGTCAAAATCGCACAGACACTTTCCCGCGCTGGATTGCATCTGGGTGCCACGACGGTAGGACGCATCTTTAAGGAAGGTTCTTCAGAACAATTCGTGGGTGGAATTGGTTGTTCTTTTGAGGAGCGCGGTGGCGTAATATCCAAAAACTCATCCGTAGATGATATTCGGCGATTTCAGGATTGTTGCAACGATGTTGCCGAGAATCTCATCCGAGGGGATCGGCGTCGCTCCGCCGGCCAACGACTTTTCAGTGGTCACATCTGCCGGCGAGTTGCTTTACGGCACGATCAGCGCACACCTTTCCCGTGTGCCGAGTTCAAGCCGCACGACGAATATCGCGAGTCAACACAGATGGAAGAGGGCCAGCCGGGCTTGGCGGTGCGCGAGCCAGATGAATTTCGGTGTCGGCGACTTCAAGAATGTTGATACGGATTGACTTCGGAGTTTCTTGCGTCGCTTTTTGACTCGTCTCAGCAACAATCGGAATCGCTTCGCTGTAAGAAGGTATTCCGAACAATCCGTTCAGCCATTCGATGATCCAGAGCCTGATATCGTGCAAGTCGATTCCTTCAAAGACGTCCCAATGTGCTTTGAAAAACGTTGACCAGCTGGTTGTTCGCTGGCGACTAGGTGCCGGGTCGATACCGTGTTGTTTCAGGATATTGGCAACAGTACTTGAACAAACGGAATAACCCAGATTGTGCATCGCTCCTTCGATTCGCTTGTAGCCCCAAATCACGTTTTCGCGGGCCATGCGACGAACCAGATTCACGACTTCTTGGCTCTTACGTGGCCGACCGATATTACTCGATGGTTTCGAGTCACCTGTGGGCTGGATAAGTTCTCGGTGCCATCGAAGGATCGTGTCTGCTTGGGCAATTGTCGCAACCTTTTCAAGTTGTTTTCTTCCGAGGGCTTTGCCTTTCACCGCCAATAGGCGCCGCTGATCGTGAGTGAGCAAGACTCGATTGCCTCCAATCTGTTCGCGAAGAACCTGGTTCTCCACCTGGAGGTATTCGATGACCATTTCCTGCTGCTTGCGTACATACTCGATGAGTACGGCAACGAATACATGCAACGGCTGGAAAAGAAATGACATAGGCATGCTCGAGATTAGCAGTTGAGCCCAGCATCCAGCTTGTCTGGTGAAATGTCAACGACAGCAGGGGTGTCGGATGAAAAAGCCAAAACTTGATGGCAACAAATCGTTGCGATCGCTACATTTTCACGTCGGATGAGTTTTTGGATAGCACGGCCTTAAGTCGAGAAGATGGCTACCGAACTGAACCCAGCGGAGAGGATGCAATGGACGAAGACATTTTCCCAGCCCCAGAACCGTACTGGATTCCCAAAGATCCGAAAAAGATACGGCAACGGATTCGGCAATACGAACGTTCTCTCGAAAAAGAGAAACGTTCGTATGGCACGTATGGTGATGGATATGGAAAGAGGTTCTTGCTGGGACCGCTTTACATGATCATGGGCGACCTGCAAGGCGCGCTCAGGTCGTTTGATTGGTTCGAAACGGAGTTCACTGACGGCACTGACGACGCGCCGCAACTTCTCTGTTGGTCACTTGCACTACATCAAGTGGGTGACAACCTCGAAGCTCGGTTGAAATTGCGACGAACTATGCTTGCAAACCTCTACGTCATTCCACGATTACTTGGAATCGAGGTAACACGGTATGACATCTCACACGGAAGTAACTTGGAAGAGCCTGGTTTTCTGAGTTGGATACCGGATGAATACTGGGGCCTTTGGAGCGATTCCGATCGCGATTGGGCCGACGCCTTGTGGAATGGGAAAGAGTTTCGAGACGCGAGGAACAGATACATCGAACTTGGCCATGCACTGAAGGATTTGAAGCCAGGGCCAGAAAGAAGTCGTGTCATCGCGGAGATGTCGCGTTTGCGGGATGACGGGATTTAAGCGCGCGCTTGTTGGCAGTACCACGGCAAGCTACGCACGTTCGCCGACTCAATCCAGGAACGCGTCGTTGAACGCCTGCTTGGCCTGGAAGCCCTGGTCGAGTCCCTTGAAGCTTGAATTCTCCGGTCGCTTGTTCACGTACTCCCGAAACGCCTGTTCGAGTTTCGCGCGGTTCGTCCGCGACTTTTCGATCGCTTTTGAAGAAGCGATTTCGAGTTGCTCGACTTCCCGCCTGGTAAATTGTTTTCCGGCGCCCCATTTCGGCCCGGGTTCCATTGCCTGCATTGCTTGCACTCTAGGTTGCATCATCATCGCCTTCTGCTGAGCGAAGTTGAACTGATTAACCTCGGCCGCCAACTGTTCGTCCGTCGCGCCCAGATCATCTTTCGATGCGAGGGTCGTGGTTTTCAGTTTTTTGGCCGCCTCCACGATGCGCGTGTCCGCCACCAACTCCTTCGTCAGTTTTAGTCCATGCAAATCCTCGATCAGTTGCAACCGGTGCGATTCGACGGTCTCACGAAAGAGTGAGAGTTCGACCAGGAATCGTGCCAAGACGCGCCCTTTCTGCCGCGCGTCGAGGGCCCAGGCGGTCATGACGCTGCGGTGCTGGCTGGAGGAGATGGGCGAACCGCCAAAGTTCTCGCACTGGAACGGCACGTGTACAATCATCTCCGGCACGTCAACGGATACCTGCCGTCCACCGTTTTGCTGGGCCAGATTCCTGAGACTCTGGGCAATTTCCTCGGAGATTTGCAGGTCTTCCTTCAGCGCCTCGTGCAACATTCGTTTGATTTCGGCGAGGTAATAGACTTTGACAATTTCCGCATTTGTATGCTGCGCGGTAACCGTTCACGGAGTTACGTTCAATAGGCTTGGGGCCGGTTGATTTTGCCGTTTGGCCCTGATGGATTTGTGAAGAAACGAAAAGAA
>NYXM01000157.1 GCA_002685655.1 Planctomycetaceae bacterium
CGGCAAATGTGCGAAGAAGAGTGCCGCGACCGCGCTCAACATGGTCGAGCGGCTTGTGGAGGCCAAGGCCTTCGGGGTCTCCATCGACCAGCGTACCGCCGCTTGGCTCGACGAGATCGACGGCACGCTACGCACGCGACTTGCAAAGTCCGGGCTCTGTGAGGCCACCACTGCCACGTTGTTGGGCGATTTCCTCGATGGATTCGTCGATCAGCACAAGCAGCGCAGCGACGTTACAGACTCAACACTGACGGTCTGGGGGCATACGGTCCGTAACCTCAAGGACTACTTCGGGACCGACAAGCCCTTGCGGAGCATCAAGCTTGAGGACGCCGACAACTGGAATGCATGGCTCAAGGCCAGTGAGGAACTATCAGAGAATACGATTCGCAAGCGGTGCCAGTTTGCCAAGCGGTTCTTCAATGTGGCCGAGAGACGAAGGCTTGTAGACCGCAATCCTTTTAAGACCCTGGTAGGGAGCACAGTGCCCGTCCCGGAGAGGCAGTTCTTCGTCGACCGGGAGACCATTCACGATCTGTTGGATCAGTGCCCGACGGCAGAGCATCGCCTAATGTTGTTGTTCGCCCGGTACCTGGGCGTCCGCGTTCCTTCGGAAATCGTGCCGTTGAAGTGGACGGATATCAACTGGGAAACGATGACAATCATCGTCACCAGCCCGAAGACAAAGCGGCATCGCGACGGACACCAGAGAATTGTTCCAGTCTTCCCAGAGGTGGCCGAGGAACTGCACAGGGCATGGGTGGCAGCCCCGGAGAAAGCCATCTGGATCTTCCCTTCCAGTCGAACGGCAGCCAAGAACCAGGGGATGTGGCTGAAGCGTGCTATCCTGCGAAGCGGACGACAACCGTGGCCGAAACTGTGGGTGGCCCTTCGAGCATCCAGAGCAACCGAGTTGGTCAACGAGTTCCCTAGTCACGTTTGCGCAGCATGGCTGGGGCACACTGAGGCGATCGCGAACCAGCACTATCGGATGGTGACCAGCGAGCATGTCCAGCGGGCCACGAGCCAGCCGACAGGAATCTTGCCCGGCCAGCCCAAGAGCAACCAGGAGTTGGCACAGATTCCGGCACACTCACCGCACGTAACAGCCAATCAGGGCTCCTCAAGAAATGAGACAAGCCCCGCAAATCACAGGATTGGCGAGGCTTGCGGGGTCGTGACGACCCACAAAGTGGAGGATAACGGACTTGAACCGATGACCTTCTGGCTGCCAGCCAGACGCTCTCCCAACTGAGCTAATCCCCCGATGATGTTACCGGTCTTCGTCGGCAAGTTGTACAGTTTCTCACCACTAAAAACCACTGGTGGTCGGCATTACCCGACTAACTAGGAAAACTAACACTGGCCTCGAAAACCGTCAAGGGCGCGACGGGCTTGGTCGAATCGTAGGTTTCTGCGCGATTCACCTCAAATTGTGCCAATGTGGGGCAATTTTACGGGCTTCCAGGCAATGGGCCTTACGTTTTCCGCACGCGGCGGCCTAAACTTGCGAAGCCCGCGTTTAGCTGGTCGCCGTTTTGGAGGCCGCGGTACGCTCTGACCAAACGACCCGCGAAGGGGCCACGTGAAACGCTACCTGATTGGATTTCTAAAAATTGTGATCCCACTGGGGATCATTCTGTGGCTGCTGACCAATGTCGAGCCCGAGCAATTCAAGGAGCTGCGTAACCGGCCCAAGAACTGGACGCTGCTCGCCGCCGCCTTTGGACTTTCTTTTGTGGCGATCTGCACTACGTTCCTGCGTTGGTATTTGCTGGTCCGCACGATCAACTTGCCCTTCCGCCTGCGTGATGCCTTTCGCCTGGGCTTTCTGGGCTACTTGCTGAACTTCGTCTCCGTCGGCGCCGTCGGTGGCGATCTCTTTAAAGCGTTCTTTATCGCCCATGAACAGCCTGGCCGCCGCGCCGAGGCGGTGGCCACGGTTGTGGTGGATCGCATGATTGGCCTGTACGCGCTACTGCTGGTAACGTCAGCTGCACTTTTTTTTAGCGACATCCCCAACCCAACGCCAGCACTGACAACCATCTGCACGATGACGTATGGTGCGACGGGGATCGGGGGTATCTGTATCATGATGGTGCTGGTTCCCGGTTTCACGCGTGGGAGCCTGTCGGAATGGCTTTCCGGGTTACCAAGAATCGGCGGCTTGATCGAACAACTGCTCACTTCGGTTCGCATCTACCGTGACAAGAGACTGGTGATGGGCGCGATCCTTGGAATGAGCATGGGTGTCCATAGCCTGTTCGCGATAGCACTCTATTTGATTGCGATTGCCTTGTTTGATACGAGTCCATCGCTGCCAGACCATCTGATCATTGTTCCACTGAGCATGGTGGCGGGTGCATTGCCGTTCACTCCAGCCGGGCTCGGCACGTTTGAATTTGCCATGGGCGAACTGTATTCCTATGTTCCCGCCGCGGGGCCTGGAGACGCTATCGGAATCCTGGTCGCGATGGCATTTCGATTGGTGACGATCGCCATCGCCACAATCGGAGTTGGATTCTATTGGGCGTGCCGACGCGAAGTTCAAGAGGTAATGCACGAGGCCGAAGAGGCTCAGAAACACCGATCAGACGCGACTTAGGATCAGCCAAGCAGTGTTCGATCTTTTATTGTCGTCTTTCGCTCCCCGAAAGCACGTTCCTTTCGCGGAGCGAAAGGCGACTTTCGGACAGTAATTCTTCGAACGATTCTAAGCAAATTGCAGGTAAAGGGTCGGGAGTCTTTTTCGGATGACCGCGTACGAGTTTTGGGACGAGTTTTGGCCGAAAAAGACCGTGTTGTGGTCAATCACGACTCACCCCGAACGCGGGCCGGTCGGGAGACCGGCCCGTGTTGTGGCATGGTCTCCCGACCGTGCCACGGTGGCGACTCCCGACCCCTTCGATCGCACGCGAATCAATCAAACTGACCCACTACTCCCCTTCGTGAGACTGACATGCCCTCGATCTATCAGGTTGATGCATTTACGGACCGGCCGTTTGCTGGCAATCCCGCGGCGGTTTGTTTGCTGGACGCATCGAAGGGCCATGCCGAATTGACGGACGCCTGGCTGCAACAGGTGGCTGCGGAAATGAATCTGTCGGAGACGGCGTTTGTGCATCGCGCCGAAGGTGGATTCAGTCTGCGTTGGATGACGCCCACCGTGGAGGTCGATCTCTGCGGGCACGCGACCTTGGCGGCGGCGCACATTTTATGGGATCGCGGGCACGTGGCATCGGCCGAGTCCATTTCGTTCTTCACACGTAGCGGAACACTCGTGGCCAACCGTCGAGAAGAGATGATTGAATTGGACTTCCCTCAGAGACCCGCCACCGCTTGCCCACCACCAGAACTTCTCCTTTCTGCCTTGAAGGTGGATGCCGGTGATGTTGGCTTTGCAGGTCGAAACGAATTCGATTGGCTCGTCGCAGTCTCGGATGCTGAAGTGGTTCGGGCGTTGAGCCCCGACTTTCAAAAACTCGCCCAAGTCGACGTGCGGGGTGTCATCGTGACCGCTGCGGATAACAGTGGCGAATTCGATTTCATCTCACGGTTCTTCGCCCCGGCAGCGGGAATTGACGAAGATCCCGTCACCGGATCGGCACACGTCTGTCTGGGACCCTATTGGCAGCGTCGTCTGGGAAAAAATCCTCTCCGCGGTTATCAAGCGTCCACGCGAGGTGGCGTCGTGGGCGTTTGCTTGACGGGTGATCGAACGCTGTTGTCTGGCAAGGCGGTAACCGTTTTGGAAGGCAAGTTGATGTGCTGAGGTCAGCCCACGTCGTCGCGTGGGAGAGACGCGATAGCACGACTGGCAGTGCTGGCAGGTCGTTGGAAACACAGCTTGACACCATTTTGAAAATACTCAAAATCCCAACCGCTACCTGGAAGGATTCAATTCAAGATCGGTAGCCGCCTCGCCCCCAAGATCGCTGTGTCGGTCTTTGAAGGCCGGGCGATACTTGTTGACGTGTTTGAACGTCAAACAGCAAGTGAGAGCAGATCACTAGAACCAGTGCGTGATTCCGTAGGCATGGAGGCCGAGGGCATGCAAAGATCACAAGAGCGTCAATTTGGCGTCAGTCTGAACGAACAGTTTCCAACGGCGCAGGTTTTCGGCGCCAAGGAAATACGTGTTGGTTCGTGCTGCAGCGACGCCAAACAATGCCAAAAAGGCGACGTCTATGTGGCCTTGGTAGAGGAAGACCGTGACGGACACGACGCTGCATGCGAGGCGATTCGTCACGGCGCATCGGCTGTCTTGTCGGAGCGATTTCTACCTGTCAACGTGCCGGTCTGTGTCGTTGACGACACGCGAGTCGCCTACGGTCAACTTTGTCAACGCCTGGCGGGCCAACCTGCCGAAGCACTCCATACGATCGGCGTCACCGGCACCAACGGCAAGACGACCACGAGCCTGCTGATTGCTTCGGTGTTGGATGCAGCTCAACAACAGGTTGGCGTGACAAGCACCCTCGGCTATAGCGACTCGATCGATAACCTACCGGCCAATCGCACGACACCGCTCGCCGCGGAAATGGCGTCGTTGTTACGTCGGATGCAAACCAATGGTTGCTCGCACGCCGTGATGGAACTGTCGAGCCGTGGTTTGGCGGAGCAGCGCACCGCGGGGATCCAATTCGACGCGGCCATCCTGACCAATCTGCGTCGCGACCATTTGGACGTGCACGGTTCGGTTAGAAACTACCGCCGCGCCAAGGCCAGGCTGTTCGAGCAGCTCAAGCCAACGGGGTTCGCCGTCGTTAACGCCGACGATCCAGGTAGCCAAAATATCTTATCCAGGCTGACCTGCCCCGTCATTACGGTCGGACAACGCCAGGCAGCCGAAGTTACGGCGCACGTATTGGAGCGCCACGCCAGTGAACAAACGTTCTTGCTTCGCGCCGGCAACGAGTCCATTCCAGTACGAACCCAGATGATTGGGGACACTCACGTATCCAACTGCCTGTCCGCAACAGCGATGGGTCTGGTGATGGGTCTGGACCTGCCAACCATTGTCCGCGGCCTGGAGGCTGTCAAACGCATCCCTTCGCGGCTGGACCGCCTTTCATGTGGTCAGGACTTTGGCGTCTATGTGGACTGTGCTGACACGCCGGATCGGCTGGCGGTCTGCTTGCGGACGATGCGACAAGTAACGCGAGGGCGCGTACTCTGTGTGTACAGCGCCAGTGACGAACTTCCGGCCAACGAGCGGCCGTTGCTTGGTCGCGTGGCGGAAAGGGCCGTCGATGTTGGAATCATCACCAACAGCAGCTTGCATTGCGAGCCTTCCCTGTGCGTGACACACGACATTCTGGACGGGTACGAGCGGCCCGCAAGAGCGCACTCCATCCCCAGTCGGATTAACGCAATCCAATGGGCGCTTGACAAGGCCCGCCCCGGCGACTCGCTCTTGATCGCCGGAGGCAGCCGCACCGGCTGGCTCGGCGAAGAAACCCAGGGCACTGACGACTTTGAACTTGCCCGCAACTGGCTCTACGAATTTGGTGACAACCCAGGTCCCCAGATACTGACTGGAGCCTTCGGCTAACAGGACACGGTAACTTTATGTTGAAGATCTGTATTGCACAACTTGCTGAATTAGTCGATGGTCGCCTCCGACTGGCCTCGATGCCGCCGTTGGGCGGTGGCTACGAGCCAACCGGTCAAATCGTGATCGACAGCAACATGGTCTCGCCCGGCGACCTTTATTGGGCGTTGGACGGATTCGGACACAACGGTTCGTCCTACACCCAACAGGCGTTTGCCAACGGCGCGCAGGGCGTCGTCGTTGCTGATCGCGGCGTCGAGCCGTGGGCTGGAAAGTTCTGCATCGACGTCGCAGACAGTAATTGCTCGTTCTGCTACTTCGTGCGGTGTTTGGAAGGCACGTTTGTGAAAAACCGTACACCAATTTCTCTCGGTGTACATAACGAGATTTCCCTGCTCAAGGCGATTGCCGGGGGCGACAGATCAGTTTTGGAGGATTTGATTCAACGACAAGCGATGCGGTCGACGTTGCTGGCCGCGTGAACAACAGAACAATGGCAGTTCCATCATTCGTGTCGCGATTTGCGGGAATCCGGCGCACCTTCCCCCTGGGTTGGAA
The DNA here is from genome assembly GCA_002685655.1 of Planctomycetaceae bacterium. Next base: position 6,113 of record NYXM01000157.1, read on the forward strand.
AAGCTTGCCTGCTGAGGGCAGCGGTTACTGGGTCAACCGCTTCAGTAGGCGGTTATGGTGGAACTTGTGACTGGCGTCCGGAGTGGTGTTTTCACCACTCCGGCGCCAGGGAACACGGAGAAGGCGGAACCGGAAACGGGGTCCCGCCTTCTCTCATTTCTTGCCCCAAAAGTCGGCGGCGTCTTTCATTCCGTATGATCAGACCAATCGGCCTTCGACTCATGGCAGGATAGCCTGGAGGTCGATTCTTGATTGAACAAGGTGATTCGCATCGAGCCCAGAAAACGAGTTTCATGTATGCCTTCGCAAGCTGTGGACAATTCGGCAAGTCGTTGGATAAATGCGACGTCAGTCAAGGTTCGCTCTGTGTTCATCTTTGCGGCGTTGCCTATTTCTGCGTTGGTGGTCTTGCAAACCCATCTGGCGGGTGCGGAGTTTAAGCGACTACCTCCAGTTCGCTTGCCGCAGGTTAGTGGGTTGGCTTCCGGAACCGTGATAGCCGTGCTTGAAATGGACGATATTGTCCGACTCGCCGGCGGCGCCGTCGAACTCCGGGTTCGCCAGGGGTGGTGGATCTGGGAAGTCCCAATGGGCCGGGAAGTGCGTGTTGCGCTGTCGCCAACTCGCCCGGCGTCGTGGAAGGAACTGCCTGCATCGGGCCATTGGATCTGCTTTCATCTGGACCCAGCCAACTCAGCCAATCCACGAGAGTATCTGGCCGGGCGGATGCGAGAGCGGCTTATTGAGGTTACAGGTGGCAGGTTCGAACCGTTGAATTCGATCCAATTCCAACGCATTGGCCCCTGGGATGCGGCCGAATTGGAGTTCTCATTGCCGTCCTCGCCAGAGGCCGGCACCATGGCCATCCGCGGAAGTCATGTTCTGGTCAGCACGCCATGGGGCCTACTCGAATTTCATACGCAATTCCCGGCCAGTCGTTACGCAGAGCAACTTGACGAGACGGCGCAGTTTCTGAGGCAGGTGAAACTGACCGCACCAACGGTGACGGAGGCTGACCCGACAACGGCGCACACAAGCGCCGCAACGCTCATCCACGGTTCGTGGAAAGCGTTTCGCAGCCGTCTGCGACTTTCCAGCAATGGCCGCATCGAAATCGAGACAGACCGCGCAAAGATCATCTCGCCGCCCCACGAAGAGCTTCAGACGGTCGCAGACGAGTTGCTGCAGGGAGAATATCGCGCAGACGGTGATCTGCTGTTCGTACAATGGCGTGACGGCAGTAAGTTGAATTTTCGCTGGAAGCTGAACGGCGGTGACCTGCTGTTAACCGACCACGAGGGCCAGATCAGTCAGTTGCGACGCATTGCAGAATAGGTTCTAATCGCTCCGCCCTTGTAATTCGCACTTCTTGGTCATTGGAATTCATCAGCCTTGTCGAAGCCACACTCGCCGACCGACCGACCTGTGGCCTTGGTAACAGGTGCCTCGCGTGGCATTGGCCGCGCTATCGCAGAAAGGCTCGGCAGCGGACGTCACGCCGTCGCTGTCAATTATTTTCGCAGTCCCGACGCGGCCAATGAGGTCGTGCAGGCAATCGAAGCGACGGGAGGCAAGGCTTTCGCCGTGCAGGGAAGCGTGGCCCTGGCCGACGACCGCCAGCGTCTGATTGACGAGACGCTTGACCGGTTTGGCCGATTGGATGTGCTCGTTAATAACGCCGGCATTACCTCTCCCGGTCGTCGCGATCTGCTTGATGCTACCGAAGAAAGTTGGGACGAGGTCTTCGAGACAAACCTCAAGGGACCCTTTTTTCTCGCACAACGCGCAGCTCGCGAGATGATCGAAATGGCCACTGCGGGCACGCTCGCCGGCGGCGTGATCGTCAATGTGTCGTCAATTTCGGCGTACGCAGTCTCTCCGAATCGGGTCGATTACTGCACGGCAAAGGCGGGATTGCAGATGGTCACGTGGCAACTGGCTTGCCGATTGGCCGAGCAC
>NYXM01000158.1 GCA_002685655.1 Planctomycetaceae bacterium
GCCCAAAAGGGTGGCGCTGCACAGAAAGACGGCGCGGCCCAAAAGGGTGGCGCTGCACAGAAAGACGGCGCAGCCCAAAAGGGTGGCGCTGCACAGAAAGACGGCGCGGCCCAAAAGGGTGGCCTGACGCCGGTCCAAAAGGCTGGTGGCGCTGCTCAAAAAGGTGGCGCGGCCCAAAAGGACGGTGCTGCTCAAAAGGACGGCGCTGCTCAAAAAGGTGGTGCGGCTCAAAAACACGTCCAGAAGTAGGTCGTGAGCTCGCTCCGCGTGCCCGATCGCTTGGCGTTGGACACGTATGAGGTGGTACTTTATGAAGACGTCTCTCGCATTCATGCGTGAGACGTCTTCTTTTTTTGTTGGCGGGAATCAACATAAAGGCTTCATTGGAGGAAGGCAGGTGTAAGTCAACACGGAGAAAGCAACATGAAGGCTGCCAGACTCGTCATCGTCGTTAGTGTCGTTTCCGTTTTGCTGACCAGTATCGGTCAGGCTGGGACCATCAAGAAATCAGAGATCGAGTATCAGACGCAGAACTTTCGTCAGTGGTGGGACACTGAATTGCAATTGCAGTTTTCGGAATTGCCAACGTCTGGCAAAGTGCCCAACTTTCGCGTCCCTTATTCGGGACACGATTATCCCGATCGAGGTGGCGGCACGATCAATGCGTTGCGCGGATACGATCGCGCATTTCATCAAGGACGGCCGCTCGCGACGGAATGGGAACGCGAGGATACTGGGCAGAATGGCCGGCAGCGACGTCCAGAATGGGTCCCCGGCGCAGGTTTCTTTCGCAATCTGCTGGCTGGTATTGGCCCACGTGAGCCAGATGTTCCTGGCTGGTACGGCCATTGCAATGGTTGGACGGCAGCCGCGATTCGCCACGCGGCACCCGAACATAGTGTCCGCAAGAACGGCGTACTTTTTTCGCCTGCCGATATCAAGGGCTTACTGGCCGAAATCTACATGTATAGCGATTCCGAGTTTCTTGGAGGCGAAGATTTTGCAATCAACCCAGCCTTGATGCACATCGTCGTCACGAATTGGCTGGGCCGCGGTTCACATCCCGTCGCCATTGAAACGACGTTGGGAGAAGAAAAATGGAATTACCCAGCCTATGCGTATGCGACGACCTTCGCCGAGCGTGACAGCCACACAATCGAAGTGAAAATGAACATAGCGTACTCGCTGAGCACGCGCCAGGAGTTTAACATCTCCCAACACATCAAACGCATCAAGTACTTCCATTACGAACTCAAGCTGGATGACGATGGCAAGATCGTTGGCGGTGAGTACTATCGCGACAGCAGTCGGCTGGACATGCTGTGGATCCCCATGCATCCAGCTCAGGGAGGCGAAGAGGGCAACAAACGCGGCAATCCCCACGTTGATGTGAAAGAAGTCTTGGCGCTCTGGCGTTCGTCCGTATCTCAGGAGCTGCGCTCGAAGTGGTTCAATATTGACCCAACTGACGAAGATCGGATCGCCCCGACGGAAGATCAGGTCGCACCAACGAAGGAAGAGGAGACAGCTTCCGAATTGGTCGAGAACTAGCGAGGCAGTGCCATGCGCAATAGATGTTTTCGCCAGCGCCCCGTTGGAATCACATGGTTCTTCACCTTGGTGTTGCATTTGTTGTCCTCGGCGACAACATGGGGCCAAGGCACGGTCGCTGACTACGAGCGGGCTCGGGGGCTACGCGCAACCACAGCCAACACCGTCTTTCAGAGCGCCGTCAAGCCGCATTGGTTCGATCAGAGCACTCGGTTTTGGTATCGCACCGACTTACCGATGGACCACCACAGTTTCTTCCTAGTCGATGTCGAGGCGGGAACGCGCCGACCCGCTTTCGATCACGCCGCTTTGGGCAAGGCTATCGCGGAGGCAACCAAGAAATCTGTCGATGCACAGGCCTTGCCGCTGACCCGGTTGGAATTCACCGACAAGGCCAAAGTGGTCACGTTCACGGCCTTTGATGGGCGATGGCGATGCGATCTGAATACCTATGTGCTGGCCAAGATCGAAGATGACGATTCCAAGCCTGGCAAAGACAATCCGCCACGCGACCGATCCAGCGGCGGGCGTGGCCGGAGTCGCGGTCGCAGTAAGTCACCGGACGAAAAGTGGGAGATCGTGGTCAAGGATCACAATCTTGTCCTCCGCGACTTGGCCGCCAACAAAGAGAGCCCGCTCACTTGCGACGGCACCGAGAACGATGGCTACGAGTCTCGGATTTACTGGTCACCAGATTCCCAAAAAATGGTGGCCATGCATACCAAGGCGGGTGACGATCGAAAAGTGTATCTCATCGAGTCCTCGCCAAAAGACCAACTCCAGCCAAAGCTGCATTCTTATGACTATCTCAAACCCGGTGACGCCATTCCACAAACCACGCCACGGCTGTTTGACATTGCCCGTCGGTGTGAGATCGCCGTCGACACCAGTCGTTTCAGCAATCCGTGGTCAATTCGCCAGGTTCGCTGGCAGCCCGATTCGCGACGACTGACGTTCGTCTACAACCAGCGTGGACATCAAGTGTTGCGGATCGTTGCCGTCGATGCGGACACTGGAGAAGCGGCCGCACTGGTCGATGAAGTGAGCGAAACGTTCCTTGATTATGCCAACAAACAGTACAGCCGATTTATCGACACGACGCACGAACTCATCTGGATGTCCGAGCGAGACGGTTGGAACCACCTCTACTTGATCGACTCGCGAACCGGAGATGTCAAGAATCAGATCACGCAAGGGCACTGGATCGTCCGCGGCGTAGATCACGTGGATGACCAGGAGCGAAAAATCTGGTTTCGCGCTGGTGGCATCTACCCTGAACAAGACCCGTACTATGTCCACTATTGTCGAATCAACTTCGACGGCACGGGCCTGGTCATCTTGACCAACGGCAACGGCACGCATTCGGTCGACTACTCACCCGATCGCAAGTACGTAATCGACACTTATTCGCGAGTTGACTCGCCGCCCGTCACCGAATTGCGAAGGACCAGCGACGGCAAATTGGTCTGCGACCTCCAGCGAGCGGACGCCAGTCGACTGCTGGCGACGGGCTGGCGCCTGCCAGAACGATTCGTGGCGAAAGGGCGTGACGGCGACACAGATATCTACGGTGTCATCTTTCGCCCGACAACATTCGACGCGGCCAAGAAATACCCTGTGATCGAGAAGATCTATGCCGGTCCTCATGGCGCTTTCGTTCCCAAACGGTTTTCCGCCTATCATTCCGCGCAGGCATTGGCGGAACTCGGATTCATCGTCGTTCAAATCGACGGAATGGGAACCTCCCACCGCTCGAAGGCCTTTCACGATGTCTGTTGGAAGAATCTGGGGGATTCAGGGTTTCCCGATCGGATCTTGTGGTTAAAAGCCGTCGCCAAGCGGTACGCGTCGATGGACCTTTCGCGGGTCGGTATCTTCGGCGGCTCGGCGGGTGGCCAAAGTTCCACGCGGGCTCTCCTGGCCCACGGAGATTTCTATAAAGTCGGCGTTTCCGACTGCGGCTGTCACGACAACCGCATGGACAAAATCTGGTGGAACGAACTTTGGATGGGCTGGCCGCTTGGCGACCATTATGCCGAGCAGTCCAACGTCACCAACGCGCATCGGCTGACGGGCAAGCTGCTGCTGATCGTCGGCGAACTTGACCGCAATGTTGATCCGGCATCGACGATGCAAGTTGTTAACGCGTTGATCAAGTCCGACAGGGATTTCGAGATGCTGGTCGTTCCTGGCGGGGGACACGGAATCGCCGAAAGCAAGTACGGGACACGCCGCCGGCGCGACTTCTTCGTCCGGCACCTGTTGGGTGTCGAGCCTCGCAGCAAGTAAACAGATGCTGCAACCAGCAAGAGGGGCTGTCATAACTCGAGTGGAAAGTCGGTCAGACACTCAACCCCGTCAAGGGTGACCACGTAATCGTTCTCGATCCGCATACCCGCCTGCAACTCAGGTGCGTACAACCCTGGTTCCACCGTAAATGTCTCACCTTCCTGAAATGTGTCATCCCAATTCGGATTCAAGTGTGGCGCTTCGTGCGGAAAGAGACCGATGCCGTGTCCCAGATGGTGATCGAAAACTCCGACGGGCGCTTCGTCGAGTATCGCCCGCACTTCACGAAACAATGCCCGCGCATTTTTGCCTGGCCGCACTTCGCGCTGCACGTGCTCAAAGGCCCTCATGATGAATTCCCAAGCAAGCTGTTGGGCGTCGGTGGGTTCTGCAACTGCAATGGTCCGCGCATTGTCTGCGAAATAACCACGAAAGGCGGGTCCCAGATCCAAGATGTAGAGTTCGCCCGCCATCGCGGAACGTCCCTTGCGCGGCGGACCGCCTCGAGAACCGCATTGATAGTCATTGCCGGTTCCGGTGAGCATTTCGCCGAACTCTTCCACCGCAGCGGATTGCAGTTCATTAAAGACGTGAAGTTCAGTGACGCCGGGCGCGATAATCTCTCTTGCACGCTCGTACATCCGCCCAGTTCCCGCGATGGCCTTCCGGATCAACGCCAACTCGTCCGGGTCCTTCCGCCGCCGTAGCGAGTACAAGGCCGGCTCGATGTCGAACAACGTCGCCTCAAAGTGTGAGCTCAGATATGTTCCGAACGTCGAGAATTCAACACCCATTCGGCGCGGTTGCGGCTGGCTGGCTAGCGCGGAAATCAGGACGTCCGTAGAGGCCTTCCGTTGATCATTGCGCAACGTCGAACGCCACTGTGCTTCGTACGTTAGAACCTCGTCCGCCGCCGCGACTTCCGGCAGGCGTTGGGGAGCAACGAGGGTCAGACGCCCTTCGCGCGACAACGCCGCAACTGGCTGGAAAACCCACCGAAATCGTGGTCCGGCCAGATACTGTATGTGCTCGACCTGTGTGACGACCACCAAGTCCAAATCGTGCTGCACCATCTGTTCGACCACGCGTTGCTGTCTACCTCGACAAGCAGCGATATCAATTCCTACATCGGTCATGGGACACTCGCTTCGTCTAGTCTCTTTGGCACGGCCCCGTACTGTGTTTCCGCGACGTGCTTTGTGGGTAAAACCTGCCAACTTCGCTAGCATCAGCCGCCGTGAGGTTATCGTTGAGCCCGACAGCTGACCAGCCCCCAGGTGTTATACACAAGTTCTTGCCCGCTCGGGGCGAGAGATGGGTAGTGCAACGAGGACCGGCCCCAAGTGCTGATTTCACTTTGCTGCTGGCATTCGGCGGCGACGCGTGCGGGTCAAGAGGGAAGGATGGCATCTCGTGGATCTGGCCTTTCTTGCGGATTCTGGTCACTTCGCCTAACCTAGGGAACCCTGGGAGTTGGATGTGATGAACCCCCTTCGCCGCCCATTTTTTGCATGCCCCGCTAATGACTAGTCGGACCATCGCGATTGGCGACATTCACGGGTGTGCTCAGGCGTTGGCAGCGCTGATCGACGCGATCGCGCCGACCAGGGATGACGTCATTGTGACGCTGGGCGATTATGTCGACCGCGGACCCGACTCGAGAGGTGTCGTGGATTTGTTGATCAACCTGGCCGAACGCTGGCAGGTGGTCCCACTGCTGGGCAACCATGAAGCGATGCTCATCGACGCGCACGAGGCTCCCGAGTGTCGTGAATTCTGGCAACGGTGCGGTGGTTTCGAGACGCTCGAGAGTTATGGCGGTTCTCTGTCAGCAATCCCACCCATGCATTTGGATTTCTTCCACGGCTGCCGGCCTTTCTACGAAACCGACTCGCACTTCATGGTGCACGCGAACTACGATCCGATCCTGCCACTCGACGAACAACCGGCTCGGCTCTTGCTTTGGGAGCACGTTGTCTACACGATCCCGCCGCGTCACGAGTCGGGAAAAACAGCGATCGTGGGACACACGCCACAGATTTCTGGCGAAATCCTAGACCTGGACCATCTAATCGGTATCGACACCTATTGCGTAGGTGGCGGCTGGCTGACGGCTCTTGAAATCAACACGCGGCAGATCTGGCAAGCCGATCGAGAGGGCAGGTTACGAGAGAGCACCTAAGGCGTGCAGCGCCAAACTCTCCCTGTCTCCCCATCTCCTTGTCTCCCCATCTCCTTGCCCTCTGCCGATTGCTGAATGTCGGCACAGAGTCTGATAGAATGCAATGCAAACGCAATATTGCGCAGCAGATCCCTGGCGTCCCCAGCCTTGATGTTTTCCGAGTTCACCATGACCAACCGCTTGAATCTGGCTGCGACACTCGTCGCCTTGCTCTTCGTGTTACCCGCTGTCGGCGCTCCGCGGAAGCCCAACGTCGTGTTGATTTACACGGACGATCAGGGCAGTGTTGACGTGAATTGCTACGGTGCCGACGACCTCATCACGCCCCACATGGATGCGTTGGCGAGAGATGGCATCCGTTTCACTCAGTTTTATTCGGCGGCGCCGGTCTGCTCGCCTTCACGGGCCGCCTTGTTGACGGGCCGCTTTCCGCAACGAGCGGGCCTGCCCAGCAACGCCGGTTCGAAACCAGGCTCAGTCGGCATGCCCAGCGAACAGGTCACGTTGGCCGAGATGTTGCGCGATGCGGGTTATGCCACTGGACATGTCGGCAAATGGCATTTGGGATATGTACCGGCCACGATGCCTAACGGGCAGGGATTTGATTTTACGTTTGGCCACATGGGTGGCTGCATTGATAACTACTCGCATTTTTTCTATTGGAGCGGCCCGAATCGTCACGACCTGTGGCGTAACGGAAAAGAGACATGGGAAGACGGCAAGTTCTTTCCTGACCTCATGGTCCGTGAAGCCTGCGACTTCATCCAGCGCAACCGCGAGAAACCTTTCTTTCTGTATTGGCCGATCAACACGCCGCACTATCCGCTGCAAGGGACCGAAGCGTGGCGTGAAAAGTACACAGCCCTTCCGGCACCTCGCAGCAACTATGCGGCGTTCGTGTCGACGACGGACGAGCGGATTGGCCAATTGCTGGAATGCCTCGACGAATCCGGCTTGCGCGAGGACACCATTGTCGTCTTTCAATCGGATCACGGTCATTCCATGGAAGAGCGGACGTTTGGTGGTGGTGGCAGCGCGGGGCCTTATCGCGGTGCCAAGTTCAGCCTATTTGAAGGCGGGGTCCGTGTGCCGGCGATTATTCGCTGGCCAGGGCATCTTCCGGCGAGCCAGGTCCGCGAGCAGATGGCAACCTCCGTCGATTGGCTGCCCACGATTCTGCAGTTGTGCGATGTCACCACGCCGAGCCACAAGATCGATGGGCACAGTCTGGTTCCAATGTTGATCGACGCGACCGCTCGATCACCCCATAAGCAATTCCATTGGCAATCTGGACGCGGCCTCGCGGGCCAACCACAATGGGCCGTCCGGGAGGGGACATGGAAGCTGATTGGGAATCCGAAAGACACGAGTAACACGGCGCCGCTGGCCAAGGCCGACCGCCGGTTCCTGGTAAACCTGGCCGACGACATCGGCGAGGCACGCAATGTTGCCGACCAGTTTCCCGATATTGTCGGACGCCTCGAAGCCGCCCACGACGCCTGGCTGATAGACGTGAATTCGTCCAATGTCAGCGACACGACTCGATAGCATTTGTCAATCAAGTGACCCCAAGCAAGCAGCCAGAGTATCCGCTTGAACTTTCCTCAGCCGCGATGCGCGAACTGGTTGAATTGTCACTTGCACACCTCGACACATTTCTAAGTTCTCTACCCGAACAAGAGGCGTGGAACAACGCCAATGCCGAGCAGGCCGCACGGTCGGTCATGGAACCAATGCCCGAACAGGGCCAAGCGGTCCAAACCATCCTGCGTCGGTTCTTCGACGAAGTGGTTCCCGTCGCGCTGAACACGACCAGCCCAGGTTACCTGGCCTACGTCCCTGGCGGCGGACTCCCTCAAGCAGCCGTCGCGGACTTGATTGCCGGAATCACGAATCGCTTTGTCACCGTTTGGTCGGCGGCACCTGCTATCGCGCAGATCGAAACCGCAGTGATCCGCTGGTTTTGCGAAATGGTCGGGTACTCGACGGGTTCAGGCGGTTTCTTGACGTCGGGTGGCTCATTGGCCAATCTGTCGGCGATCGTAACGGCGCGTCGCAGGCGAGCGGATCACGATTTTCAGACGGCCACAATTTATACGTCCGATCAAACTCACCACAGCATCTGCAAAGCGGCCGTGCTCGCCGGCTTTCCCGCCGAGAACATCAGGCAGATTGAAGTCGACCAACGATGGCGCGTGCGGGTTGACTGTCTTGGCAGGCAGGTCGCACGTGATCGTGCCGCCGGCTTTCACCCGTTGATCGTGGTGGCCCAGGCCGGCACCACCAACACCGGCGCGGTTGACAACCTTTCGGCGCTCGCCGATCTAGCGACGGCGGAAGAGCTCTGGCTTCATGCAGACGCGGCATACGGCGGATTCTTCATGTTGACCCAGCGTGGTCAGCGGGCGCTCGAGGGACTGGCACGCGCTGATTCCGTAACGCTCGATCCACACAAAGGCCTCTTTCTACCCTACGGCACGGGCTGCCTCCTAGTCCGGAACTTGGACGACCTAAAAAAGGCGCACGATATGGACGGGGCCTACATGCCGTCTCTGTCCGACGATCCGGACTTCTTGGATTTTTCGCAACTTTCGCCCGAACTATCACGAGATTTCCGAGGCCTGCGCGTCTGGCTGCCGTTGCAACTGCACGGTGCCGGAGCATTTCGACAGGCGTTGGACGAAAAGCTGGACTTGGCCCAATTCGCTGCGCGGCAACTGCAAGCGATCGACGAAAAACTCCACGACACATTAGAGATCATGGCCGAGCCGCAATTGTCGATCGTCGCTTTTCGTCTCCGCCGCGCGGGCCTCGACCAGGATGCGACGAACACCTTGAACAAGCGACTGCTGGCGGAAATCAACGCGCCACGCCGAGTTTACTTGACGTCTACAGAACTGAACGGCAACTTTGCCATCCGCATTTGCGTTCTTTCGTTTCGGACGCACTTGGATCGGATGCGGGAATGTGTCGAGTTGATCGGCCGAGTGGCCGAGCAGATCCTCTCGTGAAGTGCCGGTGCGACAAGCCGGGACAGGTCACGCTGTGCGTGACAGAGTGCGAAAGCTGGTGTGCACCTGAGTGGCACTGGCGCGCACCCGAGGCCGATTAGCTACTGCGCTGACGACCGCGTGCCGTGAGGCGAGCCGCCGATGGGAGTGTCGAAAGAGAGAGGGCGGCTGGCGGTGAGATAGCTGCGGTTGAAGAGGACACGTTTCAATTCTCGAAATTCGTCGAAGCTGTCAGGGTAGGTCCAGACCGTAATCGTGGTCGCTTCGGGTTGATTTGTGGCGAGAAGCCTGTGGAATTGCGAGTCTTTTTGCAGGGCTTCAGCCAGCGGTTCGCCCATATCGTCGTCCTCGGGAATCAAGATGAACCGATCCAATTCGACGCCACGTTGCACTGCGACCCCCATCTGCGTCGGCCGACGGTATTCAACGCGCTTCAGCGTGTACTTCATCCAGAAGCCGCCGATCGGTCCAAACGTTTCGGTTAATTCGGGCTGTTCTTTCAAACGCCACACTTTCTGCCTCGCCTCGACTTGAAGACGGCCCACGAGTTCGTCCCACGGAACAAACGCCAGCCTGCCGTTATGGAGCCGAAAATGGAGTTCCTTGCCAAAGACGGTCTTGGCCATCGGTGTTGGCAGGTGTTCGATCACCGTAACTGGGGCCGCGGAATTCTGGACGGTTTGCAAGGTGACTTGGACGGTCTCGAGCTCCTGACGAGCCGCTAGAACGGAACGCCGGGCATCGAACCGTTGTTGCTCGGCTTTCGACAGCTCGTCACGCCGATCGGCGATGGCTTGATCCGCTTGTGCGACGAGCATTTGGACTTTTCCGCGTTCCTGCCGCCGAATCGCGATCTCCAAGTCCTGGCGTTTGATTTTGTCTTCCAGGTCGAGGATGTCACTTTCGACGGCGTTTGCTGCTCTGAGTGCGGTTTCGGCATCCTTGGTTAGTCCGGCAAGGTTGGGGTGAACGACCTCCGTATCGGCAACGGGAGCCGCCTCGAGCAACACGTCTCTGGCGCGCACTCCAATCACGATGACGAGGATGATCAGGATCCCCACCAGATTGGCCACGATATCTAGAAACGAATCTTGACCAGGTGCCTCGGCCTGGTTGCCTTTTCTCGTGCGCGTCACCAGGTTTTCCTTTTCACTTCCAAGCCACTACCTTCCATCAATCGTTCCAGTTCGATGAACATGGCCTCGCCACCCGGTGCCACTTCGACGTTCACGACGGGTTTCCAGAATCCGCCGACCAACGCGAGTCCCCAACTGTCGGTGTGCCTCCAGATTTGAGAGACAAATTCGTCAATCTGTTCGGCCAGGTTGTTGTCGACGGTGATGGTTCGCGCATTGCGTTGGTCGCCTTGGTCGGGCAGGATCAGCAATCGATCGGGCCAACATGCGACACGCACTGGGCGAGTGATGCCGGTGGCGTTGCGCGACGCCTTGGGCAGTGCCCAGTTCGCACCGCGGGGTCCACGCATCGCGGCACCCAATGCCGATCCTCTGCGGTTGGTGCCGCCCTGGCCACCCGGTTGTTTCCCGGGGGGAGATGTCTGACCGCCGCGGCGCTGCGGGTTGGATTCCTGTTCTGCGTGCTGGCTTTGATTTTGCGTGCGGCCGTCGTTGGCTCGTTCCGTCGCAGAGTCTTGTTGAGGATCGGCGCTGCTGCCATCGGACTGGCCCGTTGCTGCTCGGCTTCCGCCAGTACCACCTCGTCCGCCTTGACGGGTGCCGGCCTGATGCGTCGGGACGAATCCGCCGCGATGCGTTGCCACCAAGCCACCCCAACCGCCCCCCGCGCCACTTCCTCTACCACTTCCCGGGCCCCCGAACTGGCTGGGCATTGCCGCAGCCAGAATTGCCTGGCGCTGTCGCGCATCGGCTAACGATCGGATGATCAGCTCTCGCAGGACTGGATCGGCGGCGGGGTATTCGAGTTGCACGTCCGCTTCGATCAATTCGTATCCGAATTCGTCGTCCCAAGTCTTCATCGCATTTCGCGCCGCGCCATATGCCTCGGTGCCGTCAGGTCGCACGACCAGCAGCGGGTAAGGTTCGCCCGCTTCACCGACCACACCGTTGGCAGCCAGGTATTCGCGAGTGGCACGAAGTGCGGCGTCAAGCGGATTGCCAGGTCCGAGCGGGCCGTTCAGGTCCGCACCTGTGATGACCAGACCTTCGGGCTGCAACACGATGCCACGCGCCGTACATTCAATGAAGATCGGACGACGCTGTGTGCCGTGTGGGCCACGATAGGGAATGATGGCGAATGACCGAGGATGCTGTTCAGCTGCCAGTTTGGCTTCGTCCAATTGCTGTTGGGCCTGACCGATCGCTTGGCGGAGTCGCGCGAGTTCTTCACTGGCGTTTTCACGCGACTGCACGTCCGACTCGGCAGAGGCCGTAAGGCTCTTGGCTTCGGCCTGGAGCCGTTTCCATTTTTCTTCCAGACGCCGAATGTGATCTTCCAGATGGCTAAGTTCCAACCGATGATCGGCTTGTTTCTTGGTCATCTCCAAGCGTTGTTGATCGAGAATCTCCCGCCGCCACTGGTGGTCTTGTCGAGCGAGTTTGAGTTCTTCGGCCTGATCCAGTTCTTCGGCGGTCGGACCATCGTCCATCGCCACGGTGGCGTACACGCGGGCTTGCTGGACCACCAGCACAAGCAGAACGATGAGGGCACCCATCATGCAGATCAGCACCGCCAAGAACGGAAACAGGGAGACGGTAATCTGCGTTTTGCGGTAGGTTCGCCGCGTCATGCCGCACGATCCTGGTTTGGATTGGCCTGGTTTGGATTGGCCTGGTTTGGATTGGCCTGCTCCACATGCTGTTCGAGAGTCTGGCCAGCGTCGTCGGACGGCCTAACATTGGAGGACTGGAGTTCCACGCGATGAACGGAATCGGTTGGCACAGCGAGTCTCGAGTTCAGCAAATGGATTGTCGCCGCCAGGCTCATCACGGTGTCCTCGAAGTTCTTCGCACCCGCGAGTGCCTGCAAGTTGTCATTCAGTTTCTGTTCCAACGACGTGACGGTGTCGGTAGCGTCCAGCACCTTCGACATGATCTCACTTTGACGGACAAGTTCCTGTTGCTGCGAATACAACAGCCTCGCGTTGGCAGATAATGCCGTCTGCCACTGTTCCCAGCGGAGCCCCATTTTCTCGTCAGTGTCCGCATGTGCCTTGGCCAGTGATTGACTGAGATTCTGCACAGAAGCGTCCAGCGATTGGGTAAGCGAATTACTGATAGTCTCGCCAGACAACTTCAGCATCTGGTTCCATTTGTCGTTGGCGTGGTCGATGGTCGAATGCCAATGTTCGGACTGCGAGCGGACTATCTTCTCCGTTGTGGTGACGACGGCGTTGGCCATCGCTTGCAAGGACGCGGACTGCGGTTCGGAGCCGTTCCCGATGTCGAAACATCCAACGAGTTCGTCGTGAACGCGATCGTCAACGTTGATTAGCAACTGCGTTTCGATGCGATCGACCAAAAACTGAATGAACATCAACACGATCGAAAGGCAGAGTGCAAGTGCCGTTGTGTCGAAGGCCACATACAGCCCAGACAGAAGTGACTGCATGGCGGCATTTGGGTCGGTGGCCAGCAGTTCGGATTGCGCGCCTAATTCGCCAAGCGCCTTGGTGATACCGATAACCGTGCCCAGAAAACCGAGCATGGGTGTGGCCCAGATAATGATCCGGACCAGTGAAAAACTTTCCTGTTGCCGAGCGGCATCGACGTCGGATAAGTACTTGAGCTCCTCGTCGAGACCTTCGCCTGATTGCTTGCGATCGACGAAGTCCACTGCATTACAGAAACGTTGGGCTAGATATGTTTGACGAATGTACTTGGGCAGTTCATCCAGATTGTCCAACAGGCGGGGGCAGGCATCGATCGACGATTCTCCCTCAGCCGACAGATCCACGTTGACTCGTGAAAAGACCAGGTACTGTCCACAGACATCGGCGAACTTGATGAGCAAGGCGGCCAGTCCAACAAAGAACATCCCCGTGGCAAACAGTGAAACCGGGTGCGACGCGAAATATCGATTCATCGCCTCGGTGTTTAGAGGTCCTTGGAAGATCAGGACATAGAACACGCTACACGCAGCCGCACCAATGACCAGCGGCCACCCGAGTCCACTGAGGGCTTTGAACAACGAGCTTCGTTCATTCCGTACCGTCACGGCCAAATTCCTTTCACAGTGTCGCTAGCGTTGCTCGCAAAGTGCGCGGCATCGTTCTCGATCAGAAATCGGCGCGTACAGGGCGGGCGGTTGAGTTTTTATCGTTCAAATCCGCAAAATCGATATCGCCGCCTTGAGCGGAAAAGATTGCCAAAGTCTGGCAGTCACCCTAGGCCGCGCCAAAGTTGGCATTTCCTGGTGAACTGAGCTAGTTTTTGGAGGGCAGTTTTGTTTCACTGTTGCCAGTCAGTGAAAATCGTCTCC
>NYXM01000207.1 GCA_002685655.1 Planctomycetaceae bacterium
AGGAAACGATCAGAAGGAAAAATGAAGAAGTAGACCCGAAGGAAAAGTGGTCGGCCTTCAATGATCGATACTGGCTGGTTTTATGTGATCGCTATCACTCCTCGGCCAGTCGCGCATCCTGGCTCAGTGTCGCCGCGTCAAGCCCACCATTGGTCGGGAGTATGACTAACGCACGTTTGGCACCTCCGTAGGAAATCAAATGCGGCAACGCGCGATTGACACATTCTTTGAGTCGTTCCGTGTCATACGATCCTTGCTCATCCAGCTCGGCAGCAGCGACCCCTTGAAAATGCCGACGCAAGACTGTCTCCGCGTGCTTGACTACACTGCGAGAGAGGTTTTCAAGATCGATCACTCCTCCCTTTGCCAACTCGTCCATCACCAGCAACTGCCCCAAATGAGTACGTTCCAACGCCCGGTCTAACGTCACGACAAGTTGCGGTAGCCGATTCTGAAATGCACTCGGGTACTGGCGCGACTTGGCGGGATCAAGATTGGCCGTCAAGTCGTGGGTTGATTTAGGAAACTCATCAGCCAACACCTGCAGGCTCTGCGACAAGCTGCGCAATCGCCGTTCAGTGTCCAATAGAACCTCGCGCATTAACTGCCGCGCCCGATTTGAGCGACGGTAGATTGTGATGTGTAGCATCGCAGTCGCATAGTCGAAGAAATCTCGGAACACTTTCGAGTTCATGCCCACCAGAGTCCGTTCCTTGGTATCTTCCGAGTGATCTGAACCTGCACTCTGCAGGCTCGATTGGAGTCGGCTGATGTCGTTCATCAATCGGTCGAGTTGCTCGCTGGCGGCTCGCTCGAGCTGCTCGAAATGGCGAATCAGCCAAGAGCAAGCGTACCTGGCCCCGACCACCCTAAGAGCCGGCGTGTCGACCAGCTTTGCCAACCAGTCCTGCAAGGCGACCCGCGTTTGCTGGCTGTTCAACACGAGCTGCCGGTCGAGCATTGCGGACAGTGATTTCGCATGGGCTGCCGTAGACAACTCCCTGGACGCACCTATCAGTTGATCGACCGTCTCCACCGCGTCTCGAATGCGTTCGTCCGATTTCAAATGCAATGACTGCATCCAAATGTCATTCAGCGATTTGTGAATGAACTGACGAGTGTCTTGGCCGAGTTCCTCGCGGATTAGCAACACCCCCTCCTCGACGGTGCGCGTCTCTGTCAGGCCAAACATTTCTGAGAATTTTTCCGCTAGTGCATGGGCCTTGGCTTCGACACTGTTTCGATTGGGTGGATTCGATTGTCGCGGGTCCTTGTCGTATTGCGCCCACTGCGTGAACAATGCCCCGGCCAGCACATTTGCCCCGCTCGACACGATATTAGTCGCCTGGCAATCGGTCCGGCTCATCCCAAACGTGCGAGTGACGGCGAATTCTTGGTGCCCCGTCGCATTGGACTCGTCCCGACATTGCTCGAAGAACGATGCTGCGCGTGTCACCGTACTCAGCAATAGGTAATTGGATATGTCTGCTGCCGATTGTCGGAATGCGGTTTCATCAGGAGACTCACCAAGGTACAGAAAGTACGTATTGGCAAAAGGGGCTTGTCCTTCGAAGGCAGGCAGATCGCACGCAGGCTCACCCGGGTAGCGGTCCCCAGAAAACTGCTTGAGCTCGCCGAGCAACGCCACGGTGTTGGCGACAGCCAGATCCCTGGCCTTGGCACGCAGAGGCGTCGCACAAGTCAAGATGCCACACAACTGTTCGTCTGCGATCTCCATTTTCTTGAACAGCGTGCGCAGCGTGTAACCCAAGTCGAGCAACATTCCACTGCCCGTCCCCCCTGTCGTCGAACCAACAACAAACACGCGCGGAGGTCCGGCCGAGAAATTTAGTCCAGTACGTCTGGTTGTTACTTCCAAAGAATCTGGTGCGATCGCCGTGGCGAGTGCCGTGTGTAGCGCATCGACGATCAGTCCGAAATGATCGACAAACGCCAGTCTTCCAAGGGCGCGAATTCCTTCGGTCGTACGCGAACGCGGAATGTTGTACAGCCATCGACGATTCATCCATTCCAGCAGCAAACTGGATTTGGCACGGTAGTCCTGCGGGTTCTTCAAGGGCAAGTGCAGCAGTTCGTGGAACCGCAAGCCTCCCCCATTACTCTCCGACGACACTTGGGCGAACGTTTGTGGATCCGTTTCGAGAGCCAGAAACTGCATGGCTGGAATCTCGTCGACATTGCCGAACTTGTTGCAAAGTTGTTGTTTGAGGTCACAGAGGACACGTGTTCCCATCTCGCCGACACCAACAAACAGCGTCGGCCGTGCGTACACCGGATCGGCCTGGAGCTTGATTGGAGGCAGATTCCGAACATCGGTAGACACGGGATACACGAATGAGACCAGGTCGGTTTCGGGGAGCCCGCCAAGCTTGCGAGTAGTCGTACAACCGGCACCACGCCATGACCGATCGCCTTGGGCTGCATCCCCCGGCGTTCGACGAGGTTGCGTTCGCTCTACAGCTCGCGGTGCATCGACAAGCTCTTCAATGAGTGCACGGCAATTAGGAAAGCGTCGTTCGGCGACCTTGGACAGTGCCCGAGCGATTATCGGTTGATCACACGTCGGCAACGATTTCAGGTTCGGTTGGCTATGTAGATGCTGAGAAATCAACTGAGCGGGAGTGCGACCGGCAAATGGCGGTTGGCCGCTCAACAATTCTTGGTAGACGACCGCCAGGCTGTATTGGTCGCTGTGCCGATGGGGCGTGCCGTCGAAGAGTTCCGGAGCGGCATACAGTGGAGTCATCGCACCGATGAGTGAAGAGTTTACATCACCCAACTCTCGCATCAGACCAAACTCGGCGACCTTAACTCGGTCGGCAACCAGTAAGAGGTTTTCTGGCTTGATGTCCAAATGCAAGAGCGAATGATGTTCAACCAGGTAGTCCATCGCGTCGGCGGCGTCTCTGAGATACACCAACAAGTCTTCACGAGGAATCCCGAGCAGGCCAGCCGCCTCTTTCTCTGCCAGCCGGTCGCGGAGGCTGCCATCGGCCAATTCCATCACGATTACCAGATTTTCGGCGACCGATTCAATCCGCTCCAGAGACAGTAGCATGGGATGGCGGACTTCCTTGATTCTTTGTAGCGCCTTTAGCTCTTGTGCGGCACGATCGCCTTGCATATGGCCGTAGACAATTTTGACAGCTTTGGCCAATCCACCCGGCGCAGTGGCGCGCCACACTTCGCCGAACCCTCCAGCACCCAATCGTTCTCCCAACAGATAGCCGGGTATCGGCTCGCGAAGATCGATTGTTTGTACGTCCTTGGGGAGGGTTTCCATAAGGTCACTCGTTCGCTACGGGGGCCGGCACGCTGCTGGATTTACTACTTCAAGACCATCGTGAAGTAACATCCAACAACTCGGTTCAGGTATTCGGTCTGCATTTCAAAAGGGAGGCCGTGGTAGGTGCAAAAGCTCCGCAGCTGCTTGAGCAAGTCACGGGGATGGCAACGCCGCATAGCTCTTCCATTCGGTCGGTAATGCGTCGCCAACAACTGCTCGACGACCTGATGTTGATAGGTGCATCCTGATTCCACCGCGTACAACTGAAAAAGCTCGTGAAACTCCTCTTCACTGGGATTGCCGATTTCGATCTTGTATGGGATCCGTCGCAAGAACGCTTCGTCGACAAGCTCGGATGGCTCCAGGTTCGTCGAGAACAAGATCAGCTGTTCGAACGGCACTTGGAATTTCTTTCCAGAAGACAATGTGAGATAATCATGACGGTTCTCCAGGGGTACAATCCAACGATTAAGCAGTTCGCTGGGGGCGATTCTCTGGCGGCCAAAATCGTCAATCACCAGGCAACCGCAATTGCTTTTGACCTGCAATGGAGCCTCACCTACTCGACTGTGGGGATCGTGACGAATCTCCAAGTTGTCCATGGTCAGCTCGCCGCCGACGACGACAGTCGGCCGTTGAATCCGCACCCAACGACGATCAAAATCATGCGTCTTGATCAATCCTCGCGAGTCGACGCCTACTTCATGGTGGTACGAAGGATCGTAGACCTTGATGATCTCGCCATGCTCGATCAGTGCGTGTGGGACCCAAACCTCCTGTCCGAAACACTGAGTGATTCGGTGGGCCAATGTCGACTTGCCATTGCCGGGCTCGCCGAACAAGAACATGCCGGCACCAGAATTGACTGCCGGCCCGAGTTGGTCGAGCAGTTCCTCTTCGACCGTAATACCCTTGAATGCGGCAGCCAACTTTTCCCGCCTTGGCGATTCCGCAGCGATCGACTGCGCTTCGACGGAGATCACGTAGTCCATCAGCGGGACGGGTGCCGGCCCGATATACGAACAGGCGCGAAGCGCTCGTTGTGCTGCGGCGTTTCCTTGGTCGGTCAGGGCATAATAATAATCGTTGAAAGCTGCCGAACCCGCGTGCACCAACAGTTGCCGCGTACGCAACGACTGAATGACATCTTCCAACAATCCGAACGGCAGGCAGATCTGATCGGCCAACCTGCGCCCGCTGCATGTGCCCACCGAAGCGAGCACTTTGATAAGCAGTGACTCAACGAATGGAGTCGGCAACCCCGTCTCCACCAGCGCCCTCGGCTGAGTCGGCAGGAACGTCTCATCTGAAAGCAATGAGGCCAGCAAATCGCCTTCTAATTCAGTTGTCTCAGTGGTCATTTGCTCAATCACCGTTTCTGAAAGGGTGAATCGCAAGACTGCGCATTCATTTCCTAGACGTTTGGCTTCACCGTAAATTCAGGTCCGCTGCCAAAGCGCAGCCTCACTCTTCGCAAAGGTACCTCACGAAACCCCATAGAATCGACGTGCCGCTCGGCACGACGCACAATCGTTAGAACAGCCATCATCGGACCGCTCGTCCTCTAGTCGCGACTATTGCCGGACTGTGCAGGATGTCAGCGTAGGTGCCGAATACCGCCGGTCGTTTCGTACTGGATCAGCAGAATCGCCTGAACTTCTGGAGGTAGATCTCGGACGTCGTGATGTCGTGAAGCAACAGACGGTGTTTTATGGGGTACGTTTGGGGAAGACTGAGAAATCCGGAGTATGGAAATGGAAGTGCTGCCTGCAAACGAGACTGCCACCGTGCCTGAGGGCGATGCGTCAGCTTGGTTCCTGGTCGGGAACATCGGGGCGGGAGCCGAGATGACGCATATCGCAATCACTGCGTTGCCGTTCCTGATTGGACGCAAACCTGAAGCATCGCTCTGTTTGCCGTCTCGGACCGTTTCCGGCTTCCATGCGGAGATCCGCAGCGATTCAGAAGGACTGATTCTACGGGACCTATCCAGCACCAACGGCACGTTCGTCAACGGGCGCCGACTAGAATCGGAAGTTCGTCTGGAGTTTGACGACTTGATTCAGTTTGCCGACGTTCCTGTTCGAGTTCGACGACAAAGTGGTGAAGTCCGTGCGCAAACGTTGGCTGAAGACGTCTACGATCAGGCAATTGCGCTGGTGCAGTTTGACAAACTCATGTCAGAACGTCAGGTCACACCGTTCTTCCAACCGGTTGTTGATGTCGCCACGCGCGAGTTGCTGGGTTACGAAGTCTTGGGGCGGAGCCCGTTGGTCGGGATCACCTCGCCTGCTGCCATGTTCGGTGCCGCGGCCAAGCTAAATCTGGAAGTCCAGCTTAGCCGAATGTTGCGTTGGGAGGGGATCCAACACAGCTTGACCTTCCCTGACGAGCCGCATCTGTTCGTAAACACGCACCCCGCGGAACTTGCCGAATCGGGGCTTGCCGAATCCATGCAAGCGGTTCGCGATGCCAACCCAACCCGGCCGTTCACCCTCGAGATTCACGAGGGAGCCGTGACAAACGAACGCATGATGGTCGAATTGCGAGCGTGTCTGGACGATCTCGACATCACCATGGCCTACGACGATTTTGGTGCGGGCAGAGCCCGACTCGCCGAACTCGTCAGGGTTCGTCCCGAATTTCTGAAATTTGATATCTCGTTGGTTCATGACATTCACATTGCTAACGAACAACATCAGCAATTGGTTGCCACACTCGTCAAGATGGTCAGCGATTTGGGTATCATCCCGTTGGCTGAAGGCGTGGAATGCGAGGAAGAAAGTGACACCTGTCTTCAGCTTGGCTTTCAGCTTGGGCAAGGGTACTACTACGGTCGACCAGCGGGCGCACCACAAGGCCACGGTCGAGTCGAACGTGGTGAACAAACAAGCCTGTGACAAGCTCGGAATTAGCCTTCCGCCAACTCGGCCAACGCCGCATCATCCACACTGAAATTGGCGGACACGTTTTGCACGTCGTCATGATCGTCGAGTGCTTCTAGCAACTTGAAGACTTTGCGAGCGGCGTTTGCATCCAGTTCGACGGTGTTGTTCGGAATACGGGTTACTTCTTTGGTTTCCGGATTCAACTCCGCGGCCGCAAGCGCTTCCACGACGGTCGTGTATGCGTCAGGGTCGCACAGGACCTCAATCTTGTCGCCTTCCGTGCGAACATCTTCCGCGCCTGCCTCCAGCGCGACTTCCATCAACTGTTCTTCGTCCGCATCCTCCGTTGCAAATACGAACAGCCCCTTCCGCTCGAACAAATAAGCAACACAGTTGGTCGGGCCCAGTTTTCCACCGTTGACTTCAAACAATTTGCGCACTTCCGGAGCCGTACGATTGCGGTTGTCCGTCATAATGTCACACATAATCGCAACACCATTAGGTCCGTACCCCTCGTAGAGGATTTCTTCGACATCGCCTCCCGCCAGTTCACCGGTTCCTTTCTTAATGGCCCGCGCAATCGTGTCGTTGGGCATGTTCGCGGCCTTCGCGTCGGAAACCGCCAACCGTAATCGAATGTTCGCTTCAGGATCCCCTCCGCCCATTTTAGCGGCGATGATTATCGCCTTTGAAATCTTGCTCCAAAGCTTGCCACGTTTGTTATCAATGACCGCTTTCTTGTGCTTGATTCCGGCCCAATGGGAATGTCCTGCCATACTGAAATATCCTCGCTTTTTCTCAATCCTTGCTGTGTTTATTGATCTTCGCTTCAATCGCGGGCAGGTTATCGACGTGATCCGCTTTGCGAAAGGCGGACAGAGCTTTTTGCCAGGCGGCAACCGCCTGATCAGGCTGGTTTTCGTTCAAATGCGCATCACCCAAGTGATCCAGAATGACGCCGTCCGGTTCGTCACCAGCGGTTGCGATCTTCAATTCTCTGATGGCGTCGGCAAACCGCCCGAGACGATAATATACCCAGCCCAGGCTGTCACGGTAGGCAATATTTTCCGGTTCAGCCTCCACTGCTTTCTTGATCATCACCAACGCGCGCTGGAGGTGTTTTCCTTGGTCCGCCCACAAGTACCCCAGGTCGTTCTTCGCGCCAATGTCCTCTGGAAACTCGTCAAGCACCTGTGCCAGCCATTCCTCTGCCTGAGGTAGCTGCTTACGCTCGACGGCAATGTTCGACAGGATCAGTCGTGCGTCGCGAATGACATCTCGTACGTCTGGTGTATCGTAGTTCGGTTCATACTTTTCGATCAACTCCAGGTAGAGACGCTCGGCCCGCTCATGCTGTTTCGCTTGGTAGAGAATCCATGGCTTGCGGCTGGCGAATCGCGGAGACTCACTGCGCAATTCAGCGGCCCGCGTGGATGCAACCAACGCCGCCTCCGTATCGCCGGCGAATTGCAACGCACCGGCGAGATAATACTGTAGTGTACTTGCTGCCTTCTCGTCAGGGTCCTCGTCCAGCGCCGCCTGAAACAACCGCGCAGCGCGTTGGGCGTCCTCGGCGACAAAAACCGCGAGGCCCAACTGTTCCAGGACTTGGGCTTTTTCGTCGCCCGCCGCGTCGGCGGCAATACTTGCGAACGCATCGAACTGCTCCAGTTGTTTCGTCTCGATCGCCAAGTGTGCGGCGGCTAAAGCCGTTGCATGACGGACTTTCGCCGACGCATCCTTGCATTTGTCGCGAGCATGGTCGAGCAATTGCTTGACCAACTCTTGGTTTTCAATTGTCCGTGCAAGTTCATCTGCCAGCACATCCAACGACTCCGTCTGCGCGGCCACTTGCTCGATGATCCCCAACAGGCTCATTACGTTCTGTTGGCGTCGATAGATCTCCGCCAGCCCAATGTATGCATCGGCCGTCGCCTGCCGTTTTAGCAAGTCGACATACAACCCCTGGGCTTCTTCCAAGTCGTCCCTCTCCAACAGCTCGCCTGCCCAAAAATAGCCTAGCGGTAAATTCTCTGGATCGCCCTCGTGACGCCGGCGCAGTTCCATCAGAAATGCTGATTCCGCATCGTCGGCGTCTGCGTGTTCGAGTTTACAGACCTTCCGCAGGACACGATAAGGTTCAACACCACCGGCGGTGGATTTGGAATCGAGATACCGGTCGAGCAGCTCGCGAGCTTCCTGGAATGCGCCTTTATGTACGGCAATGTTGGCAAGGTGAAAGTCCAGCTGCGGTGGATTCGCTTCGAATGAATCCGCTTTCCGAAACATCACCGCCGCCTCGTCCAACTGCTCGTCTTTCAAAAAGCTGGCTGCTATCAGACTGTAAAGGGCGTGTGGTTTGGGCAACAATGCCTTGCGTTGTTGATCGGTCAAAACTTGCGTGTCGTCGAGCGCATCACGGACCGCGGAAAACATCTGGGCGGCGTTCTTGAAGTCTTCGTTCAAGAAGTACAGACGCCCCATTTCGATGCGGACCGCGACTGATTGTGGAGTGACTTTTTCTTCCCGCTGTAGCTCGACCGCATTTTCATACATCCGCAGGGCGCGGGCCGCGTCATTTTGTTGGGCGAGCAATCCGCCCAGTTGAATGAGCAGCCTCGCGTTTCGCGGACGTCGTTCGGCCGACAAGATGGCGTACCTGGCGGCCTGTTCGTTGCGCCCCAATTCGCTGGCCACAGCGACAACCTGATCCAACAACGCAACTCGATCGGGATTGAATCGCCAAGCGCGTTGAAAATGCCTCAGCGCCAGCGCCTCATTTTGGCGCTGCAGATACAACCTCGCTTGGGCGAAATGGGCACCAGATGTCAACAAGTCCTCCTCTGCCTCCGTACGAGCCTGACGTGGCTTCAGAAGTTCAGGGACATCCTCGGTAATCGTTCGATCTTGTGGGGGCTCAGCGGAAACTGTCGCTGCCGACGCCATCGCGCCCAGCACTGACGACAGCAGGACCCCAACCACCAGACGCCGGTTCACAAACAAAGGCCGGTACAATCGCATCGGAACAGGGACAATCCGGACCATTCTGTATTCACCTCAAGCGTTTTCGACGAAGAGCGGACCACGACCGACAACCACCCCAAGTCTAACAAAGATAAATCTCTGGCACCAAGGCAGAACGCATGAGCTTGGCTTGTGTCAAGCAACAAATGAAAGTTAAGGCAGTCTGTCGCGGCAAGCCATAACGAGTTTTCGGCAGGCGGGACGTGCCCCGCCGTCAGTTGCGAGACCGTCTTCCGAGGCCTTTGTGAGTCACCGCGCCAAGGGGAGCAGGCAAACTCCGCTTAGCGAGGCTTCTTCTTCTTCAGAGCCTTGCTCGTAGAGGCCTTCTTCTTTGCCGGTGTGGCAGCTTTCTTAGCGACTTTCTTCTTCTTTTTAGCTGCAGAGGCACTCGCCTTGGCCGGTGCTTTCTTGGCGGTCCCCGAGGGCTTTTTCGTTACCGACTTTGATTTCTTCGCGGGCCGTTTCGGTAGACGTTCCTTCGCATCTGGCGAAATCTCCAAGAAGATCGCACGAACGTTTTTGGAAAATGGCGACTTTCTGAAATCAACGCCCACCTGATGAAGCAACGAAGCAAACTCCACACCTTTGCTTTTTGGGATAGCGCGTTCTAAACCGGGAGTGCGCCCTTTCTTCACTTCGGCTTCGTTCACGGCCCCCAGCACATAGAATGCTTGTAATGCACCTTCGTTCACGGGAATCGAATGGCCCGCCAAGGCGTTTTGTGTGAGGTAACCGATAGAAAATGGAGTGACTCCCTTCAACCGTTCAAACTCCTTGACTGCCTTTCCCAGATTTTGTTTTTTGTAAAAGTCTAGATCGAAGGAATAGTGCGTTTCGAACACACTTTGCAGAGTTGCCTTGAGTCGCCTCGCAGAGTCAGAAGGGTCCAACAGCCCTGACATTGCCGAGGCAAGTTCTCGAGTGGTCGTAACGCGAATTTCATTCCAATCGAAGTAACTCTCCAAGAGCTTGGCAAAGACGTCGTCTGCGTCCTGGTGAAGTGAATTCTCCAGGCAGCAAGCATAGAGCAAGTGCTCGAGCACCGTACGTTCCGACTGCGGTTGCACCGGTCTATAGTGCTTCTTCAGGACTTTGTGAGTTTTTGAAATCAGTGCTGCGCGATTAGGTACATTCATGCGTGATCAGTCCGTATCCGTCGGGTCGATTGGTTGCGTCTGTTCCGCCTCGTCCGGCTCCGCGGGAAGAACTTCTTCGAGAATTCGGCTGACTTCGAGCGAGTTCTTGATCCCTTGATCGAGAACGAAGATGAGCCGAGGCGTGTATCGAGTGTCAACGCGTTGAGCTACTTTTTGTTGCAGAAACCCGCTCGCGCTCTGTAAACCTCGCAGGCTAAGATCCTGCTGGGTTTTGTCCCCCATCACCGACACATGCACCTTGGCTTGGCGCATGTCGCCTGCCATTTCCACGTACGTCACGGTGACATTGCGAATTCGCGGATCTCGCAATTCCGTCAAGATGGCCATGCTGACTACCTCACGAACCGCTTCGGCCGCCTTTAATACGCGTCGGGAACTCATGATTGCTTCAACAAAAGAGCGGAGATGACTTCACCAGGAACAGGTTTGGCAAGCCGTTATGTCGTGCCAAGGTCGTGTCACCATGTCGCAAGGTACTAGGCAGAAAATCAAAGTGTGCGGGCGACTTCTTCGATCTTGTACGCCTCCAGAATATCGTCTTGCTTAATGTCGTTGAAGCCAGCGAGTTTGATCCCGCACTCCAGCCCGCGCAAGACTTCTTTGGCATCTTCCTTTTCACGGCGCAACGAGTCCAAGGGATAATCGCCAATCGTACGGTTGTCGCGATTAACTCGAATTCGGCAGCCCCGTTGGATCGAGCCTTGCGCCACATAACAGCCCGCAATGGCTACCACACGACCAATCGGAAAAACGGCTTTGACCAACGCACGCCCTAATTCAACAATTCGCTCTTCGGGCTTCAACTTGCCTTCCAGCATCGCCCTCAGGTCGTCGGTCAATTTGTAAATGACGTCATACCGGCGAATCTCGATCTTCCGATCATCCGCCAGCATTCGCGCGGCTTCGTCGGGAATGACATTGAAGCCAGCGATGACGGCATTCGAAGCGTTGGCCAGCTGGACATCACCCACGGTGATACCACCCACCGAAGCTTGCAAGACCTTGACCTGGACCTCCGGATGCTCCAGCTTCTCCAGTTCCTTCATGATCGCTTCGATCGAACCTTGAACGTCGGCACGAACGATGAGATTCAATGTGGAGACTTCATCGGTTTTGCCTAGCTGGCCGTCGGCAAGCAGCTCTTGGAAACGCTCAAACGAGATTCTTGTCGTTTGACCACTGAGTCCTTGAGCATGACTCCGGGTCGCTCGAGTAGCCGCGATTTGGCGAGCCACCGAAACATCTTCCAAGGTCTGAAATTGGTCGCCAGCCTGTGGAGTCACGTCCAGGCCTGTCACATTCACGGGCATCGATGGCCCTGCTTCGGTCACTTTAACAGTCGGCTGCAACGTGTCGTACAACGCCTTGACCCGTCCGTGTGCGCCACCACAGACAATCACATCGCCAACCCTCAGAGTACCCGCCCTGACGATCAATTTTGCGATCACACCGCGTCCTGGCTCTTGTTCTGCTTCCAGGCAAACGCCTTGGGCCAGTCGCTCCGGGTTGGCCGTGTACTCGTGCAATTCCGCGATTGTCAGCAGTGTTTCCAGCAGTTCTTCTATACCTTCGCCCGTAATCGCACTCGTTTTGACGACTTCCACATCTCCACCCCACTCACTGGGAAGTAACTCGCGAGCGGCCAATTGCTGATACGCTTGATTCACGTCTGCACCGGGCAGATCGATCTTGTTCAGCGCTACCACAATTGGCACATCGGCGGCTTTCGCGTGGCTGATAGCCTCTTCGGTTTGCGGCATCACACCGTCATCGGCCGCCACGACCAACACGGCGATATCCGTGACGTTGGCCCCGCGGGCTCGCATTTCGGTGAACGCCTCGTGGCCAGGCGTATCGACAAATGCAATCGGCCGGCCATTATTGGGAACTTGGTAGGCCCGAATGTGCTGCGTAATCCCACCGGCCTCGCCGGATACGACATCGATCCCAATAATCTTGTCCAACAGTGACGTCTTGCCGTGATCGACATGTCCCAAGAACGTGACAATGGGTGGACGGGCTTGTAAGGCACCAGGATCGTCTTCGTGTGCTTCGAGCTGCGAGATCATCGCGTCTTCGAGCGTCTCCTTCTGCTTGAATTCAAGTTCGACGCCCAATTCACCCGCGACCAATTCGACGTACTCGTCGTCGATCTGTGAATTAATCGTGGCCATCACACCCAACCCCATCAGAGAGCGCTGCACTTGTGCGGAGGCAACGCCGGCTGCCTCGGAAAACGAACGGACCGTGCAGGGCAATTCCAACGCGACTTTTCCCTTGCGTGGTGCCGCGGTATTGGTGCCCTTGCGAGTCAACGTCCGACGCCGCCGGGGACGATGCTCTTCGTCGTCACGGCGCCCCGTGGATCGCCCTGGTGAGCGTGTCTTGCGAGCCTTTTGACGATCCGCGCGGGCGCTGGCCATTCCTGCCAAGCCATCGCCGGTTTTCGCCGATCCGCGGCGTCCCCCTTTGCCAGTCCCTTTGCCCTCCCCAGGCACATCTTGCGGGCTGACAAATTTGGGCCCTGAAGGCGGCGACTTGCCGCCCGATGGCACCTTGCTAGGGGGCGCGGCCTTTTCCACCGATTTTCTGAGATGCTCAAGCGGCGCACGAACTCCCTTTTTGTGTCCCGTAATCGCGTCTTTAGGAAGGCGAATCTCCGGCTTTTGGGCTACCGGCTCGCTCGTAGTCGTTTGCGTTGTTGGCTGTTTGAGCTCCGGCATCTTGGCCAGGCTGATGATTGGTGCCCTCCGCTTCTTGGGCTTCGGTGGTTCGGTCGGCGCGTCCGCGACGGGCTCTTTCTTCGGCTCGCTCGGAGGCGACCCAATGACTTTAACCTTGCCCGTTCCAACCGGCGCAATGTAGTCATCCCGAGTGTATTCCTTTTTCTCAGGCTTGACCGGCACGGCCTTCTTGGCGACAGCCTTACCGATGCCACGGCTGACGGTAGAGCTCGGGCGGACAGGTGCACCCTTGTCAGGCACGGCGGGGGCGGCCGCAGCAGCTTTGTCAGCACCGGCAATGTAGGCCTTAACTTTTTCTAGCTCTGTGTCATCCAAG
Source organism: Planctomycetaceae bacterium (assembly GCA_002685655.1). The sequence continues at coordinate 13,437 of NYXM01000207.1, forward strand.
CTGGCGAGCGCAGAACCCTTGCCGGTAACCCCTGCTCTTGCACAGGTATCGACAAGGTCCTTACTGTCAACCTTGAGCTCTTTCGCTAACGCATAAATCCGAATGGGCACGTTCTTGTTCTTCCTTTTCATTAGTGCGGAACTGAGTGACGGGATACGTTCCGCAAACTCCCGCTACGATAAATTGTTACATCTCGGTGCTCTCCTTTTCTTCTGCCTGTGGTCCTCCTCCATCGACGGCTACTTCTTCACCCTTCACGGCTACAGGTGTTTCTGCGACGACCGCGTCATCTGCCATGTCGCCAACGGCCGCTTCCTCTGTGGCTGCTTCCTCTGTGGCCGCTTCCTCTGGAGCCGCTTCTTCCGTGGCTGCTTCTTCCGTGGCTGCTTCCTCCGTGGCCGCTTCCTCTGGGGCCGCTTCCTCTGTGGCTGCTTCTTCCGTGGCTGCTTCCTCCGTGGCTGCTTCCTCTGTGGCTGCTTCCTCTGTGGCTGCTTCCTCTGTGGCTGCTTCCTCTGTGGCTGCTTCTTCCGTGGCTGCTTCTTCCGTGGTCGCTTTTTCGCCAGC
>NYXM01000159.1 GCA_002685655.1 Planctomycetaceae bacterium
TGTTCGATCTTTTATTGTCGTCTTTCGCTCCGCGAAAGCACGTTCCTTTCGCGGAGCGAAAGGCGACTATCGGACAGTAATTCCTCGAACGATCCTAAGGTGTTGCGGCGGCCTCGGGCAGTTCACGTAGAGCCGGCAGGTCCACTCCTTCCATTTCGAGGAAGGCGTGCACAAGTTTGAGTTGCTTGTAACGTGGCTGCAGCAACTTCACGGCGACGGCTTCACCGGAATCGAAGAGGGCGTTCCAATCGGTAAGGATCGATTCGACCGCTCCAGCAGCCTTTGGGTAGTCTCCCGCATCGTATAGTTTTCGTGCTCGGCCTATCGCGATTTGGATTTGACGAGCCGCAATCTGTTGTTCTTCCGAACCGGCATCCGGAGTGGGTTGGCCGCTCTTGGCGATCGTTTGCTTCTTCGCGTCTTTCTCACCCAGCGGTTGCGCGGCGGTAATCCAGACTTTAGTGGCGTGAATCTGTTCCTTTTGGCCAACGTAATGCCAACCCTCGAATTCGATCTCGTCCCCCTCGCGGGCAAAGCGAGCATCGTTGATGTCAACGTCAATTTTCGCATCACTGGCCACTTGCGCTTTTATTTGTGTCTCGCCAGTAGATACCGTCATCTTTCCGCCCTTGTACTTAACTAGTATTCCCGTGACGGTGAACGGTGCTGATTCCATGGGGGTATCCTTCTTGGGACCACCCGTCAGGAACGAACCGCGTTTAGCCTCTTCCTTCTGGCCCGCTTTCGAATCCTCCCGCAGTGAGAAGACTTTGAGTTCGTCAATCGGCTTTTGAGCTTCACCTTGTGGCTGGCCCGATTTATTCTTAAAGAACGTGCCGCGGAATGTCACTGGCATCCCAGGCCGCAACCATTCGGGTGTGGCCTTCCCCTTCAAAACTATCTCGTTCGCCGGCGCTTCAATCTTCAACAGCCACTGATCGCCGCCCACATTGGCGACGTGAAACACTCCGTTCTGCACCGCCTTGATCTTCCCCGCCGAACTGATTTGGTCCTTGGGGATGGGGATCGGCCGCTGTGCAGCCGTGATAGAAGGCATCGCCAGGAACATCAACACAGTAAGGCATTGCGCCACGGTCCGGGAAATCGCCATTTCTTGAGCCTCGTTTGGAGCCAAAAAGTTGCATCGTCAAAACAGCAAATTCTATTCCGAAAAATGTGGACGCGAACGGGGTGCGGGTCCACTTTGGCCGAATTGGCGTGCTATTTGCGTCTGAACGTGACGGATTGCATCTGAACGTTACTGAACGAGTTCTGCGGCAAGAGCAGACCGACGCGCCACGGCGCGGTTGTGTGCCAATCCGCGCGCCCTTTACCGCGCGCCTTTATACCGCGCGCCCGTTCCAGCTGTGGCGGCTTGTAGATAGTTCTCTTGGCCAGCCAGTTGCCCTGATCCGTTGAAATTCGCTCATCCAAACAGTTTCGTCACGGGAAAGCCCTTCACCAGCTCGCGCGGCTGATTGAGGTGGTTGTACATCAACATGCTGGGGTCGATGCCGAAGGCGTGGTAGATCGTGGCGAGCAACTCGCGCGGATGCACGGGGTTGTCGACCGGTGCGGAGCCGGTTTTGTCGGACTCGCCGTGGACGTAGCCGCGCCGGATTCCACCGCCGGCAACGAGTGCTGTGTAACAGTAGGGCCAATGATCGCGTCCGTCGGAACTGTTATCGTTGCCCGATGTGCTGACACCTCGTTCCGGACTACGACCGAATTCGCCTACCGCGACGATCATTGTTTCCTCAAGCATGCCGCGTTGGTCCAGATCGTCGATCAGCGCCGACAGCCCCGCGTCGAGCATCGGTGACGATTGGTCCTTCAGCCGCTTCGTAAGCCCTTTGTGTACATCCCAAGAATGGTTGTCCGAGTTGGCAACCTTGGGCCAGACAACCTCCACGACGCGCGTGCCGGCTTCGATCAAGCGTCGTGCCAATAGGCAGCTTTGTCCAAACGTATTGCGGCCATAGCGATCCCGAAGTTGCGTCGACTCACGATCTAATGCGAAAGCATCTCGTGCACGACCAGATGTCACTAACTCCAGGGCGCGACCGTAGTACTCGTTCAACTTGTAATCGCTAACTGCCTTCTCTACAACCGGCATACCTTTGTTGATGACATCACGAAGTCGGGCACGGCGCTGCAACCGGCCGGCGTGAACTTGGGGACGCAACTGCAGATCGTCGACGCTAATCCCATCCATCTTCTTCATGTTCATGTCGTCACCGGAGGGATACAGATAGTATGGATCGTAGCCCCGACCCAAGAACCCCGCCGTTCCAGCTTTGCCAACTACGTTGCTCTCTTGCAGCGGCCTGGGAAGCATGACGAACGGAAGCATCGGAACGTTCGACGGTTTCAGGCGAACAAGATTCGATCCGAAGTTGGGAAAATCCTTCGGACTAGGAGGTTCCAACTGGCCGGATGCGCTAACTTTGTCGGTCGTGTATCCGGTCAGCATCTGATAGATCGCGGCCGTGTGGTTGAACAACCCACTCGGTGTGTAGCTCATCGAACGGACGAGTGATGCTTTGTCGATCACCTGGGCAAGCTGTGGCAGCAGCTCGGTGAACTTCACACCGGGTAACTTCGTAGAAATCTCCTTGAACGGACCGACCATGTTGTCCGGCAGATTTGGTTTCGGATCCCACAGATCCAGATGACTCGGGCCGCCTTGCAGGAACATCAAGATGATGCTCTTCGCCGTGCCATTTCCGGTCGCACCTCCCGCCGCCTTGGCGGTAGCAGCCTGCAACTGCAGCATCGACCCCAGGCCGATCCCTAGCATACCGGAACCACCAACACGCAAGAGATCTCGGCGTGTCAAACCGAGTTGGCGATCACAAACGTCCTTGCCAAGTTGTCCAGGAATGACGAGCATGGTTCAATTCTCCACTGGTACTTTCAATTTGATTCGAAGGCCGGAAGTCGGGCTAAACGAACGCTTCTCCCGTCGCACTAAAACGATTGCCAAACGAGACCACAATCAGGTGTGGGCCTCCGTGACAATTACCGGTTGAACAAAAAAGCCGGGCTGTTAATCAGTGCCCAGGCGACGTCCTGGGCGGCTGTCAGCCGCGGTTTCTTCAGTAGTGTTTCACTCAACTTAGCGTCCGCTCGCAGCTGCGCCAGCTTCAAATCGACGGGCAGCGGTTTACCGACTTCGGCCAGCTTGTCGCGTAATTGCTTCAGCTTCGGATCCACCGCGCGGGGCTGCTTTGCTTTGGCCAACGCGTTTTGCAACTTTTTCAATTCGCCGTCTACGCCGCGATAGTATGCGAGTAAATCGGCTTTCTGTTTGTCATCGCGCTGGTCGGCCGCGACGGCCAAGATGTCAGTCACGGTCTTTGGTAGACCCTCCAGCAGAATCGGCCCGGTCGAAGTGGTCACGGACAATCGGAACCGGCCAAGTGAATGTTGACCGCTGCTGAACTGCTGGTGCAACAGGAATGTCAGGATCGTACCGCCGTCGTAGCCCACATCTTGCTTCAACTCGAAAGATGCCAGGTGATTGACGCCGAACTTCGGGGAGATTGCCCACCCGTTTGCTGTCGATGCCATGTTGCCGTCGATTGCAGTTGCGACGTTGTAGACGTCCTGACTGAAGTCGGCTTGAGCGTTTTCCAAACCGATCTTAGTAGCTTTGCCGGGATCGGACTTGGGCGCGGCAGACAACTCGAATTCGGTTAACACGAAGTTACCATCCGGGGCACGGCCCGGTCCCTTCTTCGGTTGCCGGTCGTCCGCCAACGCCTCCAGACGCACGGCCGCAATGCCTGTCAGTTCGGTGTTGGCCACGACCGTGTATGTCCCCAGACCATTCGAGCTTGTGGCGGCGACGGAGAGGTCCTCTTGTTTGGTGAGCGTCGTTGCACTTGTGGAGGAAACCTCCGACGGATCTAACGGCGTCCAAATAGTGCCTTTGCTTTCTTTGGCTTCCCAGGCCGCAAGTCGATCGTTCACCGTCACTTCGTATTCCTGCAAGGCAGCATCAGCTTGGACGATTGCTTCCTCGTGTTGCTTGTCGAGCTCAGCCTCGCGCGACGCAATCTCTGTCTCGTAAGCTGTGAGTGCCGTCTTTGCGGCGGAGATCTCTGCTTGCCGCTTCTTTTCCTGTTCGGCGATCATAGGGGCGAGACTCTGTTCGTGTTCGTGCATGGTCGCGACAAGCTGAGCGTGCTCGGCCGGCAGGGTGCGCATCATCTCCAGTGCCGCATTGATCTCCCCCTGATTCGCTGGACGATTGAGAATTCGCATGAACAGTTCGCCGATCAACTTCGTTTCGTCCTTTTCCGTGTCGACCAACTTGGCGATGTCGCCTTTCGGGTCAATGATCGCGTTGTCGACTGTCGATCCGGCGGCCAACGCCATCACAGGGCCGAATTGCATACCAGTAGGCCGTTCGCATTCACACGCACTCTCGCGCGGCGGCCGACCGAGCTTGGCCAGGAAGCCGCTCGGTTCCTTGAAGCCCACGTCGACCAACGCAGCCGCTCGCGTCCCGGGTTTAACGCCCGGGAACTTCGAGATAGATCCCGTCACTTTATGCAAAGCGTCGTACAGCACTTCAGCCGACAGGCGACGAGCCTTCGCGTGCGAGTAGTTGATCGTGTCGTCTTCGTTCCAACGGTTCGTCTTGATCGACATTTGATACGTGCGCGACTTGCAGATTGTACGGACCAGATGTTGGACATCGAAGCCACCATCAACGAACTCGTCGGTTAGACGGGCAAGTAGTTCCGGATTCGTCGGCGGGTTGCCGGCACGAATATCGTCAAGCGGCTCGATCAGGCCCTGTCCCAGCAAATATCCCCACATTCGGTTGACGTAGCTGCGGGCGAAATACGCATTGCCAGGCGAGATCATCCAGCGTGCAATGTGCTCGCGGCGGCTGGCGTTCGGCGCGGCGACGTAGTGGCTCTCGAAGGGGAGTTTGGGCGGAGTGACGGCGCCCGTCTCGTCGTGCAGCACCTCGCCTTCGGTCTTCTCGAAGACGACCTCGTAGAGTGGCTTGCCCGCCTCGACGGCCGTTCTGCCAATCTCCTTCTTGCCGCTTGCCGGGTCCTTCTTCAGCCCGAATTGGGCGAAGTAAGCAGCCGTTTCCCAGTATTGGTTTTGCACCCACCCTTCAAACGGATGGTCGTGGCACTTATTGCAACTGAACCGAACACCGAGAAACAGATGCGTCGAGTTCTCCATCGTGTCTTCTGGCGTGCGGTGGATCTTGTAATACGATGCCGCCGGGTTGTCCTTATTCGATCCACTCGCCGAAAGGATCATGTAGGCAAACTGATCGTATGGCGTGTTGGACGCGACCTGGTCGCGAATCCACTTGCGGAATGCCGTTGCTCCCTCGACTGCCAGGTACTTGCGGTTGACCTGAAGCAGATCCGCCCACTTGTTCGTCCAATGTTCGACGTAGTCATCGCTGCCGACGAGTTGGTCGATCAGTTCATCGCGCTTGACCTTCGTGTCACGCGTGTCTGCCAGGAAGGCGCGCACGTCGTCGGCCGTTGGTGGCAGGCCGATCAAGTCGAGATACGTGCGCCGCAGGAATTCAGCATCGGTACATAATTCGGAGGGCATCGTCTTGGTGCGGCGAAGTTTTGTGGCGACCAGTTCGTCAATGAAGTTGTTCGCCGGAGTCTCCTTCCAGGCGAAACCGGCCCGGTCGCCCATGATCGTCAGCGTCGAGGCGGCATATTTCCCCTCGAACCGCGCCAGGATGGGCGATTCCCCGCGGCGCTGCGCCGTGACCAGACCGGAGGAATCGGCTGTGGCCACTTCAATGTTGCCGCTCGATATATGGGCTTCGGACGTGACATCGCGAATCTCGCCGTCGGTGTACATGGCCAAGACCCGGAACTGTTGCTTTGCGTCGGGGCGTTGCAGAATACGGTCCTTGGGGAAGATCTCGATACTCGCAACGCGCGGCGCATTCACATCAATTTTCGCGCCGTCGCCAATCCATTTGCGGATGATTTTGTGATACGGACTGCCAGGGACAATAACTTGCCCACCCTGATGCGGAACACGTGTGGTTGCCTTCAACAGCATGAGACTGTTCTCCGGCGATGCCAAGTTAATTCTGCGGGAAGCCAATTCGTCGATGTAGGCCCGCACTTCAAAGATCGGATCGTTGCCTCGCATGGAAGTCTTCAAACCGCCTTTGCCCTTCTTCGATCCATGGCACGTTCCGGCGTTGCAGCCCGCCTTCCCAAAGACCGGATTCACATCGCGAATCAGATCGAGCTTGAAGGCCGGATCGATGCCGGCAACTTCGACGATGGCCGTGGCATTCTTGTCGCCGAGAGAGAATGTCAGGTCGGTCTGACCGTTCGCCGTGCCACGAAGCAGACCCGTCGGAGAGACGACGGCGATGTCCGCTGATATGGCGACCTTGACCAGCCGCGTGACGTCAATCACGTTGCCCGATTCCATCTGCCCGGTCACGATGAACTGAGCGGTGTCGAAGCGTTTGGCGAGCCTGATGTTGGCTGGCTGGACTTCAATCGAAGCAAGTTTCTCACCTTCAGGCAGGGATTCGCCAGTGGCGGCTTGTTGCGGTTTGGCCGCAGCAACCGGGAGCATATCCGTCTGATCCTGCTTCTGGGCCACCTCCCTCATCGAGTCTACCGGCACGGGCACGAATTCCGTGACAATCGAGCCGCTGTCCGCGTCAATCAGGCGCACCATTCCGTCCGAGCCGGCGGCCGCTACAATCTTGCCGTCCGCACTAAACGCCACCGCAAAGACGCCCGCCTGCGGCAAACTTGTTTCCGCCAGAATCTTGACGCCCTTGGTGTGGTAGTTGGCGATCTTCTCCTTCTCCTCGGCAGTGCGTTGGGCAACGCGCTTCTGCATGATTGCCAACAGATCCTTGGGCAACTCGCTGTCGAATTCGTAGGCGTAGATCCGCACTTCGCCCGTTCTGTCGATACAGCTTCCCGCCGCGATCCGTTTGCCGTCGCGGCTGATCGCGACATCGAAGACTCGGCCCTTCAGCGGCGGGAACTTCCGGATCAGGTTGGCGTCGTCCCCAATCACTCGCTTCGATGTGCGGAAGACGCGGTAGAGCTTCGGTTCGCCATCCGCTCCACCGACTAAGATCTCGTCCCTTGTCGGATGCCGATCGACGGCGGCAATTCCACCCTTCAAGGCACCGGGCGTGATCGATGTAACGTTGTCGATGAATCGTTGAGTTGCCATTTCCGTCAGCTTGGCCGAACGGTCACGGCCGACAGATATGAGATGCGTGCCCTTAGCAGAGAATACCGTGTCGAGCGGCCAGCCGTTGTGCGCTCCCTGGTACAACACTTGCTCGCCAGTTTCGGCGTCAATCGCTCGTACCGTGTCGTCCGCGCAACCGAACGCGATCAACTTGCCGTCCGGCGACCAACTTGCACCGTAAACCGTGTCATGCGTCACCGCTAGTGAGAGCGTCAACTCGCGTTTCTCAATGTCCCAGACCTGCACCTCGCCCATGCGAGCTGGCAAGCCGCCAGTTACCGCTAAGCGCTTCCCATCCGGGGAGAAGGCGACCGATTCAATTCGCTCCGACACGCCAACCAACCTTGCTACCAAGCCCGAACCATCGGCTTTGTGCAACAGGACTTCGTGGTACCCCGCGACTGCAAGTAGTTTTCCGTCGGGGGAAAACTCGATCGACGTAACGACCGGGGGCATAGAATAGGCAGGCGGGTGGTCCATGTCGTACTGTTGCTGCACACCTTTGGGTGTGTCGTCTTTCGCTCCTTGCTCGATCCACCGCTTGATGAGGGCGAGTTCAACATTCGATAGCGGCGGCTTCTCTTTTGGCATCTCCGCTTCGCCACCGTCGGGCGTGATCTGCGTGACAAGATAGCTCTCATCCGGCTTGCCCGGCACGATCGCCTCCTCCTCACTTTCGCCTCCCGCGAACATCCTCCCCACGGTCGTCATCACGTAGTCGCCATCTGCCTTGGCCGGTTGGTGGCAGCCATGACACTGCGCCTGAAGAATCGGTCGGACCTGTTGGTAGTAACTGACCTTGGTATCCGCGGTCGTGGTTTCGTCTTCACCAAATGCGATGGAAGAACTTACAACAACGAAACACAACGACGTGAAGAACCGCCGCGATAGGAAGACGGGCATCGGTGTTTCCTCTGGGGGCAGAAACTGTGATCTGGCAGGCAGGTAGGCACATATGTACCGGAATGAATATTGTTCGTCAATCTACCACGCAGATTGTGGATGTCAAGGTCCGATTATCTGAGATTATCGAGTGGTATGAGTGAGAACAGGCGCAGCAACGAAGCAAACGTGATGACCCCGAGGCCATCGTTGGCGAGAAATCTGGGCAAATTAGCAGCCAAGTTGACGTCTGCGAAGTGACTCGTTGCCCGAACATCAATGAGAGTCTGATCGTAGGCCCTACGGGACGTCACTCGACCGCAAGATCAATCGATGGGAACGAAACCCAAACGCCACCGCTTTCTCCGCTTCAGCCTTCGAGCGACGCTCCTCGTACTGACTGTGTTCAGTGCTTGGCTAGGCGTACAGGTAAATCGGGCCAACAACCAGAGGTCGGTTGTAGGATGGCTGACGGAGAATGGCGGCGGAGAGCATTATGATTGGGAGCTTGATAGAGACGGCCAACCTAGCGGCAGACCCAAACCGCCGGGGCCAGCATGGCTTCGGGAACAAATTGGCGATAAGTACTTTCAAAGCGTGGTGGGAGTCGACGCCCACGCGGCCGAAGTTCATGACCTGTCACCACTGTCCAAGTTAAACGAGTTGAAATTTCTTCACCTGGGCGGCACGCAAGTCAACGACCTTTCACCATTGGCCAACTTGTCGAACCTGGAGTGGCTGAGTCTTGCCGAAACTCAAATCAACGACCTTTCGCCATTGGCCAAGTTGTCAAACCTGAAACGTTTGCACCTCGACGGAACTCAAATCAGCAACCTGGCGCCGCTCGCCAGTCTTACCAGGCTAGAGTACCTGCGCATCGAACGTACGCTGGTCACCGACGAGGAAGTTCGCGACCTTCAGAAGGCTTTGTCAAATTGCGAGATCTCCCGTTCACAATAGCCAGGTTGCAAGAGAACTAGGCATGTCCAAAGCCACCGTCGTTTGATCGCAAGGCCAAGCAACTTGACCCACCCCCCAATTGCCACTCCGAACTGGATGATCATCTTGCTAGGATTCGATGTTCGCCAGCGGCTCTGTGCTGTCGCCGAGCTTCTCCAGGTTCGCTCCCGCCATGCGGCACATCGAGACGAACAGGTTGTTCAGCGGCGTGTCTTTCGGGTAATGGCGCACTCGACCCGTCTCGATTTGCCCACCTCCGCTTCCTGCCAGCACGACGGGTAAGTCGTGGTGCGTGTGTCGGTTGGCGTCGCCGATGGCGCTGCCATAGAGAACCAAGCTGTTGTCGAGCAGCGTGCGGTCGCCTTCCCTAACCGATTTCAACTTGTCAAGGAAGTAGGCGAATTGCGATACGAGATACGTATCGATCTTGGAAATGTCTTCCATCTTCTTTGTGTCGTTGCGATGGTGTGACAAGCTGTGATGGCCGCCTTTGACACCGACCATCGGATAGCTGCGATTGCTTCCGGCGTTTCCTAGCATAAACGTGGCGATCCGGGTCGTGTCGGTTTGGAAACCCAGTGCCATAATGTCATACATCAAGCGAACGTGCGTTTCGAGTTCGCGTGGAATTCCCTCGGGAACGTCATACTCGGGAACTTCGGTCCGTTTGGTTGCGGTGCGATCGATTCGCTGTTCGAGTTCGCGGACGCCGTTGAAGTATTCATCGAGCTTGCGTTGGTCCTTCTTTCCCAACCGGTTGCGAAGTAGAGCCGCATCCTCGGCGACCAAATCCAGAATGCTCTTGCGATAGAAATCGCGTTCGGTTTGTCCCTTCTTGGCATCGGCGGATCCAAACAACCGCTCGAATGCCAGCTTAGGATTGATCTCCTTGGCCATCGGCGTGTTTTCGGTTTTCCACGAGATGTTCGCCGAATATGCACAACTGTATCCCGAATCGCAGTTACCGCTGTTGCGGCCACGCTCGACTCCCAACTCGAGTGACGGTAGCCGCGTCTCCCGGCCGATCAGTTTTGCCGCAGCCTGGTCGACGGACACACCGACTTTGATGTCCGCACCTGCCGTCTTGACCACGTGGGCTCCCGTCAGAAACGACCCGGCGCATCGAGCGTGGTCGCCTGCCCCATCGCCGTTAGCCCGGCCCCAATGCTGCGTCAGGCCGGTGAAGACCGTCACTTGATCTTTGTGGGGTGCCAGCGATTTCAGCGTGCGCGACAGTTGCCAATCGGCTCCTTCTCCCGAGGTCTTCCAACTGGGGATAATCGCCCCATTCGGGAAGAAGATGAACGCCATGCGAACGGGTGCCGACGAGTTTGCGGCCGCCGTCGCGGTGGCCGGCGTCATCGCCTCCAACATCGGCAATGCCATCGTCGTGCCGAGACCTTTAAGGAAGGTGCGTCGTGGCAGTGTGCTGTGTCTAGTCATTGCTTGTTCTCCGCATCAAAAACGGTTTGCTATGCACGATCCCTCGTACGAGCACTGTGAAACGATAGTCGTTTTCTTGTAGATCGGCCAGAATGTGATCAACGGCGCAGGAATCCGGGATCTCCAATCCGCGACCCAGTGCATATGTTAACATCTTTTGGGTTACCAACTCCACGAAATCACGTTTGCGTTTCTTGAGGATCTGTACCAATTCAGTCGGCCCGCTGAACGATTCGCCGCTGGGCAGCGTACCCCCGGCGTCGACCGGTGTGCCTTCGGCCTCGGTCCGCCAGCGCCCGATCGGATCGAAATTCTCGAAGCCGAAACCGAGCGGATCGAGTGAATCGTGGCAAGCCGCACAACTCGACCATTCACGATGGATCTTCAGTTGTTCGCGAAGCGACGTCGCACCTGACTCCTTGGCTCCTTCTTCCAGCGAAGGAACATTCGCCGGTGGATCGGGAAGCTTGGCCCCCAAGATATTGTCCAAGATCCAAGCGCCACGGCGGACGAGCGACGTGCGGTTCGGGTTCGATGTGAGCGTCAGAATGCTACCGTGCGTCAGAACTCCGGCTCGTTGATTTCCCGGCAGCGATACGCGACGCAACGTGTCGCCTTTCACACCGGCGATCCCGTAGTGTCTGGCTAGACGTTCGTTGGCGAACGTGAAGTCAGCGTCGAGGAAATCGACCAGGCTGCGGTCATCGCGGAAGATCGTCCTCGCGAACATCTTCGTTTCCGCGATCAGGTCGGCCCGCAACCGAGGCGTGAATTCCGGAAACAGCTTCGGGTCCGGCTTAACCTCGACGAGATTGCTCAAGTTAAGCCACTGGCTGGCAAAGTTGTCGACTAGTGCGTCGGCTTTCGGGTCGGCAAGCATACGGGCGATCTGGTCGTCCAGCACTTTCGGTTCATGCAGCTTCCCTTCCCGGGCCAAGCGGAACAACTCGTCGTCCGGCATCGTGCTCCACAAAAAGTAGGAAAGCCTGGAGGCAAGTTCGTGATCACCGAGCGGAGCTTGCCGACCGCGCGACTTCGAGTCATCTTCAACGCGGAACAGGAAATGAGGCGACACGAGAATTGCTTGCAGTGCCACCTGAATGCCGCGCTCGAACGAGTCGCCTCGCTCGACGGCGAATTCGACGAGCTTGACCAATCGATCAATTTCCGCCTTATCGACGGGACGTCGAAAGGCGCGAGGCATCAATCGCTGCAAGATCTCGCGGCCAGCTTGTCGGGGCGTCTTCTTATCCGACGGTTTGGTAAAGATGATTCGTTGGTGGACTTCAGGCGGGGCGGCGTCTGTCGGCCCTTGAAGCTCGATAAACCTGACAGCGAGATTCCGATCACGATCGCGAGGGTTCTTCGCTTCGGGTTTGTAGTAGTCGTTGATAAACGCCGCTTCGATGCGTCGCCGGCCCGACCGTAACTCGTGGCGGGATTCGTAAATATTCGGTTCGCGGTGGCCCTCAATGTTGTGAACCTTGACCGACTTGCCGTCGATGCGGATTTCCATGCGCGCCGGATCGGGACCTGCCTGATCGGCCTCAGCTTCGACACGGATGGTGTACTGGCCGTCGAGTTTGATCTCTTTCTCACAGACGGCCGAACCTTGCGAGTTCATCCGCACCCAATCCTCGTCGGACTGCGCTGCCCCGGTGCCCTTGAGTTGGCGGGCGTCGAATCGCTGCCCCCGCTTGCCGCCATCTTCGGTCAGAATCGTCGCGGCGGCGATCTTCTCGGAAGCTCCGATGTACTTTTCCAGCAACAGCGGCGGCAACGAGAGAACATTGGCAATGTTGCTGAAGCCATGCCCTATGTCATCGGATGGAAAATCCTTGGCGGGGTCGATATCGACGCCCAGCAGATCGCGCACCGTGTTGTTGTATTCGGTGCGGTTCAAACGGTGGATTGTCACTTGACCTGCGTCGTCCACAACATCACAGTCGACATGGTGCAGCTTCAGGTCAAGCCACTCGGCGAGTGCCTCTCGCTCCGCGCGGGATGGCCGCTCGTCGTAGTCTTTCGGTGGCATCCCATCGATGCCCAAAAGCCGGAACGCCTTCTCCCACATCTCGCGGTCTTGCAGTACCTGCTCGGCGTCGCGGAAATCGTGAAGTGACAGATCACCCTCGGGATCGTCTTCGCTATGGCAATCAACACAGTACTGCTGCACGATCGGCAAGACCTTCGCCTTGAAGGTTTCGTCCGTAGCAATTCGTTTGGGGCGTGTTCCTTCGGCAGCATCGAGCAGGCTCGCCCGGAACAGCGACAGGAAAGTTGCAAGTATGACGATGGCCACCATGCAAAACTGATAGCCGTAGCAAAGCCGGGAATTCGCGTCGAGCTTCTTCGGAGCAAGCATCAGTGTGCCTCGCAGCGGAATGTGGTCTTCAAGTCGCACTCACGCCCACCTCGATCGTGGGCACCTGTCCTGGTTGGTACACGCAATCGGGCTCGCCCGCCAACGGATCGCCGGTTACTGCGAACGCGCGACTACGGCTGCCGCCACAAACGTAACGGTATTCACAGATCCCGCAATCACCGCCGAACTGATCCGGGTCGCGAAGCGCGCGGAAGGTCGGGTGATTTTGGTACGCGTCGACAACCGAGTTTTCCGGGAACCGACCGCACTCGATTGGCAGAAAGCCGGCGGGGAATATCTCACCTGTATGGCCGACGAACATAATCCCGTTGCCGTCGCGAACGCCGAGCGGTGCTCGATGACTTCGGTCTCGCGAGGCCTGGGGCCGGTTGTCGGCCGGCTTGTCGCCCTGGCCATGTTGCGCCAGGTTGGAAAGCTGCACCACCGGCGGCCCTGCTAACGGATCTCCGTTGCGTTGCAAGACAAAACGCCGATAGTGCGGAGCTTCTGTTGTTTTGATACCGTATTGCTGCCGACCCGCTTGAAGCCAAAGTCGCTTGAACGTCTCTTCGTATTGTTCCGGTGAAATTCGCTCCTCATCAATCCCGCGTCCAACGGGAATCAGAAAGAAGACCGACCACATCGCGATGCTTTGCGTGGAGAGCAACGTTGCCAGATCGTCGATCTGGTCGGAATTGCGGCGGGTGATCGTCGTGTTGACCTGCACGGACAGCCCCAGTTGCCGCGCGTCGATCATCATTCGCATCGTGCGATCAAAGCTGCCTTCCCAACCTCGAAACGAATCGTGGGTCTTCGCGTCCGCGCCATCAAGGCTGATGCCCAGGCGACGGACACCGGCCTGCTTGGCCGCCTGCAAAGCTTCACGCGTCGCTAGCGGCGTTGCGGATGGCGTCAGCGCAACCTGCAAGCCCGCACCAACGGCATGTCGAATCAAGTCGAAGATGTCCGCCCGCTTCAACGGATCGCCCCCGGTTAAAACCAGGTTCGGCTTGCGAGGGAAGGTTGCAATCTGATCGATCAAAGCGATCGACTGCTCGCTTGAGAGTTCCTCTGGATGCGCACGCTCTTGCGCCGATGCCCGGCAGTGCTTGCAGACAAGGTCGCAGGACTGCGTGACCTCGTAATAGAACATCAGCGGATTGACGGCAAAGTCAGCGGGCGTGTAATCAGAAAAACTCATGGCAACCTCTAGCGTACAACTCGGGAATCACTTGTCCAAATCTCACAGTCAAAATCGTCGGTGCGGCCGATAACTTGGCATCCCTTTACGCCGCCGCCAGGCATGGCGGCTACTCCCACCCCGCTCGCCACACTGGTGAAAGAGCTACGGCGTGATTGGAGGAAGGACTCTTCGTACGAATTCATTGTTGTTCACTGCACCGCAGATTCACAACCCGCCAATTTTCTCAAATGGCGTGCCGCATGGCAAGCCACAAACCTGTCCCAGCTGATCACTCCCGTGTGATAAACTCGTCGAGATTCATCAGCGTTCGTGCGAATGCCGTCCAGATAGCTGCTTCATGCACCGGCATGTTCTTCGGCAGTGTGTTGCCAGCCATCTTCGACACGGCGTCCTCATCGGTCTCGTAAAGCGCTCGCAAGTGGTCATGCAGTTCTCACAAGCGGGCAAGCTCGAATTCGGGTTGCTTAGGTAGGAAAAGACAATCCGTTGTCGAGGGAACCATCCGTAGCGGAACGTGGCTTGCTTTCGGCAGGCGACGAACCGATGTCACATCTAACTTCTAATGGCGGCTCTGATACGCACGGCAGGTGACATAACAAACCCGGCTCGTCGAGTACTTCTCCAATGGACGTGTGTGCCAGTGTGTTCTCGGCGACAGCCATGACGTTGTCCATCCGTCGATGCAACGGGCACAGACCGCTTGTGTGAGCAGGTCGCCCGAGGGGGCACTTTGAAATTCGGCGAAATTCATCAACCGCATTGACCACTTCCAGGATCGTCACGTGACGCGGATCACGGGCCAGAGTGAAACCTCCGTGCAGCCCGCGCTGCGAGCCCACGATCCCCGCGCGGGTCAGGACTTTCATGACTTTGGCCAAATAGCTTGGTGGGGCGTCAATCTCGTAGGCCAGGTGTGCCGTCGTACATGGCTCGTTCGCCTGATTCCCCAGGAAAACGATCGCCCGTAATGCGTATTCGGCTGTCTGGGAAATCACTCTTGAACTCTTGGATCCTAATATATTGATAAACAGACCTGAACGTCCATAATTACGGGTGTCGCGAGCGATGTCAAGCCTCGATGGGGGATTGCCTCTGCGGCCACGCGTGACCGGCGCGGCTCAGCCATAAGCGCCGTGGACTTTGATCGGCACGGCGACGGGCACCGACCGCAGGTTGGTCGGGGAGCGGGTCGCCACAATCGAGCGTTAGTTCGTGTCGGTCCGAGGCACAGCCTCGCTAGGTTGATTCCTGGGTCGGCGGATACGTCCCGAGCTCGATATGATTGCCGTCGGGGTCGAGAAAGAACAACTGAGTGACGCCCGTGTCAGGCACTACGTTCTCTCGGAAAGGGATGCCGTGTTCTTGAAGCAGACGTTTGGTATCGTCCGTGTTCGCGACATGGAAGGCCACATGATCAGCTCGAATGGAGATGTCGCCCATCACCGCTTCTCCCGCCGCGGTCGCAATCAAATGGATCTGCACGCCGTAGTTGAAAAGCCACGCACCGGGAAAAGCAAAATTGGGTCGCCAAATGGGACGGAAACCCAGCACGTCACAATAGAACGCAAGACTGGATTCCAAATCATGGGTCACACGGGCAATGTGGTTTACCGATTGAATTGGCAACGGCGAGGGCATCCGGATATCTCCATCAAGGAAGGATCGAGGACAAGTCTCAACTTGTATACGCTGTCTTCACATATGAACTCGAACCTGATTGTCTTGTTGCGGCACGAAGCCTAGGCACTGTGGTGGCGACTTGCTGGATGGTCGCGTTGATCTGCTGCTCGGTGGTAAAGCGGCCGAGACTAAAGCGGATTGCCGAGCCGGCACAAGAGTTGCACAGACCGATGGCCTTGAGAACGTGGCTAGGTGAGTTGGTTTGGGATGAGCAAGCGGCCCCTGTGGAAACCGCTACGATGCCCGTTTCCCGAATCAAGGTTGGAGCATCAATACCGAGG
The DNA here is from genome assembly GCA_002685655.1 of Planctomycetaceae bacterium. Next base: position 16,058 of record NYXM01000159.1, read on the forward strand.
AAACGAAGGCTGGTCGTGTTGGGAAGCCGTGGCTGCCCATCCCCATTGACAATCACATTAGGTAATAATCGGAGGCGTTCTTCGAGCTGGGTACGCAGTCGGAACATTCTTGAGGCTTCATCGCTCATCTCCATCTTGGCGATTCGACACGCCTCGCCGAATCCCACGATTCCCGCCACGTTGAGCGTACCACCGCGCAGTCCTTGCTCTTGTCCGCCACCGGCGATCAGCGGTTCTAGCTTGATCGCTGTATCGCCGCCGCGCACAAACAACGCTCCCACACCTTTTGGTCCATAGAGTTTGTGAGCAGAAAACGCCATCAAATCCACTTCACTCGTCCGTACGTTTACAGGAATCTTGCCAACTGCCTGCGTGGCGTCAGTGAAGAACAACGCCCCCGCACGATGCGCAATTCCGGCGGCTTCACGAATAGGATAGATCGTGCCGATTTCGTTATTTGCCCACATCAGCGAAACGAGAAGTGTCCGTCCTGTTGACATGCGGTGGGATAGGTCACTCAGATCGATGCTACACGAACGCGTCACAGGCAGGTAAGTCACTTGCAAATGGCGCTCGAGCTGCTGACAAGTTGCAAGTACGGCCTTGTGCTCGGCGACCGTTGTCACAATCGTCTTCCCAACCGCCGGTCCTGAGTAAGCGAGACCCTTCAGGGCGAGGCTTATACTCTCGGTCGCGCAGCTCGTGAAGAAGATTTCATTCGGATTTGCCTGAACGAGTTCGGCGACGTGGTATCGCGCTAGCTCAACAGCCTCTGCCGCCGTCTGACCAAACGTGTGGTTACCGCTGCTGGGGTTACCGAACGCATCAGTTAGAAACGGCATCATGCATTCGAGTACGCGTCTGTCGATGGGTGTCGTCGCGTTATAGTCTAGATAGATGGGGTTGTCGTCATTCACGGGACAGATCCTGTGTTGTCTGGCGTCTTCATCCACGGCATGGCCGCTTAATGGTCTATTGTACTTGCTTATTCCTGGCAACGTAGCGCGAAGACCAGATCAGCAAGCTCTTGATGGGGGAATAAAAGGAGCATCCGTACCATTGCTGCAATGACAACCGTGATTTGATCTGACACCGCCACCCGTTTCAAGCTGACGAGCGTTATCGAGAGGCACGGTAGCGTGCTTTGGCATCAGACCAAAAACGCTCGCCATTGTGTGTCGTCACGCGAGCCCTTCCGCTGGCGGACAACTGGGCCAGCGCTTCGGCCACTTCCTGTGAGCTCCGTGACTTGAGCGCCCGAACCAAGCCCACTTCGCTCATCGGATGGCGTTTGACGATCTCCATCACGCAGTCAGCCAGGTCGTTCTCGTCGCCAAAATCGACCTGGACGTCGGCCGCAGGAACAACGTGCGCGACTTCTCCCAGAATCGCCTGAGCCCGCACAACAGCTTCGTCACTTGGAACTCCGACTGAGGGCTCTGTGGGGGGGCGAACAGGAAGATTGATGTGTACGTCGTCCGGCTGGATGCGTTGGATCACCGTCGCAAGATCCTCCAACGCAGCGACAGAATCATTCAGTCCGTTGATTAGCATCACCTCAATCCACAACTTTCCGTCGAACTCTCTTCGCAGCGCGATCATTCCCTCCACGAGCCGCTCAAAGGTCAACCCGGCGACGGGACGATCGATGCGTTGATAGAGCCTCTCGCTGCCCGCGTCGAGCGTTGGCAGCACGGCATCGGCCGGCAGCAACGCGCGGCGTACTTCCGGAAGATACAGCAGCGAACCGTTGGTGATCACGGCAAGGGGGATTTCGGTGTACGCCTTCAACTCTTGGATCATCCAGCCCAGGCTGGCGTGCAGTGTCGGTTCACCTGAACCGACAAACGTCAACCAGTCGATCTGGCCGGGTCCGTGAGACGCGAGAGTTGTCTTCACATCGGCGATGATGGCTTCAGGCGGAAAATAATCCCGCCGTTGGCTGGCCAACGGTGATGTGCGGCCAAGCTGGCAGTAGACACAATTCCAATTGCAGGTCTTCAGGGGAATGGGATCGACGCCAAGCGATCGCCCCAGGCGCCGAGACGGAACGGGTCCGAATGTGTATTTCATAGGCACGATTCTGTGTCTACAACTTACGCGACGGCGCCTTCATTCACTTTGAAGCTCAGACACACCGGTCAGCGTGTGGTCTTGCCGAGAGCCGCCATCCGCAACCAAAGGAGCAGAAACACTCCGTGTGCCGTCCGTCGTTACAGCACACTGAGTGTGCCTATGACGATCAAACACGGACGCACGGCGCGCAGACGTGACCAGGAAGACTCTATTTCACTCTCAATTTTTACAAGTTGTTGGTCGCACGTCAGTCGCGCATGTGGCGAAGTCATGATTTTATCTTTCTTGATATATGGACGTCAAGGTCCTCTTGTAGTTTAATAAGGTCCCTCCCTGGATTCACGCCTCGATGCAACGCAGGACGCCGATGATGCGCTTTTTCGCGTGCCTGCACAGCTCTTGGTCCATTCCGCGACGAGCGACGAGTTGCCAGCCTACTCGTATTCAAGCAACCCGAGTCATCGACAACAGGAACATCATGAACACAAGACTGACTCTCGCGCTGATGTTGCTCTGCAGCACGACGTTCGCCGCTGATCCCGTCGATTTCGGACGCACAATTCGGCCGCTGCTCGCCGAGAAGTGCTTTCAATGTCATGGACTCGACGAGGAGGCGCGCGAGACGGACCTGCGTCTCGATACGAAGGAGGGCTTGTTCGCTGAAGTCAGCTCAGGTGACGTTGCAATCGTACCGGGTGATCCGAGTAAGAGTGAGGTGTATCAGCGTCTGGTCACCGATGATGAGGACCTGCGGATGCCGCCGGCCGACACGAAGCAACTGACACCGGAGGAGATAGAACTGGTCAAACGTTGGATCGAGTCCGGAGCCACATGGCAGCGGCACTGGTCTCTCGTTACACCTCGGCGTCCAGCGGTGCCGAAGGTCAGCAATGCAAAGTGGCTTCGCAACGAGCTCGATCTTTTCGTAATGTCGCGGCTTGATCGGGAAGGTTTGAAGCCGTCACCTGAAGCGACGAAGCTGACGCTGCTGCGACGCGTGACCTTTGATTTGACTGGCCTGCCACCCACAATCGAGGAAGCTGACGCCTTCCTTGCGGATCAATCGGACAAGGCATACGAAAATGTCATCGACCGCTTGCTGAAGTCACCTCATTACGGCGAACACATGGCGCGCTATTGGCTCGATGCAGCGCGTTACGGCGATACGCACGGCTTGCATTTGGACAACTTCCGCCAGATATGGCCTTACCGCGATTGGGTCATCAATGCGTTTAACGCCAACATGCCGTTCGATCAATTCACGATCGAGCAACTGGCGGGCGACCTGCTTCCCAACGCGACACTCGACCAGAGGATTGCCACGGGTTTCAACCGCTGCAACGTGACGACCAGCGAAGGTGGCGTGATCCCGGAAGAGTACTATGTCCATTACACGAACGATCGAGTGGCCACGACGTCGACGGTCTGGATGGGCATCTCGATGGGCTGCGTCACGTGTCACGAACATAAGTTCGATCCGTTCGAGATGAAGGACTTCTATCAGCTCTTTGCCTTCTTCAACAGTCTCGATGGACCGGTGATGGACGGCAACCGCCAAGACACGGCGCCAGTCATCAAGGTTGTAACTGCCAAACAAGAATCCGAACTGGCGAGTTTGGACAAGCGAATCAGCGCGCTGTCGCAAGAGATCGCCTCGCCGATTGCCAAGGTTGATCAATCCCAACACCAATGGGAAGCTCGCCTGCTCTCCGGTGCTGGTGTCACGCCTGACTGGCGCGTGCTGTCTCTTAGCGAGTTTACCTCCAGCGGCGGTGCGAGCTTGACCAGGCTCGAAGACCAGTCGCTTCTGGTCAGTGGCAAGAACCCAGCTCAGGAAGTGTACGAAGTCGTCGCCCGAGTCGATTCCGAGGGCCTTACCGCGGTGAAACTGGAAGGACTGATGCACGAATCGCTGACAGCCGGCGGAGCCGGACGAAGCAGCAATAGCAACGTCGTGCTCACAGAATTCGAGGTGGAGGTAGGGCAAGTTTCCGACCAGCCGACAATGGAGGGTGGAAAGAAAGTCAAACAGACGCCCGACAAATGGGAGCCCGTGAAGCTGGCTCGTGCTTGGGCCGACCACGAACAGACCAACGGAGACTTTAAGATTGCCAACGCCATCGACGGCAAGAAACAGACTGGTTGGGCGATCCAGGGCCACGAGCGGAAAGAAGACAGTACAGCGATCTTTGTTGCAGCCAGTCCCTTCGGCCATGAAACCGGAACCTGGTTGAAGATTCGTTTGCGGCACGAATCGGTTTTTGACCAACATCAATTTGGTCGCTTCCGGTTATCCGTGACTTCAGCGAAGCAGATTCCGGAGATTGATGCGAAAGTTGCTCCCGCCGAGATTGTCAAGCTTATTCAGATCGCTTCCGACAAACGCAACGCCGACCAGCAAAAGAAGATTCGCGATCACTACCGCCAGAACGTTTCGACGAACGAGCAACTGGTAAAGGCTCGCGAAGAACTCACTTCTTCACAGAAGCGCCGAACGGACCTCGATAAATCGTTACCGACAACGCTGGTCTGGAAGGAACTCGCTGATCCTAAACCGGCACACATCCTGACACGAGGGGCGTATGACAAGAAGGGCGAGCAGGTGTATCGCAACACGCCGGCTTCGCTTCCGCCGCTTCCACCCTTGTCCGAGGGAGAGACACCTAACCGGTTACACTTGGCACGATGGCTCGTTTCGCCCGAACATCCGCTGACTGCCCGCGTGACTGTCAATCGTTTCTGGCAACAGTACTTTGGCACTGGCATCGTCGAGACGACTGAAGACTTTGGTTCGCAAGGCAGCCCGCCATCGCATCCGGACCTTTTGGAATGGCTGGCGATCGATTTCCGGGAAAGCGGTTGGGACGTCCAACGGCTGCAGAAGATGATCGTCATGTCGGCGACTTATCGGCAAGCATCGCGCGTCTCGCCTGAAATGATAGAGCGAGATCGAGCAAACCGAATGCTCAGCCGGGGTCCTCGCTTCCGGACCGATGCCGAGGTGATTCGCGATACGGCGCTGGCTGTCAGCGGGCTGCTTGTTCGCAAAACCGGAGGGCCTAGCGTCAAACCTTATCAGCCGCCGGGGATTTGGTACGCCGTCGGCTACACAGACAGCAACACTGCGAAGTTCACGCGAGACAACGGAGAGGCGTTGTATCGGCGCAGCATGTACACGTTCTGGAAGCGCACCGCACCGCCGCCAACAATGTCGACACTCGATGCGCCTTCACGCGAGAACTGCACCGTACGACGCTCGCGCACCAACACGCCGCTAGCTGCGTTAGCGTTGATGAACGACGAACAGTTTGTTGAAGCATCACGTGCATTCGCTCAGCGCGCAATGAAGGAAGGTGGCAAGACCGACGAACAGCGCGCGGCGTACGCGTTTCGCCTTGCCCTGACACGAAAGCCAACCGAAGCGGAACTCGCCGTACTGCTGGACGTCTATCGAGCCAACCTGGCCAAGTACCGATCCGATACGGGGGCTGCCACAAAGTTAATCAATATTGGTGATTCCAAGCCCGATGAGAAGCTTGATCCCAGCCAACTCGCCGCTTGGACGATGATCGGAAATCTGATTCTGAACTTGGATGAGACAATGACGAAGAGTTAGCCACCGAATGCCTAATCGTCCGCACTGAACTTGACATACAGAGTATTCCTAACGCGGCCTGACGGCCGCAACCAAAGTAGTAGGCACACTCCCCGTGTGCCGTCCGCGGAGCGCTGATCGCTTGCAGCTGCAAAAAGGACAACACAATGGATCCTCGCACTGAGACACTACTGCAACTGACCCGCCGACAACTTCTCGGCCGTGGCCTGAA
>NYXM01000160.1 GCA_002685655.1 Planctomycetaceae bacterium
TGCCCTACTGCCGCCGCAAGCACCTAGAAACGGTAGCACTGATAGCGGCCCATTTCCCTGGATTCCACCGATTTAATACCGTTCCGGGAATCGCTGATCGTCTCTGTGGAATCGGGAATCGGTGGATTCAGTCAACATGCGTGTCGCATGTCACTACGGGCGCGCTGCCTCGCACGCTTCCAATACGATCGGGGCCAGCCATTCGGCTGCGAAGAGTCGATTTGCCCAGCCATGGTGACCGCCGAAATTCCAGCTCCTGAGCATGGTAAAGCGATACCGGATTTGGTGGAACGGCGCGATGTCGTCCGTCGCTGGCCTCGCGTCGCCTGACCCCGAATCTCGCGACCCTGTATCTCGCAGCCCTGTATCTCGCGGCCCTGCATCGCGAAAGCCCACCATCCCGGCAGAGAAGGTGTGCTTGCCATCAAAGGTGCCCGCGGTCAGGGTGCCGAGCCCCAGCTGCAACCAGTCCAGGGGCGAATGAAACGACCAGATGCCGCGTTCCACGTACTGCCGTGCCGCGGTCGCGTCGTATCTCGGCGAAACGGCCGCTGCCAACATTACGGCACCAGTGATCTTGCGGTCTTCAAGCAGCGGTAGCGTCAGCAGGCTCATCGCTGCCCCGCCTGAATGGCCCACCAGAACGACGGGGCGACCGGGGAATTCGCTTTGATAGTCCGTGATCCGTTTGGCCAATCGCACGGCCTGACGCGCCTGCCACGTTGTGCTACGGAGATGATACAACGAATAGAACAATCGCCCCGTGGTCCAGTCGTGCAGTTCGACGGAGCAGGGTACGCCGCCGTCAACGAGTCCCCGTGCGATATCCAGATTCAGTGTGCTGCGTCCTTCGATACCGGGCAATACGATGACGAGTCCTGCTGCTCGCCGATCGTTGCTCGCCAGATGGTCGACTGAACGACACCACCAGCTCCCCAGTGGCACTAAGTAGATGCGCAGTGCGGAGGACATTCCGCGCCAGCAACGGGCCAAACGGCCAAGTTTCGCAGGGTGCTTCGTCGTCTCAGCCATTAGTTGTCGACGTCGCCCGTGGTCCACTGGCCATCCACCAAGCGCCACGTGGCGTCGGTCGAGTTTTTATCTTGTAACAACTGTGGCAACCGCGCTGCACGGACGTTGTCATAAGACTGCAACATGGCGAATCGGACCAGCGATGCCGGCATCCCGACCGCCGTAAAACCGGGATGACCGGTGCATGGATACGGCCCACCATGATTCATGGCGGAACTGACGGCGACACCTGTTGGCATTTTGTCGTTGAGCAACCGGCCTACGCGCTGGCGGAGCGGCCCTGCCACAAGTTCGTAATCAGCGTCATCCTGTCCGCCCGTATGCGAATAGACGCAGCCTGTGAGATTTCCTTCCATCTGACCTAGCAACTGTGCGACCTCGTCGATGCCGGCAGCGACGACAAACAGCGATGCATTGCCAAAGGCTTCGGTCTGCAGCGCTTCGGCGCTGGCCAAGAACGTCGCGCCGCTGGTCCGCAGCAACGTGTTCGCTCGACAATAACCTGCGCCTTGTCCGGCGCTGTCCCCAACGACCAGTTCCGCACCGGCGGTGCGCAAGGCAGACAAGTTACTTTGTAGGTTCATTTCCACGGACTTGGACAACAACGTGCCAACTGCCGCTTTCTCAAATCGTTGGGCAACCTCGGTAATGAACCGTTCCGTTCTCTCTCCCGCGATCAGCACAACGATTCCGGGGTTAGTGCAGAACTGTCCAGCCCCCATCAGGCAACTGCTGGAAAAGTCGTCGGCGATCGCTTCGAGACGTTCTTCTAAGGCACCGGGCAAAATGACGACCGGATTCGTGCTGGAAAGTTCGAGATAGATTGGTTTGCCGACCGCATCGGCGGCTTGCTTCAGCTTCAGGCCCGCGTTCCGACTGCCGGTGTATCCCGTCGCACCGGTTCGCGGATCTGCCACCAACCGCTCGCCATCGACGTGGCTGGTCCGATACAGAAGCTGCACGATGGCTGCCGGCATATTCGTGGCCAAGCTGGCTTCGTGTGCCGCTTCAGCGAAGATCCGTGTGGTCCCAGGATGCGACGAATTTGCTTTTGCGATGACGGGGTTACCGGCAGCGATTGCAGCGGCGAAGTCGCCTCCCGAAACGCTACCAAAGGCAAACGGGAAATTGTTGGGGCCAAAGACGCAGATCGGCCCGATGGGACCGTAGCAACTGCGGATCCCGGCTGTCGTGTCAATCGTTGCCTGAGCCCACGAACCGTTCCGCGCGGCGGCGGCACCCAATCGCAGTTGGTTTGTGGTCCGTGGCAGTTCGACATCCGCCAATCGCGGTGCTTTGGGGAGCGCGGTTTCCGCATGGGCCATTTCGACCAGTTCGCCGGCGTGCTGTTCGATACGATTTGCGAAGTCATCAAGGAATGAGGCGACCTGCTCGCCTGTCATCGTACGAAGCCCGGTGGCGGCTTCCGAAGCAGCCTGCAAAGCCGCCTCGCAATCGGACCAAGCGCTGACCGGGAATTCGCCAGGCAGTGCCTCCTTCGTCGCAGGATTGTCCGCGTAAAACGTGCCGGTCCTGTCGGCATCACGCCACTGACCTGCGATGAGTACTTGCTGAATCGACATAGATTTCCTCGTTAAGAGTTATTCTGGAATGGGCGGTCATCCTTGGACAATTGGATTGGACAATGTGCCGATCCCATCGATCCGAATATCGACCACGTCACCAGCCTGCAAGGTGAAGTCGTTGTCTGGGACGACACCGGTCCCCGTCATGAGCATCGCTCCTGCCGGGAACGAATTATCGCGCCCCAGCCAGCCGATCAGGTCTTCGAACGACCGCGCCATCTGATCGACCCCCGTCTGGCCTTCAAACACGGGCTTGCCGGTGCGCCGAATGGTCAAATAGATACCGATTTCCTCGCGAGGCGGCATCGCACTGGCCAAGGTGATCCAGGGACCGACGCCGGCGCATTGATCATAGACTTTGGCTTGCGGCAAATAGAGTGGATTGTCGCCCTCGATGTCGCGCGAACTCATGTCATTGCCGATCGTGAAGCCGACCAGTTTCAATTTCGAGTTCATCACCAGCGTCAGTTCCGGTTCCGGCACATTCCAGGTGGCATCGGCGCGGATTCGCAGTGGCTGGCCGTTGCCCGAGACGCGGTGTGGTGTCGCCTTCAGGAATAGCTCTGGACGAGGTGATTCATAGACGCGATCGTAGCAGGAGGCGGCAGTTTCGGATTCTTCCATTCGCGCCGTCTTGCTGCGCCGGTACGTGACGCCAGCTGCCCACACTTCTTGCTGATCAATCGGTGGCAACAGTTCGACATCGGAAATTGCCAAGGTGGCTTCGCGCGGCAACGATTCGACCAGCGCTGCAGGTGTGTCAGCTTCCAGAATCTGGGTCAACGTCTCAATGCCCTCGGTCAGGTCCAACGGTGTGACGCTACCGACGTCAACGATTGCTACCGCAATCGCACCGGTATTCAGGCGGATCTTTGCCAATTTCATCGACGTCAGCTCCAGATTTCGTTCAAGCGGCGAATCCAATTTCCGTGCATGATAGCCTCCACGTCCTCCTGGCTGTAGCCACGATCCGCCAGGATCGTCGTTAGCCTCTGCAAGTCAGCAATCGACTGCAGATCCAAGGGCGTTTGCTCTGTGCCGTACCCGCCATCCAGGTCCGATCCGATGCCGCAATGCCTCGCGCTGCCGGCCAGTTGGCAGATGTGATCGATATGGTCGACGATGCGTTCGATCCTCAGATCGGCTTGCTGGGGCGTGGTCGTGCCTCGTTGCCAGCCAGTGTGCATCATCCAAGCGTCAAAGACGGCTCCGATCACCGCATCTCGATCAATCAATGCTCTCAACTGTTCGTCGTTGAACTGGCGCTGATCGGGGACCAGCGCGCGACAATTGTTGTGGCTTGCCCAGACAGGCCCCGAGTACAAATCGAGCGATTCCCAGAAGGCTTCGTCCGTCAGATGCGTGGCGTCCAAAATGATCCCGAGCCGGTCCATTTCGACCACCAACTCCCTGCCCATCGGCGTGAGACCCCCTTCAACGCCAGTGCCAGGCGAGTAGCGACCGATGCCATAGTGTGCCGGTCCGAGGGCTCGCAAACCGTACTCGTAGGCTCGCTCCAGGTGTCCCAATGTGACAATGGAATCGGCACCTTCAAGACTGAGGATATATCCGATGGGTGCGTCAACGGGCGGGTCGTTCTCCCACAAGGCAACGTGTCGATTCAGGCCATCGGCGTCGGTGATCTGTGTCAGTTGTCCAGCCTCTTCCATGGCACGGTACCAGGCGAGCTGAGCTTGGGTGATCGACCAGGCAATTTCCGGACTATTCCAACCGGGCATCGGATTCTCTTTGCTGACGTAGCGAGCAATCTGCGTGGCCACACAAATCCCGATGTTGCCGCGACGCATTTCCTCAAAAGTGCATACTCCCAGCCCGCGATCGATCCTGTCCTTCATTCCCATTTCGCGACGACGGACCTCGTCCAGCGGACGAGTCAGATCGCGATTCCATTCGATCGCGTTCATCGAAAGATCAAGGTGCGCGTCAAAAAGAAGCATGGTGAGAATCCTGGTGGGGTCAACAGTGCGGCGAGCAACCAAACGGTTCGCCGACAGATCATGGTCAGCGTGGTGATTGTCGTCCGGGGAATTGTAGATTCTCGCGACATCGACCCACCAGCATCAAGTGGGCTGCATACTTATTGAGAGGTTATTGTTAGAATCCGACGGAGTAGCAACCATGAATCGACCTGACCCGACCACCCCCGCTCACGAACATAATCGCCGCGCTTGGGACACCCTGGTTCGTGAAAACCAGCGGTTCGCGCGCCCCGCGCCTGACGAAGATTTCCTCGATCCACTCCGTAAGGTGGATGGAATCGGCTGGCTGGGAGGAGATATTCGTGGCCAAAACGTGCTCTGTTTGGCGTCCGGTGGCGGCAAGCACGGCGCGCTGTACGCCGCGGCCGGCGCACGCGTGACGGTTGTGGATATCAGTCCGGCGATGCTCGAGTTGGATCGCCGTGTGGCTGAGGAGCGGAAGCTGGATCTGCGGACCATCGAGGCGTCGATGGATCATTTGTCAATGTTCGCTGATGGCGAATTTGATCTGGTCGTACATCCGGTCAGCACCTGCTACGTTCCGAACGTCGCGCCGGTCTATCAGGAAGTCGCGCGGGTTCTGCGCGACGCTGGACTGTACATCAGCCAGCATAAGCAACCTGGCAGTCTGCAGGCGGACGTCGTGCCTTCGCGGCGCGGCTATGAACTGATCGAGCCGTATTTTCGTAGCGAGCCGCTTCCACCGGTGATCAGGAGCCAACATCGCGAAGAAGGAACGTTGGAATTCCTACATCGGTGGGACGAACTACTGGGTTTGATGTGCCGAGCGGGATTCGTGATTGAAGACCTGGCCGAACCGAAACACGCTAGACTGGAAGCGGCCGCCGGCACATTTGGGCATCGCAGTCATTTTGTGCCGCCATACGTACGCGTCAAAGCGAGAAGAAAAGGGAGTGTTACTGACGGTCAACGTCGGATCCAGCTCATTTCGCCCTAACCGCCGGTGCTCTCGGCTTGATGGAATCGACCATGCGATTGTTTGAAGGCACACCACTGGACCGGCCTCCACGGTGCGAGCAGTGCGGTGATCTGGAATCCGTGTGCAATTGCCCGCCCGCCGCGGCTCCTCCGCCTCCACGCATTGCGCCAGAAAAACAGACGGCGAGACTGGCAGTAGAAAGACGCAAGCGGGGCAAACAAGTGACCGTCGTACGCGGGTTGCCGGCCGAGGGCAACGACCTTGCCGAGTTGCTCACTCACTTGAAGACTCGTTGCGGCGCCGGCGGAACCGTCAAGGACGAAACGCTTGAGATTCAAGGCAACCATGCCGACCGGATTCGGCAGACGCTGCATGAGCTTGGTTACCGTGTACGAGACTAGATGTGTCAAGGGACGGCCGCCCCGCCACCAGGGCGAGCGCTCGGTTTTCTTCAACCCGCTCCTGCTGGTCGCAACGAATTCCGCGGAAGAAGAAAATCGTCCCAAGCGTAAAGGGCGAAGAGAACCTCAGTCGTCTTCGGACGGGAGGTGGATCGAAAGAGACGGGTGCCGTGCTGCGACATCTGGCACCTCAGGAAATTGGATCTTTATCGGTAGCTTGGTTGAGGGCATTACGTCAACCGACGCATCGTCTTCCGCGTCTGTGTCTTCCATTGCAGGTGTGGCAAGAGGTATGCGTGACAAGCGATAGTCGGCGATCCGCAATGCCAGCACAGCGATGGCAATCGTCGCGCCGTAACAGAAACCGAACAAAGCCCA
>NYXM01000161.1 GCA_002685655.1 Planctomycetaceae bacterium
GTCGAACTGAAGAGCGTGGACGAGATCAAACGTATCCACGAGGCACAACTGTTGACTTATATGAAACTGGCCGAGGTGAAGATCGGTTTGCTAATGAACTTTAACGTCACCACTCTGAAGGACGGCATCAAACGTTTCGTCCTCTGATGTCTTCGTGCACTTCGTGTCCTTCGTGGTGATTTACCGCCTCTGTCGCTGGCTAGATCGTTGGTCTTGAAATATCGCTGAACACGGTATAATGGTCGGAAGTAAAGAAGGCGGAACAATTTGATGCAGCCGAGCGGCAGTCTGCGTCACAACTGAACTCAAAGCCGGTATCCGCCGCCGGCTGATCAATGACGATATACTACGCTTCAGTGCCGCTCCATCAGTACGCTGGAATATCCTCCACGATGCACGATTGCTGTCCACATTGCCACAATCCAATCGAAGTGGTCGACGATGCCTCGTTGTCGGACATTTTGTGTCCATCGTACGGCGGTGGATTCAGTTTGGTTGGTGAATTGATTGCAGAAAGGGGTCGGGAGTCTTCTTCGGGCCACGACTTACAATCGGTAGACGCCGATGGCCGAAAAAGACCCCCGACGCCGTCGCCATTCGACACCTCATTGAACGGTGTTGCGGTTAGAGCATCTTCGGAGTTTGTGCGGCGGGGGCTTCAAGTCGCCGCAATAGATGTACTTCCCAAGACCGTCCGGTGGTGCAGAGTGTTCAAACCTTTCGGTATAATACACGATAAACTAGACTCAGGCTATCAAGTCATATAGCCCGACTGTGGACGGCTTGGCTGCGGCTTGTTGCAGGTCGAAAGTTAACAGGTGAAATCCTCTTGATGAGCGGAGTTTTCTCATGCTGCTGACCCTTTCATGGAAACCGGCCAACGCCGTCGTTTTGGCGACCGTGCTGTCGGTCTCTGCCGGACTTGTTGTCGATTGTCCGGCCGACGAGGCTTCCGACCAGAAGGCCCGGATCTTCCGCGACTGGTTGACGCAAGATTGCGGACCGGCCGCAGAGAAGTGCTTCACTGCCGCCGATGGTTGCGACGTCGAACGCCGAGCGGTGGCGGCCGTCTTGCAAGAGACCGCCGACGCCAAGTTTCAGGCCGACCTGACAGAACTAGCGGCCGCGAAGACGCCGGGCAATGATCCCCGCTGGCGCAGCCTGTATCTAAAAGCTTGCGAAGCCCGCCGCGCCGCGCGGCTGCGCAAGCTGGTTCGCGAAACCCCGAAGATCGTTTTCACCAAACATTACAATCTCGGCGGTTCGCACTACGCCTATACGGAAGGGCAGTCCGACGCCCAAGCGGAGCGCCATTTCGTACCGGGCGCCGCCCTTTGTGTGCTCGAAATGGACGGCGACAACGTCAAGGTCTCCACGCTCGTCGACGACCCCGACGGCGTGATCCGTGATCCGTCAGTTTCTTACGATGGCAAGCGAATTCTCTTCGCTTGGAAGAAATCCGATCGGGAAGACGACTTCCACCTTTACGAAATGGAGGTGGCGACCGGCAAGATTCGTCAGCTCACCTTCGGCCTCGGATTTGCAGACTACGAAGGCTGCTATTTGCCCAACGGTGATATCGTCTTCACCTCGTCCCGTTGCGTGCAGATCGTCGACTGTTGGTGGACCGAGGTTTCCAATCTCTACACGTGCGATGCCGACGGGAAATTCCTGCGGCGCATCAGCTTCGATCAAGTCCATTCGAATTACCCGCAGGTCTTGTCGGATGGCCGCGTCATCTACACGCGTTGGGACTACAACGATCGCGGGCAACTGTATCCTCAACCGCTATTCCAAATGAACAGTGACGGCACCGGCCAAACCGAATACTACGGCAACAACTCGTGGTTTCCGACGACGATCGCCCACGCCCGCGGTATTCCCGGCTCCGACAAGCTGATCGCCATCGCCACGGGGCACCACTGCATTCAAACCGGAGCTTTGATCGTAATCGACGCCAAGAAGGGCAGCCGCGAAAGCTCTGGCGTGACGTTGGTGGCGCCGTTGGTCGAAGACAAGTCGGACCGGCGTTATCGGCGCGTCGACGGTTACACCGGATTCGATGGGCACTTCCAGTATCCCTTCGCCATCAATGAGAGAGAGTACGTGGCAAGTTACAGTGCCGATCAAACACGGCGTGATTCGAAGAACGGATACGGATTGTATTACGTGCGAGAAGACGGAGCGCGGGAGTTGCTCGTCGACGATCCCGAGATTTCCTGCAACCAGCCCATATCGCTTGCAGCGCGGCCACTTCCCGCCGTGCGGCCCAGTACGGTCGACTATCGGCAGGAAACCGGAACCTACTATGTACAGAATGTCTACATCGGCCCCGGTTTGAACGGCGTGCCGCGCGGCACGGTAAAGAAACTCCGCGTGGTTGCTTTAGGCTTCCGCGCCGCGGGCGTCGGCAGCAATGGCAACGGTGGGCCGGCAGGTGGCGCGTTGGTTAGCACACCGGTCTCGATCCGCAACGGCACGTGGGATACAAAAACCGTGCTGGGGGAAACGCCAGTCTATGACGACGGATCGGCGCTGTTTGAAGTACCTGCACGCACACCGCTCTATTTTCAGGCGGTCGACGCCGACGGGCAGGTTGTGCAATCGATGCGTAGCTGGTCGACGCTCCAGCCCGGTGAGACGTTTTCCTGCGTGGGCTGCCACGAAGAGAAGAAGACCGTCGGCCAACCACACGAACCGACCATGGCGTTGGCGGCGGGGCCGAAGAAGCTCGAACCCTTCTACGGCAAGCCGCGCGGATTCAGCTTCAACCAAGAGATCCAACCGATCCTGAACAAACACTGCATCGAATGTCACGACGACCGCTCCCAAACGCTTGCGCTGACCGCCGAGTCGAAGAAACGCTCGAAGTTTGATCCCAAAGGCGCCCGTGCGATCCTCGCCACGGAAAGCACGTGGAAATACGCCACCAATGAGCCTCAAGACGAATGGCGAACAGCCGATTTCGACGACGCGCAATGGAACACTGGTAAAGCGGGCTTCGGAACTCGCGGCACTCCGGGCGGAAGAGTGCGTTCTGAGTGGAAAACGTCGGACATCTGGCTCCGGACAACGTTCGAGTTGGCCGACTATAAGAACGTCAATCAATTCGCGCTGGCGGTGCACCACGATGAGGACGTCGAAATCTATCTCAACGGCGTCCTGGCGGCGACAAAGCGAGGATATCTCACGGAGTATCAACGCATCTCGCTCAGCGCGAAAGCGAGGGCCTCGTTACGTGCGGGCAAGAACACGCTCGCCGTGCATTGTCACCAAACCTCGGGCGGCCAATTCATTGATGTGGGGCTCTACGATCTGGGACGGACCGCCGGCGGCGAACCAGTCGTTGCGTCGTCCGGCGACGCAGCGGCAGACAACCCGGCCGATAAGAAGGCGTTCAGCCTGCTACCCGAAATCGCCTCCACCAGCGGCGGGCGACAATGGACCGATGCCTATATCGCCCTGACACAAAACGGCAAACCGAACCCGATTGTCAATTGGCTTAACGTGCAATCGATTCCACCGATGCTGCCACCCTATTTCGCCGGCTCTGCCAAGAGCGAGTTGATGGTCTTGCTCCGCCGAGGCCATTACGACGTGAAACTATCGCGCGAAGAACTCGACAAGATCGCCTGCTGGATCGACCTGCTCGTTCCGTTCTGCGGCGATTACATGGAGGCCAACGCCTGGGATGAACAAGGAGTGAACAAGTACACGCATTACCTCGAGAAACGGAAGAAGATGGAGGCGATTGAACAGGCCAACATCAAGGCGCTCGTCAGACGTCAATTCGGTGCCGACGGCACTAGTGAGAAACCGTAGGAACAGATGAGTTTGACGGAGGTCTATCCATCGGATGCGAAGGTGCCAACAGTGAAGCCGGTCGGAAAGCCGGATGCGGTGTGCTGGACCGGCACACCCCCGGCCCGACACTGAATCAGAGACTTCCATGAACGGCCATTATTACCGGACGAATTGGATTCGGACTGCGTGCTGGTTCTTCGTCTGCATCTCGTTTGCGGCCAACGCCCACGCCGCAGTGTCATTGAAAGCGGCGGCAGCAGCACGAGTCGTGAATCCGACCCGGCCGGCGGTGACGATCGGGCACCGAGTGATGAAGCGGTTTGACAATGTCTATGCGGATCTTCGAGTCCAGGCGTTCGTCGTTGAAGATGCGGACGGGAAACAGATTGTCTGGATGGGCTGTGATTTCTGCCTCGTGCGCGCCGTGGTCGTCGATCGGATCAAGTCACAGATCGAGCGTCGGTTCGGAATTCCGCCCGAAGCCGTGTGCATCAATTCCAGCCACACCCATTCCGCTCCACCGCTGACCGTCTGGGAAGCCGTCCAGCCGGACCATTTCGATCAGAAGTACAGCGGCCGCGTCATTGACGAGGCTGTGGCGGTGGTCGGTGCGGCTATATCGCGTCTGCAGCCGGCGCGCGTGCGTTACGTGACCGACCGTTGTCAGGTTGGTATCAATCGACGTCTCGGCAGGTCCGGTTCGGTGCGAATGCTCCCCAATCCCGACGGCGTAGTCGACCACCGCGTCCAGGTAGTCGTTGCCGAATCGGTCGAAACTGGCAAACTGATCGGCGTGGCGGTCAAGTACGCGTGCCACCCCGTGACGGTGGTCAATCTGGGGCTTGGCTCCGACTATCCAGGGTATATGCGCAAGATCTTCGAGGAGCGTCATCCTGGCGCCGTCGCCGTCTTCCTGCAGGGCTGCGGTGGAGACGTCCGCATTCGAGTGGTCAATGAGGACATGACCGGCTGGATCAGCGGCTCGTTTGCCGCGGCTGAGCGATTCGGCCGCGAGCTGGCCGATGCCGTCGACCGGTCGCTCGAAAGCCAGGGCGAACCGTTGACCGGCCCTCTGAATTACGCTGCGTCAGAGATCAGCCTGCCAGTCAAGGTTCGATCGGCCGAAGAGTATGCAGCCGCGGCCAGCCGCAACGATGCCTTCACCGGAACATGGGGAACAAAGTTCTCGGACATGCTCGAGGCCGGTCAGTCGATCCCCAATGAGATTCCCTTTCGGTTGCAGTCGTTTCAGTTCGGCCGAGGCGATGCGGCATTCAACGTTGTGGCTCTCGACGGAGAGGTCCTGACAGAGTACGGCTTCAAAATCGAAGAGCGGCTGGGAACTAGGGACGCGATCGTGCTGAGTTATTCAAACGGCGTCGTCAGCTACATCCCCACGAAGCAGGCCTTGCTGGAAGGCGGATACGAAACGACAGCCTACCAGTGGTATCGCCTTCCCGGCCCGTTTGACGTCAAGGTTGAAGCGATGATTGTGAATGAAGCCGTGCGGCTCGCAAAGGAAGAGGTAGACTGACCCCGTTTCCACGGTTCTGGGGTGGTCTCCCGACGGGCCACCCGTTTGGATGATCACCTTCAGGCGCGAAAATCGACAATAGCCACCCATCCCTTGGACGAGGAGCCTCATGCCATGGCGACCGAACGACCCCAACGACGTGATTTCCTCAAGACGGCTGTCGGGGCAGCAATCGCGGCTCCGTACTTTGTTCCATCTACGGCTCTGGCTGCACCGGGACGACGGGGCGCCAACGATCGTATCCGCGTGGGACTCGTCGGCTCCGGCTATCGGTCTCGCGACCTGACCAAAGAAAGTCCGGCCGACCTACAGCTTGTGGCAGTGGCAGATTGTGATCTGCGACAGATCACAGGCTATCTGGATGCAGTGAAGGATGTCCCGAACTCGATCGTCGCAGAGAACTGCAAGAGGTATCAGGACTACCGCGAGATGTTCGACAAAGAGAATCTTGATGCTGTGTTCGTGGCTACCACGACGCACGCTCGAGCATTGATCTGCATCCACGCGATGCAGGCCGGGCTGGACGTTTACGCCGAAAAACCGCTGACGCTGACAATCGAAGAAGGCCAATATCTAATCCGGGCCGAGCGGAAGTATGGCTGCGTGGTTCAGGTCGGCACGCAACAGCGTTCGATCGCCATCAACAACTTCGGCAGTGATCTGGTCAGAGACGGAGCGATCGGTAAGGTCCACACGGTGATCTGTCCCAACTTCATCGGGCCAGAACCTCGCCCCGCGCTTCCCGCGAAGCCCACGCCGCCAGAAATGAACTGGGATATGTGGTGCCATCAAACGGAGCTGATCCCTCACAGCTCGGCGCTGCATCCGGGTCTGGGAAGGTGGGGGCGATATCGCGACTACGACGGCGGCGGTCTGGGTTGGGGCGTGACCGGCTGGGGCGCTCACGCCTTCGACCAGGTGCAGCGAGCATTGGGGACCGACGACACGGTTCCTGAAGAAATTCGGCTGACAGGTTCAGGCCCCAACGCGCCCGTCACCATGCGCTATCCTAACGGCACGCTGCTGAAACTCGATTTGCCGAAAGGTAAAGGACCGGGGCTGGGAGCGATCTTCGTCGGTGACAAAGGCAAGATCGAGATCAACCGCAACCGCGTGGCTTCGAATCCAGCGAAATTGGTCAAAGGAGCCCCGCCGCCAGCCGACAAGTCAGAGTACGCCAGTGTCGCCCACGCACACATTCGTAACTGGGTCCACTGTATGCGCACCCGCGAGACCCCCGTTGCCCACACCGAGATCGGTCACCGCGCTTCGGTGATTTGCATTCTGGTCAATCTCTGCCGTGAATTGGGCCGTCCGTTGAAGTGGGATCCGGTCAAAGAGGAATTTCCCGGCGACGACGAAGCAAATAGCCTACGGTCCCGGCCGCGACGAAAGGGAGATGAATTGCCGGAGATCATCTGAGAGAGGTACGAGGGTAATATGGCCTCGACATGATTGCAGAAAGGGGTCGGGAGTCTTTTTCGGAGACAGCGTACAAGTTGTGGGGCGAGCTTTGGCCGAAAAAGACTCCCGACCCCTCGATCGCACGCGAAACAATCAAACTGACCCACTACCGGAAATCTGATCAGGCACTGCCGCGTTCAGTGGATGGCTGGAGGTTTTTTTTTACATTACGGCCACAGCACATGATACGTCAACAGACGCTTTACCCGAGCATTAAGGAACGTTCGAGGAATTACTGTCCGATAGTCGCCTTTCGCGGAGCGAAAGACGACAATAAAAGATCGAACACTGC
Organism: Planctomycetaceae bacterium; assembly: GCA_002685655.1. The sequence goes on from NYXM01000161.1 coordinate 7,095, forward strand.
TAAGTCAGGTTAGAAACATCGGAAAGGCCCACGCTGGTCGTGGACAAAAC
>NYXM01000162.1 GCA_002685655.1 Planctomycetaceae bacterium
CCGCTCGGCCGCCAGAGCAGAGGCGGATCTGACGCCGCGGTGGCTCGGGGGCGGTGACGACCGTTGCCATTGCTCTTTTCTGGCGGCGGCATACGGGCGTCTGGGACCACTGACTGGCCCCGAAGCTGGGATGGGTGAGACGCCGCGACGGTCGCTGGTGCGGACCGGGGTCAGGTGGTCGGACAGAAAACGGGAAGCACCACCGACTCGACGCCGGCCAGTCACGACCCGGGGCAGCATCCCACGGACGTGGGCTCGGCGAGTTCTACTTGGGAAAACTCCCCAGGGGCGAATCAGGCTGTCCCCGATGGTGGCATCGGTCGCGCGTGGTTAAGAATTGGGCTTGCCAGCGAATGGCTCGGCGGTCTCTGGATAGACCTTCCTTCGTGGCGTGTCCGGCATTTGCGACGTACCGCGGCCCGGAGCCCACGGAGGAGTTGCGGTCTTTTGCCACCGCGCTGGCCGCCGTACAGTGATGTTTTGACGTTTCCTTCTGCTTCGCCATTGCGGCCCCGCCGCGTCAGCTCGACATGGTGGACCACGACACAACCGGCTTCCAGGTGATGACCAAGCCCATCGGGCCCATCTGCGATCTGGCCAACCGGCCCTTTCAGCGGCAGTTCGGCCAGCAGAAGGCGGACGCCCTGCCGCGTTATTGCCGCCAGCGCAATTTGCGCTTTGCCTGCAATGGCGGGTGTCCCAAGGATCGTTTCATGCGAACGCCCGACGGCGAACCCAGGCTCCATTACCTATGCCCGGCTTACAAACGATTCTTCGAACATGTGGACCCGTATATGAAAACGCTTGCCGACTTGATCCGCGCAGGTCGCCCTGCCACGGAACTCCGTGAGATCGTGCGGACTCAGGAACGCACCCGACTAAACCCCGCGGCTGCACGGGCCAAACGGGCGCGGCGCACGCCTCGGCGGAGAACACGCACCCCGCGCTCGCGCTGAGATACCAACCAACGAGGTCTCTGGGCGGCCTCTGCCGTTCATGCCACGCGTCGTTCTGAGTCGAATGATCGCCAAACGGGATATGAAAATGCAAGCGGATTTCGACCATCCAATCGAGTTGATGATGGATTGCCACAGGCGCATTGAGCACTTCATGGATGTGCTCGTGACGGTGGCGCAGCGCTTGAGGGGGGCAGCGCTAGATCGAGAGAATCGCGATTCCCTGCAAACGGCGTTGAACTATTTCAGATCTGCGGCACCCCGGCACACCGAAGATGAAGAACAATCCTTGTTTCCCCGCATGCGCCGATCGTCGGATTCGGGGATTCAAACTGTCTTGATGAAGATCGCCGCCCTCGAGTCCGAGCACATTAAGGCCCAGACCGCTCATGCCCGCATCGACATTCTCGCGCAGCGCTGGTTGAACGAAGGGCGCTTGCCCGAACCGGCGGCGGACAAACTCCTGCAATTAGTGACGGAATTGCGAGCTGCTTACGCTCGGCACATTCGCATCGAAGACGCGGAAGTCTTTCCTGCGGCTACTCGATTGCTTGATGAGGATCAGGTCTCCGCAATTGGACGGGAGATGGCCGAACGCCGCCAACAGAACCTGGGCCGACCGGGTAGTCGCTGCGCCGAGCGGCGCATGAACCTCGCCCCTGGGATTCAGCAGCGCCGGGGGCCGAAACCGCGTGACACCGTGCTGGTATTTGATTGTGCATCGCACGCAAAAACACCACCGACGTCCGTGTGGCCGTCGCCGTCTCACCTCGGTCGGACCCGGACAAGGTGCTCTGCACCCGACTTGACGAGCTCCGTGAACACGTTCAACAACACCCAGCCCAAGGTCAACACGCCCAGCAGCATGAACACGACGACCGCCAGCGCGATCGGTCGCTGCAGTAGAGGTCGCAGAGGCAGGAGAGGCGTGCCTTGTGTCGAAGGGGGCCAAGCGTGCGTGGCCTGCTGGCGCATGGTATGAGGCAGTACCGGTCGCCAAACGTCAACCAACGGGGCTACGTAAGTCCGGGAAGCGCCCAGGCATGCAACTATTACAAATTCGTGACATGGCACGTACCTAGTGACGACAACAGCTAGTCCAATGGAACGTAGCATGCATCGTGGCGTGTGGACCCTCTGACACTACGCGTACGGCAGGACCACTTATGATGGTGCAACATCTGCGCATCCAGAAGGGCGACCTCCAGTCGCATGCAACCCATCCGCTGGGATCAAAGGCCAAAATGCTTCTGACGAGCGTGTTCGGCCCTTACGGTCAGGACGACGAATACGGTTCCCGCAAGATGAACCCGATGGAGCTGTACCACAACCAGGTCACCCGGGTTCAAGGGCCGTTCTCCTTGCGGATGTTCCACCGCAGTTGGGGGCTGATGTTCATCCAGGCCAACATCGAAGCGCCCGCCACACTTCTGGATTTCCCCACGCGGGACCGGTTCATCGAAGAGATCCGTGACCACGATTACGATGTCGTGGGAATTTCCAGCATTATCCCGAACATCCTCAAGGTTCAGACGATGTGCCGGTTGGTGCGTCGGCATCTGCCCAGCGCCACGATTGTCGTCGGCGGACACATCGCCAATTTTCCCGGTCTGGATCGGCGGATCGATGCGGACCACATCGTTCGCGGTGAAGGCGTCCGCTGGTTCCGCGCATTCCTCGGCGAGGAGGCCGATCGTCCGTATCGCCATCCCGTCATCCCCTCGGGCATCGGCACCCGCAATATGGGAGTGACCCTGAACGATAAGCCCGGCGACGTGGCGGCCACCGTCATCCCCTCCGTCGGCTGCCCGATCGGGTGCAACTTCTGCGCTACGTCGGCGATGTTCGGAGGTAAGGGCAAGTTCATCAACTTCTATCAGACGGGTGACGAGCTGTTTGACATCATGTGCCAGCTTGAAGAAACGATGCAGGTCCAGTCCTTCTTCATGATGGACGAGAACTTCCTGTTGCATCGCAAGCGGGCCCTTCGTCTGCTGGAGCTCATGGAAGAAAACGACAAGGCCTGGGCGCTCTACGTCTTCAGCTCCGCCAACGTGGTTCGCACCTACAGGATCGAGCAACTCGTTGCAATGGGAATCTCCTGGGTCTGGATGGGAGTGGAAGGACAAAACAGTCAATATTCAAAGCTGCATGGCGTTGACGCCCAAGCGTTGGTCCGCCAGCTACAGGCGCACGGTATCCGCGTGCTGGGATCTTCCATCATCGGGTTGGAGAATCACCGCCCCGAGAACATCGATGAAGTGATCGAGTATGCCGTCCAATTCGACACCGACTTCCATCAGTTCATGCTTTACACGCCGATTCCCGGCACCCCGCTCCACCGTGAACTTGACGTCAAGGGTCTCATGAAGTTCCCCGGCACATACGCCGAATGTGACATCCACGGGCAATACATCTTCAACTATCGTCATCCCCACATCAAAAACGGCCAGGAAGCCGAGTTCATCAAACGGGCGTTTGTCCGCGACTTTGAGGTCAATGGCCCGAGCGTGGTGCGCGTGATCCGCACGACACTGGTTGGTTGGAAGCGGTACAAGAATCATCCCAACGCCCGCATCCGCCGCCGCTTCGCCTGGGAGGCGCGGAGTCTGAGCACGACGTTTTCCGCGGCCTTGGGAGCGGCGAAGTTCTACTACCGCAAGCAACCAGCCTTGTGCGCCAAGATGGCCACGGTCCTGCGCGACCTGCATCGCCAGTTCGGATTCACGTCGCGCCTGGTATCGCTGCTCGGTGGCTGGTGGCTCCTAAGAAGAATCCGTCGCGAAGAAAAACGCCTTGCCGCCGGCGGGACACGCGAACCGCCAACCTACTACGAAACGACAGCAAAGTTCGTCGAGCCCACCAGGCGAGACGATTCTGAAACGGCGCCCGGCTGTGACTTGAGCCGCCACAGCACGCCTGTTCACGTGGAGGTCGAACCGGCAGCCAAGCCGGACGAATTGGTGGCCGTTGATTGACTGCTGTGCCGGCGGGGCCGCGAATCTGGTGAGGCTTGCCCCGCCAGGATTGACGGGGGGCGTGACCGAGCAGATCCTCGGACGTTGTTTCGCTCAGGGCGGGCGAAGGGACAGGATCGTGCTGGCCACCAAGTGTCTGCGGGCGGCTTCAATGCCGGCAGCAGACAGATCTTGTTCAACGACGACCCGCGCTGGACAGGCAGCTACACGGGCGTGGCCGGGATTCGCCTCCAGATGGCCAACTTTGGCAGCACGCCCCTGTCGATGCGGATGGCAGTGTCGAACTTGCCAGGCACGGCCGGGACGACCAATGCCTACGCGTCGAGCAAGGCTTACAACGTCAAGCTCAGCGACCTGCAATCCAAGAAACGGCAGAAGGGCCGCCCGACGGCGCCTGGCACGTGGCCATCTTTGGTTTGAATGGCTTGCCCCCGTCGCCCTTCCAGCCTTGAACCTGGATCAGGTGCTTGCCAATGTCGGCCAACTGCGGATCATGGCGGCCGCCGCGGGACCCGCTTGGCGAATGGCCGACGCGGTTGACACCACCGTGGGGTACGACAACATCAAGGCCGTGCCGGAGCCAGTATCGTCCGTGATAGTACCATTGCTCTGGCTTGGTCTGGGGCAGCGACGGGGCGCGAGGAGAGGGGGCACGGGGCTTCGCTGTTGACGACGGCGCGATCCGTCGGCTGGGCGGTTCCTCGCGGCTACGGCGGCCAAGTGCACCGGTGCGCAGGCCTCTGAAGAATCTCACTTGGCTTGACCCGGCGGCTGGCAGGCAGGAAATAATTTCGTTTCTCCTTTGGTTGCTCCAGTTAGAACGAGTGCTGTACAGAGCGTGATGAAAGGACCAATGGACGATGCGTATGGGACGAGGGATCCAAGCTGCACTGTTCGGCGCCGCGTAGCTGGCGCGGGACATCCGTTGCTATCGGAATTTCAGGCCAATGTGCGCGGGACACGTCTGTGCGGTGGGGTGGTGGCGGCGCTTCGACTCTGTCTTGAGAGCACTGCACGGCCTGGGCGAACTGATGTGCCACGGGTGCGGAGGAAAACCACCGGCGCCGTTACCTTCATCCAATGGAAGCAAGGCAGCTTGCGCATCCCGGACCACAAGCCGGCTAGGTTCTAACTGGCCGGACGATCCGGCGCCGTCCGGCGTGACCGTAGCTCCGCCGGAATGAACGCTGCACGGCTTGGGCAATCAAGCCCCAACCGGTGCATCGTCGTCGAGGTGGTTAGCTCGCCCATGTCAACCACCAGAAGCAGGGTCTAAGAAGGAGTCACACGGCACTTCCAGCTCGTCAGCGATTCTGTTAAAGGCTACAAAAAGCTCTATCACCCGGTGTGTTTCAGCAAGCTGCTCATCGGTGGCGCCGACCATTCGGGCCATCGCCTCGTGAGCGGACGTGCAGTACTTCGAGTTGTTCGCCGACGAGACCGCTACGGCGAGCAACTCTTTCGTCTTGCGGTCAAGTGGTCCGGGTTGGCCCATGACCGCCTGCCATCGACTCCAATTCACGGCAAGCGAGTCGAGATCCGATGCCGCCAGTGCTCGAAAAAAATTCGGCACCACACCAAAGGTGCGTCCGATGTCGTCGAAGATTTCTTTGACCCGACCCTTGGCTTGTGCGTCCGAGACAAGCTTTGCCATCAGTCTGCTCCGTTCATTGGAAAGACGTCCGATGATCGATGTTGTCCCGGCTCCAGGGGCGCGTGGCGCCGGATTGACCGTCGCGAGCGCGGCGCATCAGGAGCAACAGTACCCAGAAGGAAGAGGCCCAGATGATTCGGCTCGGGCGCGGACACGAACCAATCTCTACTGAAGGGCGAGTTCAGCATGAAGTCCAGCAGCAAGGTTCGCACCTTTTGTTCTCCAGGCCGCCGGCGTTATGCGCCGATTCGCGGCCATCCTCCGGCACGAGTCGGCCGGCTTCGTGGCCATCGGCATGGTCGTGTGGCGCGTGCCGGACGCCGCCGTCGTGCGGCCGGGAACATCGCCGCGACGTTCGAGCAGGTCACCCACGCCTACCAGCGCCCCGCACACGCCGACTGGCCCTACAACCTCTACACGATGGTGCACGCCCGGTCGCGCGGGGCGTGCGCCACCATCGTCGGTCGCATCGCGGCGGAGTTGGCGCCGTTGGGTGTGACCGAACATCGCGTGCTCTACAGCACCAAGCAGTACAAGAAGACGCGCGTGCGTTACTTTGAGCCGAGGAGGGCTAGTTCTCCGTGACGGCCGGTGACGAGGAGGGGTGGCGTTGAAAATTGGATATATTGACCCTATTATCTCTTAGTTCGAGTTTCGCACTTTTTGAGGCACTGTCGGACGGTGGTTGGCGAGGAATTACCCGCAAGGTCAGTGCCTCAAGAACTACGAAACTCGAATATGTATGAATGCTCCGATGGCGGTGCCCTACGCGTTTTCGTAGGGAATTATACCGCGGGTCAGCACCCAGGACAAACTTTTCAGCAGATCAAGGCAGGTCAAGCCCCACGGGCGGCGAATTCGATCATCTGCTTGATGACTTTATTGCGACGTGTGCAGTTCGGAAGCAGTGTGCGGAATTTCGCACGCCAGCTGAGAGCCCGAA
>NYXM01000163.1 GCA_002685655.1 Planctomycetaceae bacterium
CAATCTCAGCGTCGCATCGCCCTGTCGGAATAGAAAAGCGTAAACAAAACCCGAACGATCGCCCAGCTCAAGCAATACTAACTTTGGCGCAGCCTAGGGGTACCCTTCTACCTGGTCTGGTATGCCGCAGTCTTCGTGATGCTGATTTTCTACGATGCGCGCGTCGCGTGGGCATGGTCGATCTCGGCACCGTTTGCCGGTTTGATCGCACTGCACTACTGGCGTCGAGCTGGCCGGACCGTGTTGCTGCTGTACCAGGAGGCGCGTGTCATCGTTGGACGCCGGCAGTTGAAGCAGCTTCGCCAGCAGCTCGCCAGGTTGCGCGGACGGCTCGTGGGCTTGGCTGAAGAATACGCGAAGGTCAGTCCAAGGTAACGAGCAATCATGCGGTCAGTTCGCTTGATGGACCGCGGGCCTGACGTCTACGAAGATTGGCTCGCCCAACTCTTTGCGGAATCGCAAATCGCTTGAAGCGGCTTCCCTGCTGGCATCTCGGTAACCGCGCTGGATGCTGGCTGCTGGCTGCGATTAGATTGTCCGCGAAATCGAGCACGCACATATGCGGCGGCTCCGGTGAGAGGCTGAAGACGACCACCTTTCCACGCGACCGAGCGTCCAACAACTGTGCCTGACGATGCAGATGACGGAATGACGAAGTCGCGTTCTTCAAGAAGTTGCCTCGCTCGCTCCGTTTGTGGGGTGTTGCTTCGATCAGCACGATATGTGTTGCTCCCCACAAGACCGCCGCTTCGACCGGGCTGTTGTGCGCGAAGCCACCGTCGACAAGTTCGATCTGTTCTCCATCCCGTGGAATACCATCGATCTTCCGCGCCGGAAAAACAGGAAAGATCGAGCCGGATCCCATGACGACGTCCAACAGAATGTGCGGCCGTTCGAGCAGTGACAAGCCTCTTTCGCCAAACGGTGGCGGCGTCGTCGAGGGATCGGCCGATGCGTAGAAATACAGATCGCTTGGCAGTTCCTGGCTCGTTTGCTCCAGGCAGGAGCCCGTGATTACGAGATCCCGCTTCAGTAAATGACGCTGGATCACCTGACGACTGACGATTTGCAGCCGCTCGCCTGAGTCAGCTGTGTTGTTAAGTTCTAACGGTGGCAGCTTCCCGTGGGCGAGGTGCCGATCGATGAGACGTGGAAACTTGTCTGCCAGAGCGCGCTGCATACCTTGCCCGCCCGAAAGCGTCTCTTCGTAGGTGAGTATGGTGGCGAGCTGCAACAGTGGTAGGCCCAACAACCCAACGGCCAGCGCCGTCTTCGTCAACCACTCGGGGATATTGATGTGACGTCCTCTCCGAGCTCTGAGAGTCTCCAAAACCAGTGCGCCGATTCCGATCGCGAACAGACTCCAAGCTGAGGCACGCACACCGAAGTTCAGCCACAACCAGGCATGATGCCAGACGTGGTTGGTGCCGAGCCACCTCCACGGCGATCCCGGTAAGTAACCGATCAGGATCTCAGCGCCAGCTAGGGAAGTGTAGGCAATTGCGAATTTCCGGGCGCGGCGTTCGGGTTGTGGCACGAACCGCCGCACGAACCAGATGACAAACGCTGTCTGCAGCAGAGCAAACCAAAGCCCCATGTTGGCGCGAATCATCAGCGAAGGCCGAACGACATCGCGTTGATCGAGTTGCCGCCAGGTGTCGCGAAGCGCTTGCTGCCCTACCTCCGTGCGCGAAATCCCCATGGCAACGGGCAATGAGTTAATCGCACCGCCAGATGTTCCAACGACCAGTCCTATGTCGAGTTTGTGTTCGGGATTGTCGCGACGAAGTTCTGCCAGCTTCTCCTCGAGTGCAGTCACGGCGCCGACCTGGTATGAGCATTTCGCGCCGCCACCGGATAGCACCAACGCCAATCGCGGTGGACGCGGCTGCGATCCTGAATAAAGCAGCAGCGATTGGCCGATTTCGTCGAGCGATGCCTTCTCTCCATCTTCCAGTGACGAGGCAGCGCCGGCCGCGTCCAACCAGTCGCGAACCAAACCATATCGCGCCTTCCAATCATCGATCCGTGTGAATCGATAACGTTCTTCGGTGTGGAAGGACTCGAGCAAAAGGTTCCGCAGACGGCTCCCATACTGGAAATCGGGCCGCGCGACGATAACGTCGTGCGGGATCTCCAGTTTTTCCAACCCAGGAAACGGCAGCTGTCGGACGTCCTTCTCCAATTCGAGATCGTTGCCGGCGGCGTCATCCCAAACAAGAGCGACACGTTCTTTATTCGAGAATACATCGTTCAGCATTCGAATCGATTGACTATGCGAGTAAGTGAAGTGAACCTGCTCTTGCGTCGGTTCAATCCCTGCTTGTCGAAGCGCTTCTCGCGGAACGGCCCGACCGGAAACCGACAGCGGATGCACAAACAGAAACTCCACTCGGTCTGCGAGGAAGGCTCTGCGCAGATCGTCGAAGGTTCGCAGTGCCGACGAATCCGAGACCAGGCAGACCGATCGATAACTGTCGTGAAAGCCCTCCGTCCGGCGCTGGCCAGCGGCCCATTTGGACTTGGCGGGAGGAAGCTGGACGGTAGCGAGATATCTGCAACCCCTTGGCTCTTGCCGGCCATCCGATGGCAACAGGCTCGCAAACGCGCCGGGTGTTAGAACCGCAACATCGACGAGTTGTCGATCGATCCAGTGCAACACTTCGCCATACGAGCCAACGGCCAGTTGAAAACGCAGCGCTGGATCGTGTTGGGACAGTTCGACAAACAGATGCTCAAAGTGCTTGAACTCACCGTGGAAGTCTTCGTATGCGACAATCGCCACGCGGACGTTGGTCGATTGCGGCGACGGCTGGCCGACGCCACTCGAGATCAATAAGGCTGTAATTAGTGAAAGACCGACCATGGTGTCTATCGATCCAGTTCCGTGGCGGGTTCGAGCAGTGTTCGCTGGCCCAAACCGCGGCGGTCGCCTCGTCCGGCATGCTTCTTCGCGATTCGCAACACAAGGGCACCGCGATGTACGACGCCGTGCTGGAGATCGCGGCGGCTGCGAAGGGCACTGACCGGTTATTCTGTACAAATGAGTCAAGTTTTCGGCGACGGGCACGGACCGTAGGTTGGTCGGGGAACGGGTCGCCGCAACCGAGCGATAGCTCGCGTCGGCCCGAGGCACAGCCACGCTAGTCTTTGGATGCTGCGGCCAGTTTCTTCACTTTCAGATTGCGGAACTCCACTCGGTAACCTTCACCTTCAAGTCCAACCTGACCTTTGGGCTGTCCACAGTTGTTGAATCGGCACGTCACTGCACCGTTGACCCAGAGAGTGAGCGCTTTTCTTTGGGCGGTCACTTCCATCGTGTTCCACTGGCCGGCGGGTTTAACGCGCCCGTCCTTGACCTCTTTCCTCAGGCTGAAGAATTTGGGTTTACCTTCGGAAGTCGGCGTCACGCCAAAGAGGAAGCCATCCTGAGCGTCGCCGAACTGCGCCTGATGCCAGATGGCGCCATCCGGAGAGTTGCGGACGTAGGCTCCGCTGTTGTAACCCTTCCGGCCCTCGATTCTGGTGTAGCGAAACTCGAAATGGAAAATGACGTCACCGAATGCTTCTTTCAACAGCAGCATGTCGTGCCCGCCGTCGCCATCGCAAATGAGCAGCTTGCGATCCGCGTCCACGTGCCATTGGGCGCGACCTAGCTTGGCCTTGGGCGGCACCGGCACGCGCGACCAGCCATCCAGATCGCCCTGCGGCATAATATCGACCCACCCTTCCGGATCGGTCTTCAAGGCACTTTTGGTTGGCACGCCCGCGGATTCGACGACTTCGATCTTGCTCCCGTCCGGACTCTTGCCCGCGGCCAAACTGACCCAGACGCCTGTATAAAGTACGACTGCCAACGACACACTCGTTCGTGTCAACATATTCTCGCTCCCTTGGGTGCTTCCGCAATCGACTGTTGCCGCCGCGATTGCAGGTTCGTTGCCGATAAAATCCGTGATCCGTTTCCTTGATCATCGGTTCTAGCGACCCCGATGGCAAGAAGTGAACGGCCTCTCGAAGCAGCTGGGCTTGTTTTCTGGGCCATCGGACAGCTGGCCGCGACGCACATTCCACGTGGATTCGTGTTATAACCGACATGGAATTACGCGCAGCACGCTAATGTTGTCGTCGCCGCAAGGCGAGCGGAAGAATTCGGCTTACCATCCTACAGGTAAGTTTCCATCCGCTCGTCGCCCAACAGACCCCATTGGCCATTCTGCGAGCTGCCCGATGTAGAACGGTTTGCAACATGGCCGACAGGCAAAAAAAGTTCGATCGAGGTTCGATTGATTCGGTGATGGCTGAATTGGCAGGTTTGGGCACGCCCGGACCTCCAAGCGATTCGGCGGGCAATGAACATGAGGAATCGCGCGAGCCACAAAACGCATCGCACCACATCCGGTACGGTGTACAGCTGTCGAGTCAGGGACAATACGAAGAAGCCATTTCCGAATTCGACCAGGCCATCCAGCTTGATCCCAAGTCAGCTCGCGCCTTCAATAACCGGGGTTACGCGTACTTCTCGCTGCACGAGTACGAGCAGGCGATCAACGATTTCAATATGACGCTGAAGCTCAACCCGAGGTCTGCCAGCGCTTACAACAACCGGGGGTACGTGTTTCTCGCCAAGGAAGAGTACGCACAGGCCGTCGAAGAGTTCAACCAGGCCCTGAGTCTGGACGACCGTATGGCATTGGCTTGGCACAATCGCGGTTTCGCAGCGGCATCGCAAGGACACTACAATGACGCGATTGTCGACTTCGACCAGTGCCTGCGGCTGAATCCAGAGTTGGCCAACGCGTATCAGAACCGCGGTGTCGCGTATCTGGCCAAGGGTGAATTTGACCCGGCGATCGCTGACCTCGATCAAGCTCTAGTGCAGCAGCCGGACTATGCATCGGCCTACTATCATCGGGGATTTGTCTATGTTGCCCAGGGCGACTACGACCACGGCCTACACGACTTAACCCAGGCCATTCGCCTGCAATCGAACTTTCCCGACGCGTATTACGTGCGGGGTGACATTCACCGCGCTCGAGGCGACTTTGACCAGGCCGTTGCCGATTACTCCGAGGCGCTAAGCCACGATCCGCAGTTTACGTTGGCTTATTATCATCGCGGCGAGAGCCATCATCAATTGCACAACTTCGACGCGGCGATCGACGACTTCACAGCATTGCTTCGTCTGCAGCCAGACAATCCCTCCGTGCATTACAGCCGCGGCCTGGCCTACGCCGCCAAGAACGACGACGAGCGTGCCAGCGCCGATTTCGATCGTGCCAGGCAGTTCGGTCAATAAAGCTAGTTGGACTATCCTCAATTGTCACTCGCCTTCAATTAGAGTCTGCAGCATGATCTTCCGACCACATTCTGTTCTCGCCGTCATCGCACTTCTTCCAACTCTTCCGTCTGTCTCTGCCGGAGAGAAGCCGGTTGAGATTACAGCCGTTGTCCGACAGCGTGTCCATCCCGTGCTGATTCGCAACGATCGCAACCCGCTATTGGAACTGACAATCGAAACCGAGCAGAAAGACGTCTTCCTCTATTCGCTGACGTTCTCCCTGCAGGGCACAGACGACTTGGACGATATTGAGAGTCTGCAGGTCTTTTCGTCTGGCGACAAACAGAATTACTCAACACAGGAAACGTTCGGCGACCGTGCCAAGCCGGCCAGCGAGGTTGTCTTTCGCGGCAACGTGAGGCTTCGCCGCGGCGTCAATGTTCTGTGGCTCTCATGTCAACTCAGCTCGACAGCAAGGCTGAACCACAAGGTCGACGCCACGTGCACGAAAGTTGAAACGTCTGACGATACCGTTACTCCACAAGCTGAAACACTGAACATCCGCAAGCGAATTGGCTTCGCACTCCGTCGGCATTTCGACGACGGGGTGCACACATATCGAATACCAGCACTGGCTACAACACCGAATGGGACTCTGCTCTGTGTTTACGACATGCGGCGGCGGGCGGGTCGCGATCTGCAAGAGGATATCGACATCGGACTGCTGAGGAGCACTGACGGAGGTCAGACGTGGGAACCCCAGCGCGTCATCATGGACATGCACGAGTACGGCAAGCTGCCGCAGGAGCAGAATGGCTGCAGTGATCCAGGGATTCTCGTGGACCCGGCGACGGGAGAGATCTTCGTCACAGCCGTCTGGACGTGGGGCCGCCCCGGCACGCATCAATGGAACAAAGGTGGCTCCGAACCAGGCTTCGATATTGGCAAGACAGCTCAGTTTCTGATGGTTCGCTCGAAAGACGATGGTCGAACCTGGTCAGAGCCGGAAAATCTGACTCGAAAGCTGAAGAAGGAAGAGTGGATTCTCTTTGCTCCGTCACCACAACAGGGCATTTCGCTGCCCGACGGAACGCTCGTCATGCCCACCCAGGGACGCGATGAACAGGACAGACATTTCTCGAACCTCACCATCAGTCGCGACCACGGAAAGACGTGGACGCTCAGCAACTCCGCCTCCTTCGGAAATACGGAATGCCAAGCTGTACTGCTCGGAAATGGTTCGATCATGCTCAACTGTCGTACCGAACGGCCGACGAAGTATCGCACGGTCGCAGTCACATCCGATCTGGGAAACAGCTGGAGACCGCACGCAACAAACCGGAACACCCTGATCGAACCGAACTGCAACGGCAGCACGTACCGGTTCGACTACAAGAAGAACGGGGAAAAGAACCACATCCTCGTGTTTGCCAACCCGCATACCCAGGCGGGCCGCGATCATCACACAATCCAAATCAGCTTCGACGACGGCCTCACGTGGCCTAAAGAACACCATCTCCTCCTCGACGAAGGCCGGGGTGCCGGCTATCCTAGCCTCAGCCGCGTCGACGAAGGGCACATCGCCTTGGTCTACGAAGGAAGTCAATCTCAACTCGTCTTCGAGAGATTTTCTCTGGACGAATTACTGACACGTCGATAATGTTTCCTGCGCGCCTGCTGAAGACATAGACCTGCTCGGCACAATACAATCACATCAGATGCTTCGTCCGCCGACTTCATGCTACAGCGCGGTATCAACCAGCTGGTCATTCGAATACCAACGCGGTATTTCAGTCAAGCGAGCAATCCACTTACGACGTCAGCACCGGTGACGCCACTCAACCGCCAATCGAGGCCCTGATACTTGATCGTGAACCGTTTGTGGTCGATGCCCAGGCAATGTAGGACTGTGGCGTTCAGGTCGCTGATGTGTACTGGATCCTGGGTAATGTTGTAGCAGAACTCGTCCGTTGCTCCGTAGTCGATACCACCCTTCATGCCGCCACCAGCGACCAAAGTGGTGAAACAGCGGCCATGGTGGTCGCGGCCATGGTTGTCCTTGGAGAGCGTACCTTGGCTGTAGATCGTGCGTCCAAATTCACCGCCGAAGATAATGACCGTGTCCTCGAACATACCTCGCCGCTTCAGGTCCTTGATCAGCCCGGCCGTCGCTTGATCGACAGTCTGCCCATTACGGCGGAGATCCTTCGGCAAGTTGCCGTGCTGGTCCCAGCCACGATGGAACAGTTGGATGAACGGCACACCGCGCTCGGCCATGCGTCGGGCCAGGACGCAGTTGGAAGCGAAGCTCCCTTTCTTACGCGACTCGGGACCGTACAGATCGAACGTCGTCTCTGGCTCGCTGTCGAGATTCATTAAATCGGGTACCGATGTCTGCATACGAAAAGCCATTTCGTACTGGGCGACACGGGCTTCGATCTCTGGGTCGCCGACCTGGGCGAATCTCTCTTCGTTGATCTTCGCCAGCCCGTCGAGCATTTTGCGTCGTAGTTCACGGTCCAGGCCAGGCGGATCGGAGAGGTAGAGCACCGGGTCGGCACCGCTGCGGAACTGAACGCCCTGGTGTCGGGACGGGAGAAAACCACTTCCCCAAAGGCGAGAGTATAAGGCCTGACCTGGCCTGGCACCGACAGAGATCATGACGACATAGGCCGGCAGGTCCTGGTTCGGGCTTCCCAGTCCGTAGCTGAGCCACGAACCAAAACTGGGGCGCCCTAACTGCTGCGTGCCCGTGTTGATGTAGGTGATCGCCGGATCATGGTTTATCGCTTCGGTGTTCATCGACTTGATGATGGCGATGTCATCGACGATCGATGCGATGTGCGGGAAGACCTCGCTGTTGACCCATGTGCCACGTTCGCCGTAGCGTTTGAACTTGAACATTGGGGCGACGCAGAGAAACTTCTTCTGGCCACTGGTCATGCCGGTCAATCGCTGGCCCTGGCGAATCGAATCGGGCAGTTCGATGCCATGAACCTTTTGCAGGTCTGGCTTGTAGTCGAAGGTGTCAATATGGCTGGGACCGCCTGCCATGAAGAGATAGATGACTCGTTTGGCCTTTGGCCTGAAGTTCGGCAGGCCGGGGAGGCCGCCGGTGAATGACGGCGTCGAGTCAGCCCCCATTGCCGGAGCGCCATGCCCCATCAGCGTAGCGAGTGACGCGCCGCCGAGACCCCCTCCCGCTTGTGACAGCCACTGGCGGCGATTCATGTGCAAGCGAAGTTCGTCCATGGGGTCCATAGCGATCATTCCCGAGTGAGAGTTTCGTCGAGGTTTAAAATCATGCTGGCAGCGACGGTCCAGGCCGCGTGTACGGCGGCGTCAAGGGATTCGTCCCGCTTCGACTCGCCGAAGCTGAGCAGCTGTTTGGCAGCCTCGGCATCATCTTGATATCGTTCCTGGGCCGTCTGTTGGACATCCAAGAGCGCCGTACGTTCCAACTCGCTGGGGCGGCGGGAAGTGGCAAGCAGGAATGCGAAGTCGACACGTGACTCGGGGGTCGCGCCCCCCTCGATGATCATCCGTTGGGCGAGGCTGCGAGCAGCTTCGACAAATTGCACGTCGTTGAGCGTAACGAGCGCCTGCAACGGTGTATTGGTGCGTGCTCGCCAGATAGCGCATTTTTCACGTGTCGGCGCGTCGAAGATCTGCATACTCGGCGGCGGGGCTGACCGTTTCCAGTAGGTGTACAGGCTGCGACGATAGAGGTTGTCGCCATGGTCCTGCACGAACTTGGGATTCCCGCCCAGTCCGACTTCGGCCCACAAACCGGGCGGCTGATACGGCTTGACACCTGGACCACCCATCTTTGCGTTGAGCAGTCCACTGATCGCCAACGCATTGTCGCGGATGAACTCACCCTGCAGGCGGAACCGCGGGCCGCGGGCTAGCAACAGGTTGCCTCGATCTCGCTCGATCAACTCCGCGTTAACTTTGGTACCTTGGCGATACGTGGCGGACATGACGATCTGTTTGACCATGCGTTTGACGTCCCAGTTGCTTTCGCGAAAATCGACGGCGAGCCAATCAAGCAGTTGTGGGTGGCTTGGGAACTTGCCCTGTGATCCGAAGTCTTCGGGCGTGGCAACAATGCCCATGCCGAACAGCATCAGCCAATAGCGGTTGACAGCCACCCGCGCGGTCAACGGATGATCCGGCTGGAACAACCACCGCGCCAGTCCCAGTCGGTTTCGCGGTGCGCCTTTCGGCATGGGAGGCAGCATGTCCGGTGTGCCTGGCTGGACTTTCTGTTCGGTTGGCGAGTTATATGCGCCGCGAGACAGCAGGAATGTGTCTCGTTTCGTGTCACGCATGACCATCACCGTTGTCAGCGGCTTGCGCAGTTCTGCTTCCTCAGCCTTGAGTCTCTCTTGTTCCTTGACCAAATCCTTCTGCTTGGCATCTTCATTGTTGAGGTAGTGTGCATGGAGAGTTTTGATTTGCTCTTCGGACCGCTGGTCGGCCGGCGTCGCCAGGATTGGGAGCAGCGGGTTCGATCCCGCCAATGCCTGCACCTCGGTGCCGCTCAGTTCGCGCGAGAAGATGCGCACGTCATCAACTGTCGCTGTCAGATTGCCTCCGCCGTGGCGGCTGCCAATCAGTAGCGATTTAGGTGTGCGAATCGTCTCGCTCAGACCATCCTGTTCAATGTCCCATTCCCACGACTCGCCATCAACGTAGACCTTTACGCCCGAGGCTTTCGAAGACCCATCGTAGGTTACCAGTACGTGGTGCCACTCTTCCGGCTTCAGCTTCTTCTTGGTCTTGACCTTGATCGCGTTCCCTGGCCACTGATGAATGATATGGGCTGTGACCATATTGTTCTGGACCAGGATGTCGTAGCCGCGATGGGCGTTGGCACTGTCCATGCGAGCGACCAACGCACCAGTCGTATTCGGTGTGGCATACAGCCAACCGCCGTACGAGAACTTATCGGTGCGCTCGAAATTGCCCACATCGCCGAGATCCACGAGCGTCTTGCCATTCAGTTTGAGCCCCTGACCGAATCGAGCCTCTACCCATTCCGATGTGCCTTTGACCTGCCCTTTGCGTTTGGAATCGACGACGTCGGCGATCGTATTGCCTTGGCCCTCGTCCAGCGTGTAGTGGGCTATGGCATCGGTCGGAGCCAGTGCCACGTCGCCGGCCGCTTTCACTTCCGCCTCCAGCTTCGCGACCCACGCAGTGACAAACGGCCCGATACTGTCGCGATGAGCAGCCATCACCTTTTCATGTGCGGAAACAGCGGCCAGCACTCCAGGCAGCTTCTTCTGTCGCTCGGGGTCCGGAACCTCGACCAGCGGTTTGGCGTTCCCGTTGCGCGTCTGCATGCCTCCGTCAGCGCTGACATTGAAGAATGCATAGAACCGGTAATACTCGGTCTGCGAAATCGGATCGAACTTGTGTTCGTGACACTGACCGCACTCCATCGAGATCCCCATCCACACGGTCGACGTCGTCTTCACACGGTCGACAGCGTACTCGACGCGATATTCCTCCGGAATGACGCCACCTTCATCAGTCGTGCCGGTGTTTCGGTTGAATCCAGAAGCGACTTGCTGCTCGATGGTCGAGTCTGGGAGCAGATCGCCGGCAAGTTGCTCGGTGGTGAACTGATCGAAGGGCATGTTCTGGTTGTATGCTCGTACGACTTGATCCCGCCATGCCCACATGTCGCGTGGTCCGTCGGCGTGGAACACGCTCGTGTCACCGTACCGAGCGGCATCCAACCACATCAGCGCCATTCGTTCGCCGTAATGGCGCGAGGCCAGCAGCCTGTCGACCAGGCGTTCGTAAGCTGTGTCCGACGGGTCATCGACGAACGCCTCGACCTGTTCAGGGCTGGGTGGCAGACCGGTCAGATCAAAGCTCAGGCGGCGGATCAGCGTCCGGCAGTCGGCTTCCGCCGACGGGCTTAATCCCTCGCTGTCCAGTCGGGCCAGCACGAAGTGATCAATCGGATTTCGCAGCCACTTGGTGTTGGAAACTTTGGGAAGTTCCGGTTTGCGTGGCGGCTCGAACGCCCAGTGGTCCGACCATTCCACTCCCTGTTCGATCCATCGTTTGATCAGATCGATCTGTACGGGCGTTAGTTTCTTGTTCGAATCCGGTGGCGGCATCAATTCGTCCGGATCATCACTAACGATTCGAAGCCAGGAGACGCTGGCCTCCAAGTCGCCTGCCTTCAACGCAGGCTCACCGTCGCGATCCGCCAATGCGTGCTCTTTCAAGTCCAGTCGCAGTTCGCCTTCCCGCGTGCGATCGTCTGGGCCGTGACATGGGAAGCAGTTGTTGGAGAGGATCGGACGAATGTCGCGATCGAAACGAACCACTTTCGTCTGGCCGTTCGTTGTACCTACGGTACCTACTGCCAGGACGAAACTGCTCAAAGCCAAGAGTAGACATATTCGCATGACGTGAACCCTTTATCGTTCTCGACTTTGTTTCGGACGCGGCTAGTGCTGTGTCAATTCTTGATTCTAGGGTTGAAGGATGGTCGTCTGGCGAGATAGTCGTTGATCGCTGTGATCAATACGTTTGGGTCGCGGAGCGAACCACAACAATCAGGCTCGACAATCCTAATTCTTAGTCTTGACAGAGCACTAGTTTGTTCAAGTCCAATCGACGGAAGAAGTAGTGTAGTCCGCTGTACGACGAACTTCAATTCCGGCGGACTTGGGATGGGAGCTATATTCGACTCAGTTGTGATTTGGTGGATTCTGGGAGGCTTCTGCCATTGGTCACGCGTCCTGTGTTAGAATAACACTGACTAGCTAGCTTCACGAGAGTCGAACAATTTCGGGGAGGTTATTCGTGCTAAAGGGTGCTTACCTGTTGATACTGTTTGCTGTCATTCTCATGAGCGATGCCGCGGCTGAGGCGCAGCTGTTCGGTTCACGAAGTTTCGGCCAACCGCTGCAAAGACGTGTCGGGCCAGCGAGGTTCTCGGGGGCCGGTGACTTGCAGGGCAGCGAGCGGTTTTTGAGAAGAAACCGCGGAAGAGCAGATTTCGTCGGCTCGGATCAACGCGAGCAGCAAGGATTCGTAGGCAGCGAACAAGCGAGAGTGACAGGAAGGGTGATGTCATCCATAGCAGGGTTGCGCGAGCGAGTTGACCGCACTTCTCAAATCAATCGACCGCTGGCGCTTCCAGATACGAATGAGATGTATCATCCCAAGCTAAGACTTGACTTCGCACCTTCCAAACCACCACTCACGGACGTGGAGAATCGCTTGACGGATGTGATGTCGTTGTCGAGTCGTTTCTCGGAGCGAAGCCGGATCGTGGTGTCAGTGGAAGGGCGGACGGCCATCCTGCGGGGTGAGGTAACCTCCGCAAGGGAACGCGACCTGGCTGAACTCGTGGCTCTCTTCGAGCCGGAAATCTCGAAGGTGCAGAACGTGTTGAAGGTGGTGAAGCTGATGAAGTTGCCTGGCCCTCCACCACCTGTGAGTGATTCGGAAGACTCGTAATCGGAAGCACGGATTTAGTCGGAGGTACAGATTCTTCCGCTGCCTGCTTCGGCCGACTAACAGCGGTTTCACGCGCCGGCTGAGGTGATTGAGATTGGGGCACAACACCTATCAAGCGGCGCTGGAGGTTGGGTGGCAGTGTGATCGTTAGCGAGTTGATGCTCGACTTGGTGTCTTCCGATTCGGTATCAACTTCGACCGCCGATTCGTGCGAAACCTTGCGGATCGGAGAGGGTGCGGAATCCTTGCTCCGGACTCCAGGCAACTGCTTCGTTAACGGCTGACCTAAGACTGTTCCCCCTTCACGTCCGTCGAAGCGTACGACGAGGCTCAGCGTGCGGTTTGGTCCCCCGACACGATCCCAAGGAACCCAGATGCTGTAGGAGTGCCCCAGGCTCGTCTTACTGTGATGCGATGCGAGTTGATCGGAAGTTACGACATATTTCTTCAGGGGAGCAGCGTGAATGGGATCTCTCGTTTTACTATCGAACACATAGACGGTAACACTACCGTCGACTTCTACCGTGTCGTTTCCACCGTCCTTGTAGAAATAGAGCCTGCCTCCAAATCCGCGAACTCCCGGGCTGCCGGCTTGGTGTAACACGGTGTCGGTCCAGATTGCCAGAATTCGATCGGGCACCGCGAGTGGAGGCGTTTCGCCGAACCACGATTCATCCCACTTCGGTTGCATCGACTGGCATCCGCACAGCAACAGGCAGATGACTGCCGAGAACGTGCAGCTTGGTTTTGAGATTTTACTTTCCATGGAATCGTCAATGGCCAGATTCGGTCGGGGTCTACCTAGGGAGTATGCGGCGCGGCACTGCGATTGACTGTTCGATCGGCGACGGCTCACCACTTGGATTCACGTCGGGGAAGATTGTCTCAGGCGCGCCTCGATCGATCATTTCCACTTGGGAGTCGGAATAGAAACCGATGTCGCCTTGTAGGTCAAAGACGTCTGCGGCGCACCAGCTCATGCGAGCCATCTCGGCTTGGCGGACGAGTTCGTTGTCTTCCGGTGTACGAATCACATGCGGAGTGAGAATGATGAGTAGCTCCGCTCGACGAGATTGGAATCCATCGAATCGAAAGAGGTGTTTCAGAACGGGCACATCGCCTAGCCACGGAACCTGGCGATGGACCTCCTCGGTTCGTTCCGTGATCAGTCCGCCCAGCACGATTGTCTCGCCATCAGCGGCACTCACCGTCGCCTGAGCGGTGGTCGTGTCGATTCGCGGCGAGCGGATGACTGTGCCGTCGATCGACACAGCCACGGGAATGCCATCTTGTTCGGGGCCGAGTTGCGACTTCTCGGCATCGATCTCCATCACGACATTTCCATCCGGACTGATCCGAGGCGTCACGCCGAGAATGAGGCCTACGTTTTCCAGCGTTACCGAATTCGATTGCCCGTTTTGATTCACCGTCGAGCCGATAATCCGTGGTACGCGCTGACCAACCTGTATGAAAGCCGGCTGGTTATCGAGTGTACGAATTTGAGGCCGGCTGAGGATGTCGACGCGGCGAGATTCCTGAAGGGCTCGTATCAAAATGCTCAGATTCTGGTTACTCGCTGAAAGTACAAGCCCACCAAATCCGAGCTGATCATTCGCACGTCCCACGGCGAAATTCGAAATTCCCTGACTGCCAACTACATCGGCGTTTGCCAACGCTCCCGCACTGCCACTGTTCCCTAGGGGCAGAGCGTTGTTAAAAATGAAACCGGGGATATTCGTCGCGGACTGAATGATCTCTTCCGTGGCAATGACGCCCGCAGATCCTGTAGCTGTGCTGGTGGTCGTGAGGAGATCGCCCAGTAGGCTGCGGTCGAACAGAACAGAATCCTGCAGGCCAAGCTCCACGCCGAACTCATCGGTGTCGTTCAGCGCAACTTCTGCGATCAGCACCTGGATCATGACCTGGGGCGGCTGTTCGTCGAGCTTCTCGATCAAATCGTTGATCTCGTCGAAATAGCGCGGAGTCGCTGCGAGAACCAGCTTATTGGCCACGGGCTCCGGCACAACAATGACTTCGCGTTCGAGTTCCTGAAATGGGCTATCCGCGCCCGGTGCAGCTTGCTCGACTAGTCGACGATTGACGAGGAATTGATTGATCGCGTTGGCCACGTCGATGGCCGGGGAGTTCTTCAATTGAAAGACAGCAGTCTTTCGCTGCATCGTGTTGCTCTGGTCCAGCTTGACCAGCAGCGCTTCCACAATCCGCAAATCACCTTCTGAACCGGTTGCAATGAGACTGTTGCTGCGCACCTCAACGGAAAATCGTAACGGTGCCAGAGATGTTTCGCCAGGAGCGCTTGGCAACTGAGGCCCCATGGTGGCCCCCGGCTGCGACGGCAGCAGCGAACGCAGTGTGTCGACCAGGCTCGACGCGTCACCGTTGACGATCTGAAAGACCTTGATTTGGGCTTGGACAGCTGGTGAATCGAGTTGACGAATCAGCGCGGCAAGCAGCTCCAAGTTCTCCGCTGGGCTGGAGACGATGATGGTGTTATTCCGAGGGTTCGGTGTGATTTGAACGTTCTCAAGTGTGCCGGATCGGAGAATCCGTTGTCCCTCGGCATCGAAAGTTTGTAACTCCAGAATCGCTGAGCGGTCGGTATTTCCGCTGGCGGCTTCGATGGCCTGCTGCAGAGTCTGCGCAACATCTGCGGCCAAGGCATTTTGGATCTGAAAAATATGAGCGCGATTGACTGCAGCACTGTCGGGTCGATCGAGATCCTGGATGATGCGGCGGACTTCCAGCATGTCCCGCGGCGCTGCATAAACGATCACCGCGTTCGTGCGGGTATCGATGGTTGCCTGAACCTTCGGCCCCAGCCCGTTGCGATCGGAAAAAAACGAATTGAGCGTCTCTTGCACGGCGCTGGCGGTTGCGTAGCGCAGCCGGAAAACGGCGGATTGCGTTTGAGCGGCAACTGGTTGATCGAGTTGCTGAATCAACTGAACAACCGAGGTCACGGCATCGCCCCAGCCGATCAGCAACAATGCATTCGGCTTTACCAACGGTGTCACGGAGACTTTGCCCGCGCGGCCGCTGACGAGATCATCACTCGCTTGTGAAACGATCTCCGCAACCGCTTCGCTTTGCGCATGACGAAGTGGATAGACGCGCACCTCCGGCTGAGTCTCTTGGCTGATGCGTTCCAGTTGTCGGATGATCTCAGCGAGCTGATCCAGATCCTGGTCGCGGCCGCGCAAGATAATCACGTCAAGATCCGGCAGCGACTCGATCTCCACGCCCTCGAATTGCCGTAACGGACCCGCCGGAAGTACAACTCCGTTTGGCTGATTCGCAGCGGGTGGTGCTGCCTGATTTTGCGGCACATTCTCTTCCTGGTACAGATAGCGAGCGGGCGAGACTGGACCGCGCGATGATCGTGGCGCGGCGTTATGCCTCGGTTGGTAACCGGTCGCTGCAGGGGGCGGACTGGCTGGCGGAGCCGGTTTGATGATCTTTTGCAGTGAGCGATGGTTGATGCGGTGAACTCGAAAGACCTGCGTGCGAAAGCCGTTTCCACGTTGGTCACCAACGAGTGCCTGGACCAGTACGGCGAACTGGTTGACTGAACCGGTGGGCCCTCCAATTAGAACACCGCTTCGTACCTGATCGAATTCAATCTCCAGTCGGCTCGGCGGTTGTTGCGACAACCCGAGCAGGAGAATCTCTCGCGGCCCGATGCGGCGCAAGCTCAGACGATCGCCGAACATCCCCGACAGTTGCTGCTGTAGCCGGACGAGACGGTTTTGCGGGACGAAGACAAAACGCGCGAGACTGTCGTTTCGAGTGGATTGAAGTGAATTGGGTCTGGCTTGCGCCGGCAAGGGGCGTGGCTCCTGCGTTGGAGGACGGTTAACCTCCGTTAACACACGCCGAGCGATGCTCTGCACGTCGTCCGTTCCGCTGAGGAGGATGCGGTTCTGATCGCGATCCACGACGAGTTGCACAGATCGAGCCTTGGGCAACAGCGGACGCAAGATTGCCGCGACCTCATCCGCTGACTTCTGCCGACAGTCGTAGGGTGTGAAATGGATGGCACCGACCTGAGCGTGACCATGCGCAGCGACAGACATCACCAGCGCTAACACCTGCAGAATGGTAGCACACTTGATGGGCATAAGGAGCTTCCGCTAAAAAACTTCGAGCTGTTGGCGCGAACGCGCCGCTGCCATCCTCGATCACAGAGAAGAGGCGGAGAGAGTAGTGAAATGATTGACACGTGTCAATGCATCGCGTTGCCCTTCGGGGCAATACTTGTGTTTAGCGGCGTAAGCTTCCAGCTTGCGATTCATGGACGCGAAACCCAAGGCAAGCAGGATGCTTACCCCGCTTTCTAGCCCGGACTAAGCGCAGGGAGCGAACCAAGCTGGTCGACCTACCGCACCACAGTCGTGCTAGCTTCGCTGGCTGACGTCGACGCGGCTAGCGTCTCGTGGATGGTCCTTCCCAATGAAAGTCGTAGCACGTCGCCGTCGACTTCAATCAAGACCAGCTGTGGTTGGATGTCGATCACTTCCACATGGTGCGATGTGATCCCTAATGACTCGCCGCGATGCACGACGTACGTTTGGGCGTTGCTTCCGGCGGAAAACCAGGCTCCGGGGGTACCACTGCGGTCGAACGTGATGGCCGTCAGCATGACGTCGCGCAGCGCACTGACGCCTTCCTGCGAGAAGAGATTCCGGCGGACAATGGTCTCGTACGATTCCAAGTTATCGAAGGCGAGCCGATTTGCCACGGCAGTCGAAAGCTCGCCTTCGCGCTCGCAGCGAGTCAGCCCCAATGCTTCAATCCCCATGGTCACGTCCAGTTGCTTTCCGCCTGCGATAGGATTGAGTGCCATCGTTCGTATCTTGTGCAAGTGGCCACCCTGGTAGAACTCGTACAGCAGCCGTGTCACTTGCCGCAGCGTGCCACGTCCTCGTAGCGAGAACAAATAACGTTTGAAAACCTCTTTTGGCTTGCGCGTGTTGCGATCCTTGATCGACACGGTAACGGGTGTTCCAGCATCGACGCTCCCTTGCTGCAAGTCGACCTTTTCCACCAGAGTCAGCAACCAGTCTTGATAATGGGCACGAGCGAGCTCTTCGTCATAGGGGAGCGAGTATTGTTCCAACGCCAGCAGTTCGTCGGCCGCCGCGGCCGACCTGAAAATAGTGTCTTCGGCTTCTTTGATCTGTTGATCGAGTTTGCTCGCTTCGCGCTCGCGCTTCTGTGCCGGCTCTTCGACCAGGCGACGGTAGCCTTGATCGCCAAACACGCCGACGCCCACCACGGCCAGCGCCGCTAAGAGGAATTTGGTGCGCGTGTTCATTTGGGCGAACCTCCTTCCTTGGCATCGGACTGTGCAGCGGGCGAAGATTCCGAAATTGCCAGACTTTGGTCTTCCTCGCTTCGATCCGAAGTCTCGCGAATTCCGCTACCTTCAGCGATTTCATCCGGTAAGGGTAAGTCGGGAGGATCCCCCGGCCTGAACGTAATGCGCGTCTCGAACGTCCAAGGTAACCTGGCCCTTTCGTCCGACTCCGTGACACGTTTGCTGCTAACAGAATGAAAATCGTCTCGGACCGCGTCTTCTAGATTCGCGACGATCTCCGGCTGACTCACTTGGACGGCCAAGTCAATCACTCCGTTTCCTTGGGAGTCCGTTGACATACTCATGCGCCGAATCAGGGCCTCTTCGCCGCTGGGCAAACGATTGGACAACTCATGCAGCTTGTCGAGCCAGGCGATGTCGTCGCTCCGCCAAGCGTTGGTGGCATCCGCGACCTCCTGCAGCCCTTGCGCTTTACCGGCGCGTTTCGCCAAGTTCTTGAGTTTCTCCTTCTGTTGATTGATCGAGTCGAGCTGATCGGCTTTGTGCTGCGAGGAGACATAACCCATCCCCAGGAAGATTGCCGCAGCGATGGCACTCCAGAACGCGACGCGCCGCCAGGGACCGGCCTTTCGCGGAGGCCGCCGCGGGTCGAGCAGATCCAGGTCAAGGCCATCGCCGCTCCACGCGCAAGCCATTCCTATTAGATTCGCATAGTGTGCCGGGGTCTCAATGTTCGCTGCAGACTCGACATGCGTGAGTGGGTTGACCACGGACGTCGAAACAGAGAGTTGCTCGGCGAGCAACTGAGCGAGTTTCTCATGCCTATCGACGTCGCCGATCAAGTAGAGACGCGTTGACTCGTCATCACCGCGGTGCACTAGTGCCAAGGTGCGACGAATCTCAGCACTGAGGCGTTCCGCACGTACACGGTCTTCTTCCGACGAACAGGGAATCGAACGAAACAAGAGTGGACGGCCGTTCTCTGTCACGGCAAGATCGATATCGGCGTCGCCAATCGCCACGGTGACTGCCGTTGACGCTGGGCGCTGGACCACTCGCTGAAGCAGCTTGACGGCCCCCAACCCACAGAAAGTAATGGCAAGCAAATTCAAGCCAATGGCTTTGAAACGGTGCTTGAAATCACTGCTCCGCTGATCGCACAGTGAGAAAGTGAGCACTTCGTTTCCCGTGGCATCGTGATGTGTAACGAGGAAGTCGCTGACCTGTGTGCCCCCGGTATCGTCGAGCTCTGCCGCCACGGCGCTATCGACCAATTCCGGCAACTCGTCGTTCGTGGCAGGCGGCAACTGATGCGACGAGACTTCCAATTCGGCTCGCGGCAACAACAACACGGCTTGGCGACAACGAATGTCTTGCGCTGCAAGTTGCTCTTGCAATTGCTCCACTAACGGCTGACTCTCATCAGCCTCCCAACAACCCACCGCCTTAATCTGCGGAGTCGGCGACGCACGTTCAACGAGTAGATATCGGCAGACGGGCCGCGTCCATTGGACGAATAAACAAGTTCTAGGTTGATTCAGTTTGTTTAACATTGCTGGTTCGCTTGTTGCGATTCGCTTGTTGAACCCGTAACGCGAGGTCATCCAATCTCACCCGCGGCTAGGGGCTAAATGAAATCTCGTATGGTTGTAATTGCTTCCCGTTCATTAGTTCACGAAAAAAGACTTGTCGAGCGGTCTGGACGGTCGCGTCGATGACCGCCTCACAGCGATACACCGGAGCGTGCTGGCCCGTGCTTCCCAAAAACTCGCCGTAAAAGACATCGCCTCCCGCGTTGACATTGGGCAGCAGTTTCCGCATCGTAGCGAGGTCCACAAGGTCTTCTGTGAGCAGCCAAACTGGGTGATCTCGACCAGCATTGTTCTCGCCCGCCATTGAACGTGCTGCAAGGACGCGCTCTGCCAGGCTCTCGTCAATGCCGGGGACGGCCAGCAATACCTCGCGAGGTGCAAGGTTGATGTTCACTCGCCCCTCGAACCTCGTGTCCGATGTGACGGTGACTTGATCTAGAAACTCTGGAAGCTGACTCTGCATCATCGGCGGCTCGCTGGAGAAAGGACTGGCGACGCTAACCGTTTTTCCATTCCATGGGACGGACACGGTGACATCGATCAGGTCCAGCGGGCTTTCCATGCGGTGAGCTGCCGGCAACGTGAAATCGAGCGTGACCTGGTCGGGCGTTGTCGCCTGATCGGAAGATCCGCCAAGGCCGTACTGCCGATAGAGCACGATGAAGTTTGCCCAGGAAATCGGCATCCGCTCGACCAACTGTTGGTGCAACGAATCGAGCTGTGGATGGTTGAGAAATACCCGCGGCAAGCCGTCACGAGACTCGTTGCGTTCGCCACTATAAACAGTCAGGTAGTCCCTCCACGCATACGGCCCTTCTTCAGTAAGCAGGTCGGGTTCGTTCGCCAAATCGGTCGTTACACCAAAGAGGCGGGCCTCATCGACGCCCCGCACCAGCAACAGCTCTTCCATATCAACAGGTCTTCCGTTCCGTGGTTTCACAGGAATGCGATGCCCCGCATAAGTATCGAACTCGGCACCCTCGAATCGTGGCTGCGAATCGGTATCGACCCAATCAAGAATCGCGTCGGCTACGTCTGGCGTCATGCCGGGCAAACGCAAAAGAGCCTGCCTGCCAGATTCTGGCTGCAACTCATCCCACTCGACAAGTTTGCCCAGATGTAACTTCGCAGACTCGTCCACAGCACCGAATCGAACTGAGACGTCTTGCTGAGGCGCTGAATCTGGCGCAGCTACAATGAAGCGTGGAACATCTTCGTCTGCCGCAGCCACCGTGTCATCCAACGGCACGCCATTGAATAAGTCTGGATTGTTCGTGACGCCACCAAGTTCTCGACGCTGCACCCGCGGCATTTCGAGCACGGCCGAGAGCAACTCGATCGCCGAAAATGCGGACTGCTGCGCAGTCAAATGGTCGCCGCTGGCCCCAGCTGCGACATTTTCCGTCTGCATTGACAACAAGAAACCAAAAGCCGCGACACTCATTAGGAGCACGAGCACTAACACGACGATCAAGACGACACCGTTGCGCCTGCACTTTGCGAATCTCGTCATGGCATCATCACCTCCTCGTTTGCGCGAAGAGGCTTTGTCGTGTCAACGGCGATTACAAAGCGGTACTCCTGTTCGGCTTCATCGGCAATGTCGTTGTCGGCAACCCGAGACATCTCGACGACACGTGAAGTGTCTTCGAGGAACTGTTGGTCTGCATGGTTGCCTGCCGTGAGTTGTCGCTCGTCTGTTTGCTGCTCCTCCAGTTGCTGCTCCTCCGCTTGCACGTCAAAGGCGATCTCAACCGCAGCTGGCAAGCGGCCCGTCTGCCTGCTATCCCAGTGACTTAACCAGACAGTTCCATCGAAGTAGCGAAACTGCAGGGTGACAATTTCCGGCACCGCGTCCTCATGTATCATCTGTTGCTGCAGACGTTGTGGATCCATGTCGGCCCCGCGACCACTCTCGGATGATCGACTCGGGGCGGTGCCATTTTCGTTAGACCGAGCGGTGTCTTCATCAGTGTTCGGCAGGAACCAGGGAGTCACTCGGCGGACTAGCCCCGCTGCTTGACCTTCATCTCCAACGTCAGCGAAACGCTGCTGGACATCGTCTTTGGCTGGGAATTCGTCACCTGGTGGCAGGAGTTCAGGGCGAGGTTTCCAAATATACTCCACCACATCGCACAGATCCGGCGGGGGGACCTCTTCAACAGCGGTCCTTTCGACCGAGCCGTGCGCCGCACGTCTACGCGGTGCTCGCACCACCAACCGAAATCGTGTGTCACTTCCCAGGAGTTGCGCGCCCGGGGGCAACGAAATCAAATCGGTACCATCGCCGGCAAATGCTGTTGAGGCTCCGTCGTTCAGCGTTTGCGAAACCGCCGGAAAGCCATCCCTCGTTGACATCCAGGAGCTTCTGGCGTGGTGCAGGTCCGAGTGCAACTGACGCATCAAAGAACGCACGATTTGCAGTTCCGTCGCTTGCCTGACACCCTTGTCGTTTAGCTTCGAATAGATGCTGAACAAGGACCACACAAGCAACATTAACGTCGCAGCCAGGCTGGACGCAATAATCACTTCCAAGAGCGTGAAACCATTTCTGTTGCGTCGATCGTTCATGGCAAAGTGGGAGACATGATCGAGTGGGAACTGCGATCTAGTGTGGAGTTGCTGTGAGTCTCGTAACGTGTCCAACGAACCAGCTCAAAGACGTTGCGATCAGAGACGGTGCCGCGGTTCTCCAACTGGTCAATTGCATCGACATGTTTCACCGAAACATGCAGGCGCACGAGTCCCTCGATATCGGTCGGCGTCCAGTCGACCGAATAGGTCCAATCACCGTAACCGGCCAGTAGCTCGTCCTCGACGCGTTGAAGCTGCGACGGATCGGCGAGCAGCTCATCCAACGTTGATTGACATAGCATCTGGGCGAAGACGCGTTCCTCCGCCCTTTTCGCGTGCCGCTCGCCCGTGGCGAATAGGCTCAGC
>NYXM01000164.1 GCA_002685655.1 Planctomycetaceae bacterium
GACAACGCACAACCTGCAAGGTGCGAAAACAGAAGTCTCACGCAAAGGCGCAAAGGCGCAAAGAGACCTGCTCCGAGCGATCCCCTTCCCTCTGCGCCTTTGCGCCTTTGCGCCTTTGCGTGATCAATAAAACAGCGAAACAATGAAACGGACATATGTCATTCAGATGTCGCATGAGCAGATGGTGCGTCGTCCTCCCTCTTCCTCGAAAGCTCCGACAACGCACAACCTTCAAGGTGCGAAAACAGAAGTCTCACGCAGAGGCGCAAAGGCGCAAAGAGATCAGCTCCGAGCGATCCCCTTCGCTTTGCGTGATCCATGACGCGTCGGTGACGGAATCCGCAGATTGCTATTCGTACCGAAGCGCTTCGATGGGGTCGAGCCGGCTGGCGCGGCGCGCGGGGTAGTAGCCGAAGAAGACCCCCACGGCGGCGGAAAACAGGATTGCGGCGAAAGCGGCGGGGAACGATACGATGATCGGCCACTTTGTCCCCGTCGTGACGGAGTTGATTAGGACGGTGAGCCCTGTCGACGCGCCGATTCCTAAGGCAAATCCAATCACCCCGCCGATGCAAGAGAGCAAAACCGCCTCCACCAGAAATTGGCGCAAGATGTCTCGACCTCGAGCACCGACTGCCATGCGGATCCCGATTTCACGAGTTCGTTCCGTGACTGAGACCAGCATGATGTTCATGATGCCTACGCCGCCGACCAACAGCGAAATGCCGGCAATCGATGCCAGCATCAGCGTCATCGTGCCGGTGATGACTCCCAGGATATCGGCAATTTCGGTGGTATTTTGCACCATGAAATCAGGTGCCTCCCCTGGGGGAATGCGGTGCCGTTCGAACAACAGTTGATTGATCTGATGCTCTGCTTCAACCATCTGTTTGACCGATCGGGCAGATGCAAATATCGCGTGGACGTCGTTGAACTCGGAACCAGTCAGACGCTTTCGCACCGTCGTGTACGGCAGCAGGATAATGTCGTCTTGATCCTCACCCACCATGTTGGCACCTTTTTCACCCAAGACGCCAACCACGCGGAACGGGATGTTGCGGATGCGAATCGTCTCGCCCAAGGGGTTTTGGGTCTGGAAGAGCTTAACGAGCACGGTGTGGCCAATGACGCAGACCTTGGCGGACGACGTGATGTCGCGGTCGGTGAAGAACCCACCGTGACGGAGTTCCCAATTACGCACCTGCAAGTAGTTGGGATCGACTCCGTGCATCTCCTTGGGACTCCAATTCGAGTTTCCAAAGATGGCCTGGCCACCCGTTCCAACCAATGGGGAGGCTGCGAGCACTGCGGGACATTCTTCGCCAATGGCGACGGCGTCTTCGGCGGTCAAGGTGGTGATCCGCCCCTGTCTCACGCCGCCGCGATGTTGTGCACCAGGGAAGATCAGGATGACATTGGTCCCCAACATTTCGAATTGGCCCTGGACCAAGCCGTTGGCGCTTTGGCCGATGGACACCATCGTGGTGACTGCGGCAATACCAATTACGACGCCTAAGACCGTGAGGCTTGCGCGCATCTTGTTCTTCCGCAATGCTCGCAGCGCCACCCGAATTGTCAGCAGAAGATTCATGCGTCTTCTCGGACCGTCGTCAATCGGCCGCGGCGATCATCAAGATCCCCAGCCCTTCTTGGGAGTGATGCCCGTGACCAGTTTCATGCCGACTGTGACGTCGCCGGAAACAAGTTCCGTGAACTTGCTGTCGCTCAGCCCCGTGACCACCGCCACCGCCTTCAACTTGGCACCCATGGCAACCCAGACGTGGCGCCGGTTTCTGGACCTTCGAGCCTCCGCCTTTTCTTCCGCCGATAACATGATGTCAGGTTCGTCATCCTTGTCTTCCTTGGCCCATTCGGTGCCTTCCAGCAGTTCTTGGTCTTCCTTGCGGACATGTTTCTTCTGCGGATAGAAACGTAGGGCCGAATTCGGAATCTTGACAACGTCCATCCGCTCTTCCACGCGAAATGAGATGCTGGCCGTCATGCCGGGCAGCAACTTGAGATCGGGATTTGCGGCCGCCACGATTACTGGGTAGGTGACGACGTTTTGAGTTTCCGTTGAACTGAAACGAACCTCCTCGATCTCCCCCTCGAACAGATCGTCGGGGTAAGCGTCCACCGTAAAATGAACCGGTCGGCCGTGCCTTTGAGCCACTCGGATCAGGCCAATGTCCGCTTCGTCGACGGAGGCATAGACGTGCATTTTTTCTCGCATGCCGGGGGCGACGACAAACAGTTCAGGCGTTTGAAAACCGGCTTGCAAAGTCTGGCCGGGATCGATTTTGCGATCGATGATAATCCCGTCGATGGGCGACTTGATCGTCGTGTAACCGACGTTGGTTATGGCGTTGTCGAGTGCCGCCTCGGCTTGCTGCACCGAGGCATTGGAGATCTCCAACTGAGCTTCGAGCGACATCGTCGCGAATTTGAACTGATCGAGCTCGGTTTGGGAAATGTAGTCTTCATTTTCTTCGCTCAACGCGCAAGCTCGCGCTTCGTTGTTTCGCGCCTGCTGTAGCAGCGCTTCAATGCGTTTCACTTCGCCAAGTGTGGTGGCGTGGGACG
The DNA here is from genome assembly GCA_002685655.1 of Planctomycetaceae bacterium. Next base: position 2,584 of record NYXM01000164.1, read on the forward strand.
CGATCGCGCGTTTTTTGTCGGCTTCCGGAAGTCGCGGGGCGATTTCGGCAAGCACGTCTCCCTCTTTGACTTCCTGATTGAATTCGCCCAGCACTTCGTCCAGCGGGCCGGAGACAAACGAACCGACCTGAACGGACCGCACCGGTTTGATCGTTCCAGTCGAATTCACCACCGAGACAATTCGCCCCTGTTTGACGTCGGCCGTCCGCCAATTGGGAGTGGCTCGCTTCGCTTGGAACTCCTTCATCGGTTTGTAGCCAAACACACCTGCGACACAAAGGAGCACGAGGATCACCAGAAAGATGGTTCGTTTTTTCATGGATTTGGGAAATTGTGAAATTGAGAAGCTGCCAAAAACTAAGAACGAGTTGGAGGTGAGAATCGACGGGTTGTCGGTGCGACGGCTAGAGCCGTCAGCCACGTCGCTGCTTGACGAATCCTCAGTATATCTTCGCCGTAGCCCCCACGGATCATTGGCGTCCAAGAAAAAAAACTGGTGTTTCCTGCGCCAGGCGGTCACTGACGTGTTAGCAACGCGTCGATCAGGCCCTGCATATTGTGGACATTCGCCTCGATTGTGGGCTCAAAACCGAGTTCGCGAAGCGTGTTTGACGTGATTGGACTGAGGCTGGCCAGACGGGATTGACGCAGATCGTCGCCGAACATCTGTACCAGGGATCGCGCAATCGCTGAACTGGTGACGGTAATCCAGTGGATGTCTCCCTTCGCAAGTCGCGTTGCCACATCGGAATCGGGACATTCCACATCTAGGCTGCGATAGACCACGATCTGGTCGACGATTCCGCCCGCGGTACGCAGATCGTCTGGTAGCACTTCGCGTCCTCGGCTGGCTCGCGGCAGCAAGAACCGTTTGCCCCGAGCGGTCTTTGCCAAAGCCGCCGCCAGCGATTCCGAACGAAAGTCGTCCGGTTGCAAGTCCACTTGAAGGTGATAGCTGGCGAGTTCATCAACGGTACCCGGGCCGACGGATGCTAGTTTGATGCCGCCCAACGCACGCATGTCGTGTCCTCGATTGAAGAGCCGCTCGAAGAAAAACTGCACACCGTTGGTGCTAGAAAAAACGAGCCAGTCATATTCGTTCAGTCGCTCGATGGCCGTGTCGACTGGCTGCCAGTCCTCGGGTTCGGTGATTGCGATCGCTGGTTGCACTACGACGTTGGCACCTAGTTCGGCAAGCGAACTGGCTAGCGATGATCCTTGAAGGAGTGGTCTGGTAACCATGATCGTTCGGCCAAAAAGCGGGCGTTTCTCGAACCAGGACAACGTCGAGGCAAGCGTTGTCACTTCACCGACAATCACGACGGCGGGCGGCCGAATCTGATTCTCGCCAGTCATCTTCCCGGCGACTTCTCCCAGAGTGCATTGGATCATGCGCTGGTCGGGCAGGCTGCAGCGCCGCACGATTGCCGTTGGCGTATCTGCGGAACGGCCGGCGGAAATCAACGCCGAGGTCCACTTTGGCGCGGTCGTGACTCCCATGTAGACGACCAAAGTCCCGGGAAATGCAGCCAACGCGCCATAGTCAACGCCGCCCGATTCTTTATCGTTTCCTTCATGACCGGTCACCAGCGCGACGGCGGAGGCCAGTTTGCGGTGAGTGATAGGAATGCCCGCATAGCTGCCGGCGGCCAGTGCGGCGGTGATACCCGGAACAACTTCGAATTCGATCCCGTGCTGACGAAGTGCGTCGATTTCTTCCGCACTGCGAGCAAAGACCGCTGGATCACCCCCCTTTAGCCGCACGACTTGCTTCCCGGCCTTCGCCAATTCGACCAATCGACGGTTGATCTCGTCTTGCGGCCAGATGCGTGACCGTCCGTGCTTCCCAAGACAGATTCGTTCGGCAGACGGAGGGGCATGTTCGACGATTACCGAATTCACTAGATAGTCGAACATCACGACATCTGCCCGACGAAGGCACTCGATTCCCCGCAGTGTGATCAGCCCAGGATCCCCCGGTCCGGCACCAACCAGAGACACGCGCCCAGTCGTTTTTTTGCCTGTAGATGGCATCAATGATCCTATTTTCCAGTCGCCAATCTTCCTGTTGCGACACGTTATGCTTGGCTGGCGGCGGCAAACGGCTAGAATAGCGGCACGCTTGATCAGCCTGCAACCATTAGAATACTCGCAAGCTCAGCATTTGGGCAGTTGACGATGGCCCCCAACTCGAAACCAGCTAACGAAGACGACGGCGAACCCAAGGCGATCACGCCTCATTTGAGACGTCGATTGCACGAGTGCTTCGAGCGCGCCAGTAAGCTCATGAAGCAGGATTCGTACGACTTTGATTATGCGCACACGATGTTCGGAGAATGCGTCAGTCGGGATCCCGAAAACTTGGTTTACCTTGAGGCGTTGTTCGAGAACCTGCGTCGCAAGTATAAGAACAACAAACGAGGTGCTTTGCTTAGCTTCGGCGGAAAGGGGGCTTTTAAGAAAGCCCACGCGAAGAAGGTCTGGAGCGAGGTGTTAAAGCTCGGGCCGGATGTGATGAAGTTGAATCCATGGGATCCGAATACGCTGCGGGGGCTGGCCGAAGCCTGTGCAGCGCTGGGGTATGCGGAAATCGAACTGCGGTACTTGCGTTTCGCCCTCGAACGCGATGCAAATGACGTCGCGGTGAATCGGCATTGTGCAAAGTCGTTGACACGTCAGGGGTATTACGACCAGGCCATTGCTTGCTGGCACCGGGTCGATGAAGCAACACGTGGCGACGCCGAAGCACAGAAGATGATGTCTGAACTGCAAATCGAAAAGACGCAAGCGGGGCTCGGCAAGACTCGAGTGCGGGATCCTGCTGCCGCCAAGGCAGCCACCGAAGCCGGGGTCGAGTCCGAGGCCCAGGCAGCCAAACCACGTCGCGAGATTCAGCTTACGCCGCGGCAGCAAATGGAACAGGCCGTCGCGAACAGTCCCACCGATATCGATGGCTACCTTCAACTGACTCAGTTTCATCTGGACGAAGGTCATTTGGGCGAAGCTATGCTCTTGCTGCAGAAAGGACTCTCCGCGACGGGAAGTGACATCCGGATCCAGCATCGCCTGGAGGATGTCGAGATTCTCCGGAAGAAGCAGCAGTTGAAACTTTCGGAACAGCAGGCGGCCAAAGATCCAAACGATCGATCGCAGCAGTTAGCGGTGGACCTGCAGAACGACCTGAATCGGTTTGAGCTGGACGTGTTTGCCGCCCGATCGGAACGCTATCCGCAGGATCTGGAATGCAAGTTTCAGTTGGGCCTGTGTCTGAAAAGGGTGGAAAACTATGCCGAAGCTGTGAGTTGCTTTATGGCTGCGGCCGAATTGCCCGACCGGCGGGCCATTGCCGTGCTGGAATTGGGCGAATGTCTGCAACGGCAAAAACAGTACAGCAAGGCGTTGGAGTGCTATCTGCGGGGGCTGGACCAGGCCGAGCAGGCTGATCAGCCGGATTTGATCAGACTGGCCCTCTATCGTGCAGGGCTGCTTTCGGCTGGGCTGAAGGACACCCCCACGGCCATCGAACTGTTGATGCGTCTGGTCGAATTAGATCCCAATTACAAAGATGCCGCTGCCCGTCTGGACAAAATTCGCCAGATGGATCATAAATAGTGGCTTCCAGCCATTGATCGGCTGCGGATTGAACGTCCCCCATCTGAAAAGAACCACGACGACCGGCTGCAAACTATGCCCAATTCCAATAGCGCGACCAAACGATTACGACAAAACGTGACCCGCCGCGATCGTAATCGAGCCGTCAAATCGGACCTGCGAACCCAGTTACGAAAAGTGCACGCGGCCGTTGCTGCGGGTGATGTTGCCACCGCAGAAGCTGAATTCATTGTCGTCGCCAAGAAATTGGATCAGGCCGGCAGCAGCAAAATCATGCACCGTAACACGGCGAGCCGAACGAAGTCGCGACTGCAAAAGGCGATCAAAGCTGTGAAGCAAAAGGCCGCCCAGTAGTCCCGCCCGCGTGTTGTCAGCATCAGCTTCACATCGATCGGTGCCCTACGGCGCTTCCATGCTGGCCAGGCCAAGCACACTCCGCAGTGCCGTCATCCCAATTTCACCGAACTGTCGTGACGAAACCTGCCAGAGTCGCGGGTTGAGTAGTTCAACGGATACGAACCCGTTGTATTGGATCTCTGCCAGCCGCGCGACGATTGCCTCCAGCGGAATGTCTCCGTCGCCTGGGAGGATGCGGTCTGCGTCGGTGGCGAGTTCACGTGGCGTGTCGGCCAGATCAGACAATTGGACGTGGAATAAGTTCTCCCTAGTGAGACACGCCAAATCTTCCGTCTGGCTGGGGCCGACATAGAAATGAAAGGCATCCAAACAAAGCCCTAGACTTGGATGGTCCACGCGCGCCACCAGACCGGCGGCGGTTAACAGGTTGTTGCCGAGCGCCGCGCGGGACTGGAATTCGAGTGCAATGCGCTTGCCATGTTTGGCGGCCAACTGCGCAGCCTGGTCCAGTGAGACAAGAGCACGCTCGATGTCCTGGTCGTTCAACGGCCCGAACAGATCGCAGGCGACCACAATGGTCTTGATCTCCAGGTCGCGGCAGAGTTCCAGTCGCCGCTGAAACAGCGACCAGGCTTCACGTCGAGCGTCGCCCTGGCTGGTGAATAATCCGCCTTGAAAGCTGGCAACGGGTAGCGTCACGTGATGTTCCGCCAACAACCCACGCGCGTCATCTAGCGAATTTGTTTCGAGATAGGTCTCCAGTTTGGTAAACCAGACTTCAATCGCATCGCACTGCCCTGCTGCGTAATCTGCAATGTCCTTTTCGAACGGGGAATTAAGCGAACAAACCTGGCTCAGGGCGGGCTTCATTACTTTCTACTTTCGCTTTCTTGCGTGTCGCTTGGGCTGGCAGGTGGAGCAAAAAAACGTGGCGCGTTGCGCTTGTACAATGCGTTGTACAACACCCGCGCGGCAGACCAAACAGGGGTGACCGGCGCGATCGTACACACGATGGTGATTCTGATAGCCACCTGACTTGTTCAATGCGTTCCGGTAGGTACCGTCGGACAAGGTCGAACCTTCGCAATGGATCGCCATCTGCAGGATCTCGAGCGTCGACAGATGAATGCGTTCCCACTCCTGGTCAGTGACACGGTCGCACGATTTCTCCGGGTGGACCCCGGCCTGGTGGAGGATCTCTGATGCATACAAGTTGCCGATCCCCGCAATCGCCTTCTGATCCAATAGAGCGACCTTCACGGCGCGGCGACTTCCGCACAGTCGATCGCGCATTTCGCCTGGTTTCAACGCCAGGGCGTCGGTCCCCACCTTGTGTGGACCGAGTTGTACGTGAAAGTCGTTGGGCGAGAGCAACCGCACGTTGCCTAGTCCGCGCCGGTCCCAATACCAAACGTGGCTTATGTTGCCGGACAGATCGAGCCGAAATCGCAGGTGTTCGGGGCTGGGCGGATCAGACAAGAGAACGAGTCCTGTCATGCGAGGCTCGAACACAATCCGGTCTCCGCTATCCAAGAGAAGTATAACACGTTTGCCAACGCGACCGATCTGCTCGATGCAACGATCAACCGTCCTGCGGCGAAACAGGTCGATTCGAGGGTAGATTTGAAGTGGTTTCAGCCGGCAAGGCAGCCGAACAGCGTCTTCGATTCGGGCTCCCGAAATAGCCAGGATCCCGCGACGCATGGTCTCGACTTCAGGCAATTCTGGCATACGGCTCTTCTTGACTGCGGGTCCGAGCGCGGCAACATCACGTTAGTGCAGTGTCGATTCTTGAGTTTAGGGTTGAAGAAGAATGGTCGCCTGGCGAGATAGTCGTTGATCGCTGCGATCAAGACGTTTGGTTCGCAGAGCGAACCACGACAATCAGGCTCGCAATCCTAATTCTAAGTCTTGATAAAGCCCGGATCCGCCGCCAGCGCGGTTCGCTGAGTGTTTCAATGCAACTGCCACGCCTTGACCGGGTTTCTCGCTCGGTCCAGAATCGATCGCAGCTTCGTCAGGCAGATCATTTCGACACCCCTGCCCTGCCAGCAATATCATACGCACCAAGCGGTATCGTTAATATGACCGACAACTCGTCCAACGCCACAAAACACGTTCCCGATGTCGCCGGTCGATTTGGCGATTTCGGCGGGCGATACGTTCCCGAGACGCTCACACGGGCGTTGGACGAGCTTGCAGCCGAATACGAAAAGGCCCGGCAGGATGCCGATTTTCAGACGGAATTGGATGATCTGCTGAAAAACTATGTCGGCAGGCCTTCGCCTTTGTATCATGCCCGCCGATTGAGTGGTGAGTGCGGGGGTGCCCAGATCTGGCTCAAGCGCGAAGACTTGAACCACACCGGTGCCCACAAAATCAACAATACATTGGGTCAGGCGTTGCTAACCCGGCGGATGGGCAAGCGGCGCGTCATCGCCGAAACTGGCGCGGGTCAGCATGGAGTGGCGACGGCGACCGCATGTGCCCGCTTTGGCTTGCCGTGTGTCGTCTATATGGGGTCTGAAGATATCCGCCGCCAGGCCCCCAACGTGTTCAGCATGAAATTGCTTGGGGCCGAGGTGCGACCCGTTGAGACTGGTTCGCGAACACTGCGCGATGCGATCAACGAAGCGATGCGCGATTGGATGTCGAGTGTCGAGACGACGCATTACATCATTGGTTCGGTCGTTGGTCCCCACCCATTTCCAATGATCGTCCGCGACTTCCAAGCCGTGATCGGCAATGAGGCGCGCGAGCAGATGGAGGCCCGCGTTGGTCGTCTACCAGATTGTGTGGTGGCATGCGTTGGCGGCGGTAGCAACGCAGCAGGGATGTTCTATCCGTTCATCGAGGATCAGACCGTCGAGCTGTTGGGTGTCGAGGCGGGAGGATTGGGGGCACTCCCCGGCCAGCACGCTTCGCCCCTCTCGTTTGGCGACCCTGGCGTACTGCATGGCAGCTACAGTTACGTGATGCAAGACGAAGACGGGCAGACGTGCGACGTGCATTCGATGTCCGCTGGATTGGATTACCCCGGTGTTGGCCCCGAACACAGTTACTGGAAAGCGACCGGCCGTGTCGAGTATAGCAGCTGTCAGGACGATTCTGCGATGCGAGGGTTCGACGCGTTGGCGCGTAACGAAGGTATCCTGCCTGCACTAGAAAGTTCACACGCGGTGGCCAAGGCCATGGAAGTTGCCGCCGGGCGCCCGGAGGAAGACATTGTGCTGGTCTGTCTGTCTGGCCGTGGCGACAAGGATGCAAACGAGATTGCTCGCCTGAAAGCGGCTCAAGATCAGTAATGGCCCGAGGCGGCTCGCGCCGCGGACAAGAACTTACTTTACCGAAACAACGGCCTGCGGTGTCATTGATAAAGAGAAAGCAATGTCGGCAATCGATCAACTATTTTCGGAATTGAAGCAGCAAGGACGCAAGGCGTTGATGCCCTTTGTGACGGCTGGTGATCCCGATATCGAATTCACGGCGGCCGTGATTCGGGAACTGGCCGCGCGCGGTGCCACGATGTGCGAGATTGGAATTCCCTACAGTGATCCGATTGCCGATGGGCCAGTCATTCAGGCGTCGTACACCAGAGCACTCGACAACCACGTCAAACTGGCCGACATTATGGCGATGCTTGGCGAAGTGACGAGCGACGTCACGATGCCCATCGTAACCATGGTCAGTTACGCCATCATCCATCGACATGGGCTGGAGCGGTATGTGACGCGCGCCAAGGCAGCCGGAGTGGCCGGGGCCATTGTTCCTGACTTGCTGGTCGAAGAAGCTGGACCATTTTCTGAAATCTGTCGTCGCGAGGATTTCAGCCTGATTCAACTCGTGACTCCGACCACGCCACGAGACCGCGCGCTGCGGATCGCCGAAAGTTCGACGGGGTTTCTCTATTACGTTTCCGTCACTGGAATCACAGGCGAACGCCAGGCGTTACCTGCCGAAGTGACCGAGAATGTGGGTTGGTTGCGGGCGCAGACTGACCTGCCCATTTGCATTGGCTTCGGGATCAGTCAGCCCGATCATGTACGAGTCTTGTCACCAGTGGCTGATGGATTGATCGTCGGATCGGCCTTCGTGCGACGGATAGCCACGGCGGCGGATCGGTCGCGCGCAGACGTGCTAAGAGAAATCGGTGACTTCGCCAGTAGCCTTCTCGAGACGCTCAATGACTAGCGACAGTTTCAAAACCCACCCTTTTGGCGCGAACCATTCTTGAAACTGCTTCTAGCTGTTTGCCACATTTTCAAGCAAAGGTGTCAGTCTTTCGCGGAGATTCTCACAAGCGTCTGTGGGTCAACATAACAACCGTCCTGACAGGCGTTTAGCGATTGTGAGTGGTGCCCGATCGAGACAAACATTGGCACCGATCGATAATCGGAAGTAAAGTTTATAGTGTGACCATTCGATCGCATGAAAAGAGAGTTCCACCGAGCAATCCATGTTGGCCATCACGCGCCTCGTGTTGCCAGTGCACTGTTCGGTTGACCGCCCGTTGACCAACGACGGAGGTGCACCGTGAAATCATCTCACCCTTCTTCCGCATTGTGGCGTTACTTCGCCGGTCTCGCGGAGTATGTCTTTCAGGCCGAACTTGGCGTCGCAGATCCGCCTTTGATCGACTACGTCAGCTGTTTGCTCATGCGGTTTGTTCGTTCCGATGCGATGCATAAGGTGCGAAATCCGACTGGCCAGCCGTTGATGGAAGTTACGGAGATGTTGGTCGAAGCGAACGCTCGCATTGGCAACGCTCGGCGCGATGTCCATCGTCACATCGGCGATTTCACGCTTTTTTGGGCTGGAGTCTATCCTGAAATGCTGCGAGGAATGCAGGCCCCGGAAAAGAAAGATCACTTCATCGACTACTGTTCGCAGGGCAAACGAGCCTACTTGATCGCCAGCAGTATCGAAACGGATGACGCCCAGGATGCACCAGCAGAGATTCTCGAGCGGTTGAGTTTCGACTTTGACCTTTGTGCCTACGGATTGCGAGAAGTGCGCCGCGAATGGGAACGTCGCGACGGCGAAAATCCACAAATGTTGCTCGAGTGATTTGGTAGCCCGCTGAGTGGAGCCCATAATGTCGCTTCGCTGGAACGCATTCTCTGCCCGTTTCCTCAAGTGAAGTACCCATGACGACGGCAACGCTTATCCTCGATACCAAGGCCACCCTTGGCGAGGGCCCCATCTGGGATCCGCGCGCGAGCGTGCTCTGGTGGATTGACATCAACGAACATCGGCTGCACCGCTATGACCCCAGTGTGAGGCAAGAGAGCGGCATCCAAAATGAAACGTACGACATTGGCCAGCGCATTGGCACTGTCGTACCACGCTTGTCGGGTGGGCTGATGGTGGCCGTCGAGCACGGCTTTGCTTCCTACAATCCCGTGACACAGCACCTGGAAATCCTCGCCGATCCGGAAGCACATTTACCGGGCAATCGGTTCAATGATGGTAAATGCGATCCGGCAGGTCGTTTCTGGGCCGGGACATTGCAATCGGTTGAAGAGGATATGAAGGCGGGGACGCTGTACTGTATGTATCCTGACGGCCGCGTCGAGTCGCGTGTGCCGAGTGTTGGGATTTCGAACGGAATTGTTTGGACATCGGACAAGAGAACGATGTACTTTATCGACAGCCCAACGCGTCGCGTCGATGCGTTTGACTACGACGACGCGACCGGAGAGATCTCCCATCGGCGGCCCGCCGTTGAACTTCCTGAAGGGATCGGTTACCCCGACGGGATGACCATCGACGCGGAGGATAAGTTGTGGGTCGCATTATGGTCTGGCTGGGGTGTCGCACGTTTTGACCCCACCAGTGGCGACCTGTTGGAGAAAATCGAGGTGCCAGCATCGCAAGTCACGGCCTGCGCGCTGGGCGGCCCCAGCCTGACCGACATGTATATCACCACGGCTCGCCGCGATTTGACAGGGAGCGTTTTGGACGACCAGCCGCATGCCGGCGGGCTGTTTCATGCCCAGGTTGCCGTTCCAGGCGTCGTTGCTTCTGCCTTTGCAGGGTAGCAAGGCGGTGCCTCGGACTGACGCGAGTCAGGTAGGAAGGGGGGCGGGCCAGGAAGGGGGTCGGGAGTCTTTTTCGGCCAACGGTGTCTACCGATCGTAAGTCGTTGGCCGAAAAAGACTCCCGACCCCGTCACCTTTCTACAGTGAATCGGCGTGCGCTCTGAATCAGATCTCGCCCCACGAGTCGCTGGCTTGATCTGACGAGCCCCACAGGCAACATTGGAATGCAGTTCCTAGACAAGTCACCTGCCCGCTGAAAATGGAAGATCACCATGCGCGTACAATGGACACACCTCGCCTTTGTTGCCTACCTTTTGGTTTCTTTCGCCAGCGTGAGTATTCCACGCCTCCTGGCCGAAGAAACTCAACGCCTCAACGTCCTGTTCATTGCCGCCGATGACTTGCGGAACGACTTGGGCTGCTACGATCACCCGTTGGTCATAACCCCTAATCTGGATCAACTTTCCGCACGCGGCGTGACGTTCAATCGCGCGTATTGCCAACAGGCGGTTTGCAATCCGTCGCGGGCTTCACTCCTGACCGGTCGACGGCCCGATACATTGGGCATTTGGAATCTGGCGACCCATTTTCGCGAAGTTGCGCCGGACGTGGTGACATTGCCTCAGCATTTCAAGCAGCATGGCTACTTCACTCAGAATATCGGCAAGATCTTTCACAATTGGAGGCAGAAGATTGAGGGCGATCCGGTTTCCTGGAGTGTTCCGGCTGTCATGCATTATGCGACGCATGGCAGCGATAAGCCGCGTGTCGAATCCAACGAACTGCCGCCAAATCATGCGATCGGCGTACGCAACGAATGCCGCGACGTATCAGATCTGGCCTATTTTGATGGTCGCATCGCGAATCTGGCCGTTGAGGCATTGAGTGAACTTGAGAAGCGCGAGGGACCGTTTTTCCTGGCCGTCGGATTCTGGAAGCCGCATTTGCCTTTCAACCCGCCGAAGAAGTACTGGGACCTGTACGAACGAGACTCATTCGCGCCCGCCGTTAATTCACTGCCGCCACAAGACGTGCCGGCGATCGCGCTGCATAACAGCCGCGAATTGCTGGGCGAAGGCAAGAAGGCGCGACGGTTGAGTCGCGAGGAGATTGTCGAACTGCGTCACGGCTATTTGGCCGGCATCAGCTATCTGGATGCGCAGGTGGGCAAAGTGCTGGCCGAACTTAAACGCCTGAAACTCGAAGAGAACACTGTGATCGTGTTCTGGTCGGACCACGGATTTCATTTGGGCGAACACAGTTTGTGGTGCAAGACTTCGAACTTCGAGCTTGATGCGCGCGTGCCGATGATCATCGTTCCACCCGGCGGCCGCCACGCCGGATCGAAAACCAATGCGCTGGTCGAGTTGCTCGATCTCTACCCCACATTGGTCGACCTATGTGGCTTGCCCCAGCCCAAGGGACTTGAGGGTGTCAGCCTGAAACCAGTCCTAGACAACCCACAAGCCACCGTAAAGCCAGCGGCGTTTACGCAACATCCACGGCCGGCTTATTACAAAGACAAGCCACAGGTGATGGGCGTTTCGGTTCGCACGGCACGAATGCGCTACACCGAGTGGCGAGATTTCGCCACCGGACGCGTCGTTGCCAGTGAACTGTACGATCACGAAACAGATCCGGACGAGAATCACAACGTCATTGCGTCGCCGCCTAGTGTGGACGAATTGCAAACGGCCAAAGAACTGCTCGCCGCAAGTTTCCCGCGCCGCGAGCGGGTTGCGGCACATCGCCTCAAATACCGCGCCCCCAACACCCAGGCAGACCTCGGTGTCGGACTGTGGGCCTGGCCGATGCCGATGGACTGGGATGGTGACGGCGACTATGACCTCGTTGTCTCATGTCCCGATGTCCCATTTCGAGGAACATATCTGTTCGAGAATCCCAGTACGGACGGAAAACAGTTGAAGTTTCCGGTGTTCAAGCCTCCCGTGTCGGTTGGTCCACGTCTGAGTAACGCCACGCTGTCTTATGTTGATGGTGTGCCGCGAGTCTTGTCGCCAGGTATCGAGCACCTGGAGTTTCTTGGTAATGAATTTGAGAAGCAAAAGAAGATCCTCGACAAGTCGAACATTCACCCCAACAAGGTCCGTGCCAATCAGTGGCGGTATGTGGACTACGACGCAGACGGTGCGCTCGATCTGATCGTTGGCGTGGGAGATTGGACGGAATACGGGTGGGACAACGCGTACAACAAGAACGGCCAGTGGCAACGTGGCCCGTTGCGTGGCTACGTCTATTTGCTGCAGAACCGAGGTTCCACCGAGCAGCCTGACTATGCGGATCCCGTGAAGGTGACCGCGGATGGCAAACCGGTCGATGTCTATGGTATGCCCTCTCCCAACTTCGCCGACTTCGATGGCGACGGCGACCTCGATCTGCTCTGTGGTGAATTTCTGGATGGCTTCAGCTACTTTCAGAACACCGGCACGAGGACCGAACCACGTTACGCGATGGCCGGTCGTTTGCTCCACAACGGTCAGACGTTGCACATGGACTTGCAGATGATTGTGCCGACGGCGATCGACTGGGATCGTGATGGCGATGTCGACCTTGTTTGTGGAGACGAAGATGGCCGCGTCGCACTGATTGAGAACACGGGCCGAATGGCAGGCCGCATCCCTGGATTCCTCGCACCGGTCTATTTTCAGCAGCAGGCCGATCTAGTGAAGTTCGGCGCACTCGTGACACCCGTCAGTGTGGACTGGGATGGCGATGGTGACGAAGATCTGATCTGCGGCAACTCGGCAGGTTACGTTGCGCTGATCGAGAATCTCGACGGTGGCGTGCCGCCACGCTGGGCTCCGCCGGTGCGTCTCCAGGCCGGTGGCGAGGCGCTGCGAATTCAAGCAGGGGACAACGGATCGATTCAGGGACCGTGCGAAGCCAAGTGGGGTTACACGACGCTGAGTGTCGCTGATTGGGATCACGATGGTCGGCTTGATCTGGTCGTCAACTCGATTTGGGGCAAGGTGGTTTGGTTTCGTAACGTGGGAAAAAAGAACCAACCAGAGCTAGCCGCGGCAGCGCCTGTGGAAGTGGATTGGCCTGCGGGTACGAAGGCCCCTAAGCCCGCGTGGAATTGGTGGGACCCGCAGGGCAGCCAACTCGTGACGCAGTGGCGGACGACGCCGGCGGTCATCGATCTAGATCAGGACGGCCTTAACGATTTGGTGATGTTGGACCACGAAGGATACCTGGCGTTCTTCCGCCGTGCTCGCGGCAACGGCAGGCTGCTGCTGGCCCCCGGCCGGCGCGTGCTCTTCGATGCAGCCGGCAAGCCGCTGCGGTTGAATCAGCGCGAGGCTGGCAAGAGCGGACGCCGCAAGTTCTGTTTCGCCGATTGGGATGGTGATGGGAAAATCGATCTCTTGGTCAACACTCGCAGCGTAAATCTGTTGCGAAATGTCTCGACCAAGCCGGACCAGTGGCGGTTCTCTGACGAGGGCCCCTTGGACGAGCGTCATCTGGCGGGGCATACGACAAGCCCAACCGTCGTTGATTGGGACCACGACGGACGCCCTGACTTGCTGACGGGTGCCGAGGACGGTCATTTTTACTATCAGCCCAATACCTGGCAAGCAGCGACACAACAGGAAACTGCCGCCTTGGTGATCGAGTCGCGACACACCGAAGACGGGCTGCTAGGAAATGGTGAGCGTGCTTATTCGAATCGAGACTATACGTGGTTTGACGTGCCGGCCAGCCTGCAAGATTGGCGATTCACACGCACCTTTGGCGGCGAAGCGGCGTTCGTAGCTGTTCGCGCGAAACGTCGCATGATCGTGACAATGGCGACTTCTGCCGGCCATGCAGGCGTCGACTTGTCCGGCTGGAAGCCAGCCAAAGGGAAGACGTTTGGGTACACCGATGGCGGTCGCACTCGGATGCAGGTGTTCGTTCGCGAGTTGAAAGCCGGCCAGCGCGTCGTCATCCCACAAGGGACGTGGACGGGTGGCCTGTTGCTGCTCCCGCCGACCGCCGAGTGATCCATCGTTAGATTCCCGTGAGTCACTCAGGCCCGGTCGATCGGCGCTGGTTGGCCTGTTTGCTTAGTTCAGCGAATCAACCTCTTGACGCGAGGGCATGGCAGGTTGTGCCCCCATGCGTGACGTTGCGATTGCACCGGCGGCGCATGCGAACCGGATGGCTGCGTGGTGGCTTCGACCTTCGATCAAAGCTATGGTCAGCGCCGCGGCGAAAGCGTCTCCAGCGCCGGTCGTATCCACAACATCGACGGGAAAACTATCAACGTGGTGAACGCGGCCATCACTAACGAAGATGTTGATGGACCCCAAAACGACGATCCGAGGCACTGCACGCGGCTTTGGATTGGTGTCGTTCATTGCCGTTCTGTTACCGTGTGGAATGCGAGATTATTCTCCTGAGATTCTGATCTTACCGAAGTGCATAACGCAAGTCGCACTTTGCAGGCTGCTCGTCAGACGCGTTTTTGAGAGCGATTGGTGGGAATTCGTGAATCGGCAGATTACAATTCCCTGCGGCCGATCGACGCTCAGCTTAGGATCGTTCGAGGAATTACTGTCCGATAGTCGCCTTTCGCTCCGCGAAAGGAACGTGCTTTCGCGGAGCGAAAGACGACTATAGAAGGTCGAACACTGCTTACCAGCCTGTTGATTTCCGCGTAGGCCGGCAACATGGAGCGACAATCAACAGGCTGCTAACGAACCCCACCCAACGAATCCAGCCCAATCATTTTATTTGTACGGAGAAGACGATGAAGCTCGCCACCACGCCACTGTTTGTTCTGCTGCCTTTGATCGGGTTTGCGTGCGTTGGGACTGCCGGCAGCCAAGAGCTGCAGGAAAGGAAGCCAACCATGAGCAACGTCTCTTATGGTCCAGATGAGATGAACGTCCTGGATTTCTGGGCAGCCAACGGCGATGGTCCTCGACCACTGCTTGTCTACATCCATGGTGGCGGCTGGACTGGTGGCGACAAGAAACAGGCGGAGGCGAAGTTTCGGTCGTTTCTGGATAAAGGAATTTCCTACGCGGCGATCAATTATCGCTTGACTGGAAAGGCGGCTCTGCCCGCACCTGTCCACGACGCCGCACGCGCGATCCAGTTTATTCGCTCGAAAGCCAGCGATTGGAACATCGACCCAAATCGGATTGGGCTGACGGGCGGGAGCGCCGGGGCTTGTACTTCGATGTGGATTCTACTTCATGATGATTTGGCGAACCCCGATTCCAGCGACCCCGTTGCTCAGTATTCCACACGTGTCACCGCAGCCGCGGTTGGCGGTGGACAAACGTCGATTGATCCCAAGGTGATCGAACCATGGCTGGGTCCCAATGTGCTCAAGCATCGGATGATCAACATGGCCGTCGGCGAAACGACGATTGAAGAAGCCTTGAAGAACTACAAGCGCCATAAGGCACACTATGTGGAGTTTTCGCCCTACAATCACCTCGACGGAAGTGACCCTCCACTGTTGATGACATACGGAAACGACATGACATTGCCGTCAAAAAATGCCGGGCACGGGATCCACTACCCCGTTTACGGAGTCAAGATGAAACAGAAAGCAGACAGCGTGGGCCACGAATGCCATTTACTGATCAAGGATGTCTCAAAGTCGGACAAATACAGTACAGCGGC
>NYXM01000165.1 GCA_002685655.1 Planctomycetaceae bacterium
TACTGGCACCGCGGGTTCACCAATCTTGATCAGCGCCTGCGTCAGATGCCAGCTAAGGAAGGCATCATCACCCATAGTCCGCCACGCGTCGACCAGTTCTGTGGCGCGGCCCAGGCGACCTAACCTGTCGGTCGCTTTCAGCTGTGTGAGCCGGTCGTCTGCCTGAACGTCCGCCAGCAATGCGAGCAATTCGCTCTCAGTCAAGTGCTGCTCTGACGATGTCGTCTCCGCAACTCTACCGCCTGGTGAGAGCAGCGCCTTGCGAGCATCGGCAATCTGCTGAAGGTGTTTGAGGTTGCGTGCGGATTTGGCTAGCACCTTCTCTGTTGCGGCAAGTAGGGCCTCGAGTTCTTTGGCACTCTGCGCGGTGTGCGGTAACTTCACGACGTCATCTGCAAAACGGGCCAAGGACCATTCTGCCGAAAAACGAACGTGCTCGTCGCGGTCTTCCAGTAGCTTGGTCAGCGCGGCGAGGCATTTTTCAGGTTGGTGCTTAATGCGGCCAAGGGCAGAGGCGGCGTACAGCCTCACATCTGGATTGCGGTCACGCAGCGCGGCAATCAAAGAATCGACTGCTTGGTCTGCGTGTTCGCCAAGCCTTCCCAACAATTGGGCTGCCTCGACACGAACGACCGAATTGGGATGCGACAGGTCGTCGCTCCATTGGGTAATGGAACGGCCACGGTAAAGAGGTGGCTCCGCAGCCTGCATTGATGGGACGGCTAGCAGCAGGGCAAATAGAATTGCCGCGTATGTTCGCATGATTGGCGATCTCGAAAGTCGTTGATGTCGAAGGAAATGCAAAAGAGGCTGTGCCTCAGACCGACGCCGGGCCATCGCTCGGTTGCAGCGACCCGTTCCCCGACCAACCTGCGGTCGGTGCCCGTCGCTAATGACTTGACTCATTTGCAAAGAAAAGCCTGATACAAGCTCTTGAGGAAATCCCGTATGTGAATTAGGCGAAAACGGCGTTTTCCGCAAGGTCAAGTCAGCTTGGTGAAAGCCGTGTTCTCCGGTGGTTCTTCACTTCTGTTTTACTTGTCGCTGAGGAATCGATCGTCGATAATCCGTGGAAACAGAGTCCGTGGAAACAGAGTTTCCGAGCGAAAAGGAGAATGAGCGCGTGAACGCCAGCGGATTTCGAAGCTTGGCACTCAATCTTCCCGAGGCGGTCGAAGATGCGCATATGGGCCATCCTGACTTCCGGGTCCGAGGCAAGATCTTCGCGACGCTCGGTCCGGATGAAGACTGGGCCATGGTCAAACTGACGCCCGAGCAGCAGGCCTCTTATCTCCAGGCTGAGCCTGACGTTTTCGAGCCGTGCAACGGTGCTTGGGGCCGTGGCGGGGCCACGAAGGTCCAGCTTGCGAGTGCCCAGGAAACAAGCATTGGGCTGGTCTTAATTCACGCCTGGCGCAACACCGCGCCGAAAGGACTCGTGCAGCAGTTTGACGACGCGTGACGCGAGGTTCTGTTGACCAAGTGAACCAGCGAATTTGGTATCACTCGGATCTGAGGCGTCTTCAACATGATAGCGCTGGTCGTTCCATTGTGCGTTACCCGACTACGGCGACCGACGCGTAAGTCATTTCTGTCATGAAGTTTGCAACACGAAGTATCAGTTTTGGCACGGCATCTGCGTTACTTCGTTATCGCACAAGACGTTCCTTCAACCGCATCTCTTTCGTTGTTGGTGTGAGGACGAAACCAGACCTTTGACAGCCACGAAAGGAAACCCCCATGAAACGAATCGCCCTGAGTTTTGCCGTGTTAGGCGTGTTGGCCGTCTTCAATGCACCGGCGACAGCCTCGGACTTAACCGTTTTCCTGCGTGGCGTCTCGTTCGGTCGTCACCGTGTCGCTCAACAGAACCATACGCGACATCATAAGGATCTGGGACATCGAGCGTATCACCGTGAATTCGACCACAACGAAGCTCATCGTTATCCGATGTCGTATCGTCAACGTGGTCGCTTGCACGACTCGCTCAATCACCAAGCATACCATGACAATCTGGGTCATCGTTCGGCGCACCGAACGCGTGCCTATCAGCCCTCCCGCAGTTACTACTACTACTACTACCCACGATCTGGAATCTCGTTTTCGTTCGGCCACTAAGGATCGTTCAAGGAATCACTGTCCGATAGACGACCATAAAAGATCGAACACTGCTAAGTTGTCGGCGATGATGAGCACCATGCAACCAGCCGTTCTTCGAGATCCGAGGGGCGGCTGTTTTTGTATGGAGTGCGGCATATTCAAACCGAACGCCAGTACTGCTAATAACAGCAAACGCGAAGGAGGCAAAAAGTGCTCAAGGTACGGAAATCAACAGCGCACTAACACGTGATCGAGTTTCCCGCCAAGATTTCGAACCGGTCAGACAATTCCGTACGCCAGCATCGCGTCGGCCACTTTGACAAAGCCGGCGATATTGGCTCCATGGACGTAGTTGACGCCGTTGTCGGTTTTGCCCTGTCCGACACATTTGTTGTGGATTTCCCTCATGATGGTCTTCAGTCGCTTATCGACCTCGTCATGGTCCCAGGAAATTCGAAGTGCATTTTGGCTCTGTTCCAAACCTGAAACCGCCACGCCGCCGGCATTAGCTGCTTTGGCGGGTGCGTACAGAACGCCTGCTTCTAGGAATGCGTGAACGCCCGCAAGCTCGGTGGGCATGTTCGCGCCTTCGCAGACGGCTGTGACGCCGTTGTTGATCAACACGTGAGCGTCATCACCGGAAAGCTCGTTTTGCGTCGCGCAAGGTAACGCAACATCGACGGGAACGCACCAAGGCCGCTGGTCGGCGTGAAACTCAACACCATCGAATCGTTCGGCGTATTCGCTGATCCGACCGCGACGGACTTCCTTGAGATCCTTGATGAACGCCAGCTTGTCAGCGTCAATGCCATTTGGATCATGGACGAATCCGGACGAGTCCGACATGGTGACCACCGTCGCGCCGAATTGATGCGCTTTTTCCGCTGCGTAGATCGCCACATTGCCCGAACCGGAAATCGAGACGGTCTTGCCTCGTATGCTGTCGTCGACGTGTTCGAACATGTTCTCGCAGAAGTAGACGCAGCCATAGCCCGTCGCCTCAGTCCGGACCAGACTGCCTCCGAATTGCAGCCCTTTTCCCGTCAGAGTTCCCACGAATCGATTGGATAGACGCTTGTACTGTCCGAACAGGTAACTGATTTCTCGACCACCGACGCCGATGTCCCCGGCCGGTACGTCGGTATCTTCACCTATATGGCGATGCAGTTCGATCATCAACGATTGGCAAAATCGCATGACTTCACGGTCGCTTTTGCCCTTGGGATTGAAATTCGAACCGCCCTTTCCCCCGCCCATTGGCAGCCCGGTCAAACTGTTCTTGAAGACTTGTTCGAAGCCCAGGAATTTCAAGACGCTAAGCGTCACATCGGGGTGAAACCGCATCCCACCCTTATAAGGACCGATCGAATTATTGAATTGGACGCGCCACGCGCGGTTGGTGCGAATCTCGCCATTGTCGTCTTCCCAGCAAACACGAAAGATGACGACGCGGTCCGGTTCCGTCATCCGTTCCAGAATGTGTGCGTCGTGGTATTTGGGATGGTCCAAAACAAACGGTATCAGCGATTCCGCGACTTCTCGCACCGCCTGATGGAATTCCGGTTCACCTGGATTTCGCTTGACCAGCCCTCGGATGAAACAGTCAAATGCATGTTGAACTGCGATAGACATCGATAACACCGTGAAAGTCTGTTCTGTCCGGATTCGTGAAAAGTAGGGTGAATTCTACTTGATCGAGAAGTCTCACGACTTGGGCCAAATGGCAAATGTCGTGACGCACTTCATGCGCCCTACCGACTTTGAACTGCGATGCCGCCACGGATCGTCTGCTCCAGATTATCCGCTTCACCACTCGACCACAAGCATTGCGAGGTGACACGCAGAGCCCGATTGCGCACGGAGTCCCAATTGCACACCGCGCATCGTAGTGCAACAGACGATCAGTTCGGCGACCGAGTCGAGGAACCCACCGATGTCTCGTCACGAACGGCTGGATCTCCGTTGTGATTGGGGATTTGTAACGGCTGCGCGTCGGGGTGGTCTTTGCGAAAGCGATCCATGTCGCGTTTCGCATTGTCTGCCGGTTCGACGTCGATCAGTGCCAACTTCCAAGTGCCGTCGGCTTGACGACTGAAAACGAGCTCGCCGATCATGTTGTGCCCATTATTGTTCTTGACTGCGGATGTGATGACGAAGACCGTTTTATCGTCCGAACTCGCTTGTGCGATTAACAGCTGTTCGTGGCCTTGGCAGGCGAGTATTCTCGCAATATCATCCGTCCACTCGTCGTCGAAATATGTGCGCGCTAAGCGAGCCTGCTCGCTGTCGTCGCCGCGGAGAATCGCAAGGACGGGTTGCAGGGCCTTGGCAAGTGGATTCGCTGTATCGTCCTGGGACAACGGGTTGACGGCCTCGGCGGTCGCACGTCGATAGACGCCGGACCAGTGCCACAAGGTCTCCTCTTCGGTTGCCATTGAAAAATCGGCATTCGCCCCTGTTACGTTTGCACTGTCAAAGCGGACGGTGAACTGATCATCTGAGACTTCAAAAGACCCCATCCAAGTTATGCGAGGAAAGCGGTCTTTTCCGAACTCTACAACGATATGGCCTTCTCTCGGTGTATTGAGGCGAACCGTGCCTGTCCGAACAACCTTGCTGCCGGCATCGAAAAGATGCAACGCGTTGCTTTCCATCGTCAGCGTTTGCGGTTTGGGGTCGTTCCGGGTGCGGGCGAGCACCCACTTGCCCTGAATCTGCGTGCGTGTTTTCTCACGGTGTGCGACGTCGGACTCCACACTTCCTGCCAATGACGTCGTTCCTTCGGTCAATACTTTGGAGTCTCGCGGCGCCGCGTTGTTTCCGAGTCGACTTGGATCAACCGTGGGTCGGTTATCCCATTGTCGGTTCGGGTTCAGAAGATCCTCGACGCGGCGTGTGATGATCTCGTCCGCAATGCGGTCACGAAGCTCGATCGAATCGCTGGTCTGCTGCATGCGCCGTAGGAACGCGGCAAGTTCGGCGCGTTGTAGCTGCTGGCGAGCCTGAAAGGCATCGCTCACCGCGGAACGTAGATCGCTACCGAGCTTCTTCAGTCGATCGGGCTGCTGATCCTGTTTTCGGCCTTGACCTTCGACTTCACGGAGTTGACGAGCAATCGTCATGCATTGTTCGTCCAATTTCTTGAAACGACGGCGGAGCGTTTCAACCCCCTCGTCATTCGTCTCTCCTTGGGCTATCTGTCCCGGTGCAACCGCTCTCGGCATGAATGTGTTCCCCCCTTTGGTAGCAGGCGTACCGTCCGCACTCGCTCGTTGGGGATAATTTGCTCCTCCACGTCGCAACGGAATCTGTACAGCTCCAATCGCTGGCTTCCCCGGCACGCCCTGACGGCCGTAGGGAATGGCGTTCTTTGCCGGGACCGCGTCGAGCCGCATCAGCAACGCTTCTATCTCCGCCAAGCGTTCAGGATCGCCTCGCACAATCAGCGCATTGGATCGCTGATCAGCCGCCAGTGAAGCGAGGTCAGGGAGGAATAGTTGAGAAATCGTCTGCTCCGCATCGGCCGCTTTGATGTGCTGCAACTGGAATATCTTCAACTGCAATTCTGCTCGCGGATTCCTAGCTCTTTGCTGTGATGCGTTGGCTTGCGGAGCTACTGTCTTGCTAGGAGCGACCGGTGGCTCCGATTTGGGACGCGTTTCTGCGGGTGTCGGCGTCACGGGCGGCGAGGGAACCTGTGCGAAGACCTGAGGAGCGACCGCAATCAGGCAGCACAACAATGTGGCAACAGATAGATGTGATTTCACGGTTTTGACTCCTGTGCGGAAGTGGCGGTTGATCCCGAATTCGGTATGAAGGTCGAATCCGTTGGCAGAGTGTCCCAAAGCTGTTGGGCTCGTGATTCAAAAGGCCGAGCGTCCTGCACCATCTGCGCGATTTCATCGGCTGTCCCATCCCA
>NYXM01000166.1 GCA_002685655.1 Planctomycetaceae bacterium
AACTCATCCCAAGTGAGGCCCTTCTTGTGAAGAGCAATTCAAGCTACTGCCACCAGCAACCTTACGTCGATTAAGTGCCATTCGGGTCGGGAGTCTTTTCGTTTGCTGAGAAGAACAGAGGCACTTCACAAAGAGGTTTACCAGCTTAATCAAGTCTGCGGATCGCAGAAAAGACTCCCGACCCCGTCTTTCGCGCGCGGCTAAGCGACTTCCGCACGACGCCCGACGGTTAGCAGAAATAGCGCCAGCGCGACCAGGCACAACGGTAACAGAATCCAGACTGAGACGCCGAACCCGATTGGCAGCGTGCCAAACACGATCGAGACCGTGCCCACGACCATCGCGTATGGCAACTGCGTTCGCACGTGGGCGATGTGGTCGCAACCGCTAGACTGCGAAGACAGAACGGTCGTGTCAGAGATTGGTGAACAGTGATCGCCGAAAATGGCACCGGCCAAGACACTGCCGATGGCTGCGACCATGATCGTATGATCCGGTGTGACATTGACTCCCGTGCTGGCAAGCATCCGGTAGACAACGGCGATGACCAGCGGCATCAAGATGCCCATCGTGCCCCAGCTTGTTCCGGTGGCAAATGCGATCAACGATGCCAGGATGAATACGGCTGTGGGCAGAAATCGGACATCCAAGGCATTCTGTAAAAGCCCGCCGAGGTATTCGCCAGTACCCAGATGATCGGCCGTGGTCAGCCCAGACAGCGCCCAGGCGACCCATAAGATGGTCAGCGGGCCGACCACGTGGCCTGCGCCGGTAAAGGCGGAATCGCGAATTTGGCTTGTAGAGAGGGTGCCGCGGCTCCATGACAGCGTCATCGCCGTCAGCAGCCCGGATAACGATCCGTAAACTAACGCCAAATACGTGTCCCCACTGCCAAAGGTGGTGAGCAGATCCTGGGGAGGCGATTCGGGATCGGAAGCGCTGCCCGTGTGAAAGATCAAGGCGACGGTGACTCCAACCATCACGATGACAGGCCAGAAGGCGTCATGCCAACTTGCGCCGTCGGCAGGGGACTCTTGTTCGCTCGGCTCTGACTTGGGTGTCGCGCCAGACGCCTCGCGTTCAGCGATCAGCATGCTGCCAAAGTCTCGCCCCAGAATTGCGACCATCGGCACAAACAACAATGCAAGTACGACATAAAATCGATAGGGGATCGTTGCCAGGAAGATGGAGAATCCATCGACCGACTGTTCGAAGTTCGACAGGCTCTCAAAGCCGGACTGGATTAAACCGATTTCGGTGGCGACCCATGTCGAGACAATTGCCAAGCCAGAGACCGGCGCGGCGGTGGAATCGACCAGATAGGCGAGTTTTTCCCGAGAGATACGCAGGCGGTCGGTCAGCGGACGCATGGTGTTTCCCAACAGCAGCGAATTCGCGTAGTCGTCGAAGAAGACGATCATGCCGAGAAACCAGACTGTGAGTTGCCCACTCCGCCGATCCCGCGCCAACGGCATCAGTTTATTGACAACTTGCTCCATGCCACCGCCGCGCCGCATCACACCGACCATGGCACCCATACCCAGCGTGAAGACGAAGACACGTAGATGGTCTTCGTTGCTGAGACTTTTCCACAGATGGTCTTCGCAGGTTGCGGCAATCGCGGTGATTGGATTTCCACCAGCCAACACCAGCGCGCCCACAATAACTCCCGCCAAGAGCGACATCACAACGCGTCGCGTGGCAATCGCAAGGGTGATCGCACACAGAGGTGGCAGTAGGCTGAGGCAACCGTATGGATGGTCGCCCGGAAATAGAATCTCAAAAAATGGTTCGAGCCAACTCAAGACCGTTTATCCGTGAGCAGCGAATTCGGGGTCGACTGAGTGCACGGCACCGATGGGCAGGCAGATGACAAACCTGGCACCATCAGAGTACGTATCATCTAAAGAGATATTGCCACCATGCAACGTGATGATGCGCCAGCACTTCGACAGTCCCAGACCTAAGCCTCGACCTGCTTCGCGCCCGGAATAGAACGGGTTGAACATCGAACTTCGCGCATCGGCGGAGACGCCTGGCCCATTGTCACGGACGACGATCTCGACCTGCGAACGACTCGACGATGTGCTTGAAGTCAGTCGAGCCGTCAGTTCGACGTAGCCGCCCATCGCGATGGCTTCGAGCGAGTTTCGTATGAGTGCTTTCAGTGCGACGGCCAGATGCCCCCGATCCGCCAGCACAGAAATCTGATTATCTTGGAGTTCACGACGTAATTCAGTGCCTTGTTCCTCAGCGTCTTCAGCGAGCTCGGACAAAACTTCGTCGGTTAGCTCAACGAGATTGACGGAGATCGGATCGATCCGCGGCGGCTTGGCGAACAGCATGATGTCTGAGATCATCTCGTGAGCCCGAAATGCCTGGCTATTGATCGTAGCAAGTTTGCGGCGTCGTTCAGGATCGGTCTCGCCTACCAAGAGTGCTTGGGCTCGTGTCGAGATGTTGGCCAGCGGATTATTGATCTCGTGGCTGGCGCCGTAGGCCAACTCGCGCATCGCGTCCAGTTTGGCCGTTTCGAGCGAAGCGGCAAACTCGCGTTCCAAATCTTCCAAACGCGCCAAAGTCTGCGCCATCTGCGGCAGCATCGATGCAAAACTGGGCGTTGTGGTCTCTGGACCAACCGTTTCTTTGGTCGGTCGGTTACTCTCAAATTCCTCAATGGCTTGACGAACGACCTGGTAGACCGTCTCTGATGATTCAGCTCGTCGAAGCTGGCCGATGGCGTCTGTCAGCCAGGGGGGCAAGCAGCTGGAACCGTCATCGGTGGCCCCGAGCCGGATTGTCGGGCCACATAATGAAAGCAACTCGGGGCTCAAATGCAACAGGCCAATCAGCTCTGCCAGCTGTGTTCGCTGTGATTCACATGTCGGTTGTGCGCTTCGCTGTGCGACTGCGCGACTGCGCTCGGTCAGAACTGACCAATCGCCAGAATTCCAGCTGGAAGTTGACGCGGGATTTACAAAATCGGAATGCCATGACAACTGGGAGACGATATCTTGCAGAAACCACTCCACCAAATCGTCGACACCGCACGGAATTCGGTCTCTTGGAAATCTGCACGCGAGCCACAGAGCCAAACCCGGATCCGTTGCCACGGCACGCCGGAATGTTTCACGCGATGCGCCACTCGGAACCGGAAATAGAACGGCCATGATCGCCGCGGCAGTCGATTCCGATAGCGGAAGACGCCATTGCGCTGCCCCGCTGGTGAGTTTTGGCAACCAGAACATGTCCCTTGGCAATCATCCCTGACGTCGGAGCAGCGATCGCACCGCGCGCCCAACGGGCGCGCGGCATTCGCGACCGATTTAGGTTGTGACGACGCGTTCGATGTCTAACAAGTCGCAGGATCGCTCGAGCAACTTGTCGACGGAAAACGGTTTTTGGATGAATTCATCCGCGCCAGCAGCTCGCAGGTCGGCAACCTTGTCCTGTTCGACCATACCCGATATGCAGATGATCTTGACGGAATCCAAGGTAGAATCGCTCCGTACACGCTGGCAAACTTCCTTGCCATTGATGTCCGGTAGCATGACGTCCAACACGACGAGGTCCGGGCGAAACTCCTTCACGAACATGCCAGCATCAAATCCGTTGTTCGCGGTTCGAATGTCGAATCGACCATCGCGTTCAAAGACGTCAACGAGCAACTCGACTAATTCGACATCGTCATCAACAATAAGTACTTTGCGTTTTCCGCTTTCCAGCGCATCCGTGGGAATGCCGTTTTCTTTCATGAACTGGAACAACTGATCACGAGGAATGCGACGAAAACGGCTGCCGGGCACTCGAAATCCCTTCAGGCTCCCGTTGTCAAAGCAGCGAATAATCGTCTGCTGACTGACCTTGCAAATCCTAGCTGCTTCTCCCGTCGTAAAGACAGTCTTTGTCGTCATGGTGTCATACCACCCTTCCTGGCCGATGGTAGGACTAGCGATTTGAGAACATTGACCGCTGGCCGATTGGCCAACCGCTCAAAACCTCCGTGGTTCTCCCACGCTACACCAGTCCTTAGCTCCCTCATTAACAAGACTTCGCGGCATACGCAAACCGCATATCTTCCTGTTCCGCTCCAACTGTAAGCAATTTCGGGTCTTCCCGAGACTACCGATCTTCACATTTGACAGAATTATAGCGACCCTCAATTCCTAGTCAAGATTGATCTGAGGAACGCAAGTCATTGTGAGGAGGAAGGTTGAGGCGATTTGGGGCAAAAAAAGGTGGAGAAAAAGCAAGGGCATCCAACGGCCTTGATTACCGCGGATTTCCGTACAGCCGCCGCTTGCCAAGGCGCCGCGGTCGGCCCAAACCACGAGCGCCCGCCTGTTTGCTGGCAACGTTATAATCCAGCAGTTCGAGCGTGCTTCGCTCTTTCAACCGTCCATTTTGGCCGACTATTTTTGCAGTGTGTGCCACGATGTGACCGGGCACATTTTGACAGCTGACCTCAAGCGTCACCTTCGTGCGGTTTCCCTGAGTGTGAACCGTCTTTTTATACACCGACGGTTTGACCTCTGTCAGGACGCGGTGAGGCATATCGACGGCGAGCACTTCGACGGTTGCCACGTAGTTCGATTGTTTCCCCGTCTTGTCGGTGAAAGTCGTTTCACGCTGCAAAATGAACGGCTGCACATCTGGCGAATAATGCAACTTGCTGACACGATTGCTCTTTGCGTCGGAGACAGTAATTTCGTGGACTTGGCTGGGATATTCGCG
The DNA here is from genome assembly GCA_002685655.1 of Planctomycetaceae bacterium. The sequence continues at coordinate 4,735 of NYXM01000166.1, forward strand.
CTGGCAGATGACGACTTTCCCCTTGCCGAGCGATTTGCTGGTGACTGTCTGTCCCTCGGTCTCGTTATTCAGACCCCGCTCGATGATGCGCGTCGCCGATTTAAAACGCCTCCCGGCCACCTCCAATGTGATCTCTTCCTGCAATGTGAACCAGTTTCCCTTGACGCCAGTCAGCGTGATCTTCCCTTCTTGAATCGTCATGGTCTCGAGTTTTCCATCCGTGCCAAACGTTTCCTTGGAAATCCGCACGAGCTTCCATGAACCGACGCCAAATTTCGCCCAGGCGTGGTGTTCAATTCCAGTGGGTTCATTAGGCGGGTGAGGTTTAGCGTCTTGCGGGATGGCGTTAGGCGTGAATGCAAAACAGATCAGGTAGCCGGCCGCTAGCAATGCGCATGACCAGCGTCGGTGAATCAGGGCTCGAAAGCGAAATCTGCACATGGTTAAGAGTCTAACCCGACTGGGCCTCGATGCGGCAGGGTTTCTTACAAAATTCGAGAGGATTTCCTCTGGGGGTCGTCCAGAATTACAGATTCCCTGGACAAGGCGGGCTCCTTCACCGAGCGTAGTCCGAGGTTTGTACTGCTAGTCGTCTGTGTTCTTGAGGTTTGCCTCGTTCGGCCCGGTTTCGGTGGCGGTGATCAACATTGCGTCTTGATGTGGAAAGACGGTCCGCAGATCAAAGAGGAATCGGTCCTGGAAAATGCGTCCAAAGACTGCCGGGCAACCATTTCGCAGCCGCGTTGCGAAATCCGATACGCTGCCGACGGCGGGAGTAACGGCGACGCAGCAGGTCTTGATCTGTTGAGTTGGTACTGATCCTCCTCCCAGATAAGTCACGTCGTCCATGGGATCCGCGGTGGCAACGGTGTCGAGGGCTGCTAGCTGGGGAGCCAACCGCTCGGCCCGCGAGCGTAGATTCTCGATTGGCGTGCTGATTAGCGAAAGAAAGGGAAGTGAAAGTTCCACCGTTTCTGGATCGCGGTAAAGCCGCAGTGTTGCCGCTAGCGCGGCCAAGGTCAGTTTGTCGACACGCATGGCACGCATCATTGGGTGTTCTGCGATCTGATCGATCACAGAACGCCTGCCCACGATGATTCCACATTGTGGGCCACCGAGCAGTTTATCGCCGCTAAACAGGACGGCGTCGGCTCCCGCTTTGATACTCTCTGGAGCGATTGGTTCCTCGTTGATTCCGTACTTTGTCAGATCGAGCAGAGCACCCGAGCCAATGTCGTCAATGACCGGCAATTTGTGGTCTCGACCTAGCTTCACCAATTCGGTTGTGGTGACTTCTTCAGTAAACCCAACGACTCGATAGTTGCTGGTGTGCACGTTCATCAACGCGGCGGTTTCTTCGCCGATTGCCTGCTCGTAATCGGCCAATCGCGTCTTGTTGGTCGTTCCAACCTCGCGCAATCGAGCGCCGCTGGCCGTCATGACATCGGGCAAACGAAAACTGCCGCCAATCTCAATCAGCTGACCACGCGACACGATAACTTCACGGCCGGCTGCCAGTGTGGTGAGCGTCAGCAACGTTGCGGCCGCATTGTTGTTGGTGACAACCGCTGCCTCCGCGCCAGTCAACTTAGTCAACAAGCTCTCCACCGCCAGCACGCGTTGTGAACGTTCTCCCGTCGCCAAATCGACTTCCACGCTGGAGTATCCCGCCGCCACTTCGCTCATTGCCTGAATGGCCTCACCTGCCAAAGGAGCACGTCCCAGCCCTGTATGCAGAAGAATGCCGGTGGCGTTGATCACAGGTCGCAGCGACGGTGTTTCATCCTTAACAATCCACTCAGCAATCCGCTCAGCCAATTCAGTAGCGGTTGGGACCTTGAATTCTGATGCGGCCGTTTGAACCTCGTCGCGAAAGTCGCTCAGAAACGTCCGTACACCGGAGACCACGACGCTGTGACTGACGCGATCGACCATGCCGCACAACGGAGGGATCTCCAGCAATTCATTAACCGAGGGAATGTTTCTGAGTGGATTTTGCATGGGAGTTTGGTGTCTTTAGTTGATTTCAGTGGTCAGGGACGTGCTTCCGCCAATACGCGAACGTCGCCTTGTCGTTTCGTGAATCCTATTCGATCTAAGTATTCGCACAGCGGCACGGCATATTTTCGCGTCGTCTCCAGGATTTCTCGGATTTCGCTCAGCGTCAAGCCATTACGATTGGTAGCCAAGGCGTCGCGCAACTGTTGGCGGACGCCGCTTTCGACCTCCGCGTGCAGATAGACATCGTTGGTCAATGCCACGAGATCGCCATTGGCGGCGGCCAACGCCAAGAGCTGGCCGACGGCAGCCTGGTTCTTGGTGGTCTGCTTCTGACATTCCTTGATGGATGGAGATTGGATTCCCGCAGCCCGGAATCTGTCGACAAGTTCGTTCAACAGCTTTTGTTCGTTTTGAGAGAGTTTGGGCCCACGGCCGACGAGTGAAATACCGGTGGGACCGAATTTCAATCGCTGCTCACTGACCATCAGTTTCAGACACGCCTGCAATATTGATTCGTCAAGATAGCGAAAACGATTGGCAACCACCGAGCGGTCAAAGACAGTTCGCAATGGGAATTCGTCGTGCAATTGGTTGAGCACGACGGCAATTCGTTTGCAGAGCTGCTTCAAAATCAATCCGTGGACGTGCAGATTGCGGGTCGGTGACACTCGAATTTCACACAGGTCACCACGCTCGCGCAACGCGTCGGTCGCGGTCTCAAAGGCCTCGATACCCGCGGTTCTCGCAAGGTCGATTGGTTTCCACTCGCGGAGCCCGGCAAAGTATAACGCCGCTGATGCTCGCTCAATCGGATCATCGGACCGGTAGTGCCCCAGCATGCGAATGGTCTCTTCGTTGGGCTTGCGAATCCGCTGTGCATCGGGATCCAACACGCGACCACCACCAACGGTAATGACGGGCGATTCACTGCGAATGACCAGCGGTTGGCTCCAGACAGTAACGGCCGCCTCACTGAGAAACAGCTGTGCAAACCCAGATTGACCTGGTTGTAATTGATCGGCTTCGAGCAGTCGCACGGTCGTGAGTAGTTCCGCGGTTCCTACATGCAAGCGCACCCTTGAGCGGTTCTTCAAGGGCCGAGGTGCTGTTTCGAGCAGGGTCAGTTCCGTTGTAATCAATCGACTCGGCACCAAGTGGCCTGGTGAGCACAGTTCTTGGCCTCGGCGAATCTGGTCATGGTGGACGCCGCCCAGGTTGATCGCAGCGCGTTGTCCGCGTTGGATTTCGTCGACAGAACGGTCGTGATTGTGAATACCGCGCACTCGCGCTTTCAGGTTGCCTGGTTCGAGGATCAGCTCATCACCAGCCGCCGCGCGCCCACTGCTGACGCTGCCTGTCACGACGGTGCCGTGCCCCGCGATCGAAAAAGTGCGATCGATGGCCATGCGAAATGGCCCCCGCTCGCGTTCCAGACGGCCACTCGCGGCGACGCTCTTCGCGGCCTCCAATAAGTGCGATTTCAGCTCTTCCAGTCCTGCGCCCGTCACCGTACTCGTACGAACGATCGGAGCGCGATCGAGGAAAGATCCAGCCACCAGCGCACGAATCTCTTCTTCAACCAACTCGGCCCAGTCCGGGTCCACCAGATCCGACTTGGTCAGGGCGATGACACCGGCGTTCAGATCCAAGAGGCGGAGGATTTCGAGATGTTCGAGAGTCTGCGGCTTGACTGAATCGTCGGCGGCGACGACCAGCAGGGCAATGTCCATGCCGGTGGCACCAGCGAGCATATTGCGGACGAAACGTTCGTGGCCTGGAACATCAACGACGCCCAGTCGGAAATCGTCCAACAGCAGTTCGGCGAAGCCCAATTCAATGGTGATGCCGCGGCGTTTCTCTTCGGGCAATCGATCAGGATCGACGCCTGTTAGAGCGCGAATCAGGGATGATTTCCCGTGATCGATGTGGCCTGCTGTACCGAGTATCAAGTCCGTCGTCATGACGGCATATTGTACCTCCCCGAGTTGCGATTGCGGTAGATGGCAGGGCCAGCGTCGAACTCTGGCCTGATTTGAATCGCAACTTTTCGCGTTTGGCGTCCTACAATCAGCACATTTGACATGAGCATCAGGTTGCTGACCCCAAAAAAAGGCTAGGCTTGTACAACGTATCGCAGCAACCGCCAATGGTGCGTACGCTTGGATTTCCTATAGATTGGGCAGATCTATGTTCTTGTCCGCAGTAACCATAATTTTGCAGTTAGTCGTGCTGGGATTAATCGTCTGGTTCTTCTGTCGAAAGAAGGATCCAGCAATCCTCGCAGCGCTGACGGTTTTGGATAATCTCGAGCAAGACACGAGTTTGGATAGCGTCCGAGTTTGTGACCTGTTGGCCTCCGCAGGCAAGGCCCTGTCAAATCACTCTGAGCAACTCTACCGATTTGAGCGATCACTGTCGACGACCGAAGCTGGACAGTCTGACGTTTCTACGCTTG
>NYXM01000167.1 GCA_002685655.1 Planctomycetaceae bacterium
CGAATTGCGATCTATGCGGGTTTAGGATGAACACACATAGATCGTGCGTTGAACTTTGTCGCACACTGTGTGACGACTTGGAGGCGGTGAGGAGAGTTAGTCCGGCCGCTTAGAAGTATTTTAGATGATAGTCGGGCCGCGGGGAAATGCCCGGCAAGTAGAGTTGCACAGGAAGAGAGTTGGAGACCGGTTCCTTTGCACATTCTACCACGGTTTCCAGGTACCAATCGTTAAAACCCTCACCCATCAGGTCGTCCCAGAAGCGGCGGTCGCCTTCACGCTTGAGCTCGGCGTACCAGGGGGGACAACGCTCGCTCTGGCTATCAAAGATCTCTCGCCAGGATGGCTTGCCCGTTTCTTGCAGCAAGATTAGACGGTCGCTGCCGCAGTGACAACACACCAGCGGATCATGTTCTCGACAACTGACCAAAGATGTGAGTGGTTCTGGTGGCTCGGCGTCACTTGGCGGGTTGAGTTGACGTAATTGATCGCGGCAGCGAGCCATGTAGGCGGCTCGGCATGAATTGCTCCAACCGCCCAGGTAGCGGGTCTTCGTCAGTTGTTGGGGCTGGATGTGCAAGCACCAGCGACGGACGAATTCTTCGACACTCAAGGTGATGGGAATCTGCTGTCGCTGGCCGCCGACCTGCTTGCCTTCGCGGGCCACGAAAGTGACGTTCGCTGCGTCAGCCGCGGTGATGCGGTGGTCGCTGATCGGACCGCCTGTCAGATAACGTGTCAGATAATTGACGACCTCGCTGGCCCCGCTGGTGGGCCCCGGCGGCGGCTGGATGTAGGCGACCCATGCGGTCGATTCCAATTGCCGGATGAAGGCATCCCAGTTCTCGTCGCTTTGCAGATACGCGAACTTGCCGCCGAAGTTCAGCTTGCCTTGCAGTCGCAAGCGACGAAGCTTGCGGATCGCCCGGCTGCGGTACGACTTGCGCAGCCGATCGGCATCGACCAGGTAATAGCCGTCGCTGTTTTTGCTTTGCGGCGGCGCTTGGGCTCGCTTCCAAGTGGCATCGTCGAGCAACGTGGCATCGTCGAGCAACGTGGCATCGTCGAGCAACGTAGCATCGTCGAGCAACGGGCCTTCGCCAGGGACCAACAGATGCACATGCCAGTGGGCGTCCAACCGCTGGTTCCAAGAGTGAAGCACGGAGATGCCTGCCGGTTGGTAACCTTGTTCGCTCTGGATGTTTTTGGAAAGACTTTGCCAGGCCGAGTCATTTAACAGGTCGGTCATCGCGTGGCGGTTGGCCAATGCCAACTCGGACAGTTCGCTGGGCAACGTGAAGACGACTTGGTAGTAAACCACGCCGGGCAGCAGCAACCGGGATGCCTTCTCGTTGAAGTCCAGCCGCTGGCCGCCGCTACACCGCGGACAATGACGATCACCGCACGAGTTGTATCGCGTGGTGATCTCGTCGCACTCCTCGCACTGATACTTCCGTCCGCCCAGGACATGTGTGCGGCAAACCGAGATCTTGGCCAACACACTTTGCACTTGCGGACAGGTCGACGCGTCCGCGACTCTCCCGGCGCCGAGTCGCAGGATCTCGGCGACCGTCAGTTTTGGCTGGGGCCGGTCTGCGGGTCGTTCCCCTTCTGCTGGTGCCATCCCGGCAGTTGCCGCACCGGCAGCCAGTCCAGCGGACTGGGCACACTCTCCAGGTGCGGCCGGCGGACGTGCAGGTAGACCATCGTGGTCGTGAAGCTGGCGTGCCCCAACAGCCGGCTGATCGTCAGGATGTCCACGCCTGCTTCCAGTAAGCCGGTCGCGTAAGAGTGTCTCAGGACATGAGGATGGACTGACTTTTTGATCCCCGCTTTTTTCGCCGAGGCCTTGATCGCTTTCTGAATGCTGGTGGCGGCGTACGGCGTGTCCGGCGTCTTGCCCGCAAACAGATACGTCGCCGGCCGGTATTTCTTCCAGTACTCGCGCAACGCTTCCAGCAGTCTCGGCGACAGCGGCACGTGACGCTCCTTGGCCCCCTTGCCGTGAGCCACCCGCAGTTGCATCCGCGCCGAGTCGATGTCGGCGATCTGCAGATGCGAGCACTCCGCCAGCCGCAATCCGGCGGCGTAGAGTGTCATCAGGAACGTGCGATGTTTGAGGTTGGTTGTGCATTGCAAAAGATCGTCCACTTCCTGCCGGCTCAGGACGGTGGGCAACTTCTTGGCTCGCTTGCCGAAAGGAATCATCGTCACCGGCCACTTCCTGGGAATCGTGGTGGTGTAAAGAAACCTAAGCGCGCAGACGGCTTGGTTAAAGGTGCTGTAACCGACTTTTCGGACTTCGATGAGATGGAGTTGAAAGTTTCTGACATCTTGTGGGGTTGCCCGGTCCAGCGGTTTTTTTATCAAGTCGGCGAAGTGTTGCACGTGGTAGGTGTAGGCATCGATGGTAGCCGGTGCGAGGTTGCGAATCTTCATGTCGCCGGCCAGTCGCCGGGTCACGTCGGTCAGTCGCTTTTCGTATGGTGTCATTTGGAGAACTCCCATGTGGGTGAAGAAGTCGCTGATCAAAACGACAATCAGCCGAACACATCAAACATGGACGCGCTGAGCAAATGCGCAAGTCATTTAATCGTTTTAATCGATACCCCAACACACCTCACCCAACAGACGCTGCCAGCCGCGTGGACTGCGATTAAGTTCAACGTCCAAGATCACCAGCGCGCGCGAGCTGACTCCCGAATCCACTGATTTGTTTTGCGCGCGTCCGATGCATCGCGTTGATACTCATCATGGCCTCGCTTGAGAGGCGTCCTTGTCCTAAAAAAAAGCCGCGAGGGCCTTCATGTGGTTTGGAGGCTCAAGCAACCCCTCAAGGAGGACCATGATGAACTTCTACAATCAACAACATGCATTTTATTGCGGCGTCGATCTGCACACAAGGAAGATGTATCTGTGTGTGCTGGACCAGCAAGGCAACAAGCGACTGCATCGCAATTACTCCGCCAAGCCCAAGGATTTCCTGAGGGCCGTCAAACCGTTTCGCGAAGGGCTGGTGGTCGGCGCCGAGTGCATGTTTAGCTGGTATTGGCTGGCCGATCTTTGCCAGGACGAAGGGATCGAATTCGTGCTGGGCCACGCTTTGTACATGAAGGCGATTCACGGCGGCAAGAAGAAAGACGACAAGCTGGACAGCGAGAAGATCGCCAGGCTGATCCGCGGCGGCACGTTTCCCTTGGCTTACGTCTATCCGCGCCAGATGCGCGCCACGCGGGATCTTTTGAGGCGGAGGAACTTCCTCATGCGACGCCGTGGCGAGTTGCTGGCACACGTGCAACTGGTGAACTATCAGTACAATCTTGATCCCTTTGAAAAGCGGTTGCAGTACGCGTCCAATCGCGACGGCGCGGCACAGCGTTTCGAAGACCTCAGCGCGCGGCGCAACGTCGAAGCGGACCTGGAAATGATCGGGCACTACGACCAGCTCTTGCAGCGGCTGGAACTCGACGTGCTGCGGCAAGCCAAGGTTCACGACGGGCAAGCTCGCTTTCTGTTGCGGACGATTCCCGGCGTGGGAGAAATTCTCTCCCACGTGCTGTTGTACGAAATCCACACCATCGCGCGGTTCGCCGACGTGGGACGGTTTCTTTCCTACTGCCGACTGGTCACGCCGCAGCACACCAGTGACGGCAAACCGGCTGGTGGCGGTGGAGCCAAGATTGGCAACGCGCATCTGAAGTGGGCCTTCTCGGAAGTCGTGCCGCTGATGATGCGCGAGTGCCCCCAAGCCAAGAAGTTCGTCGACCGCAAAGAGAAGAAACACGGCAAGAGCCGAGCCATGACGATGCTGGCCCGCAAGATCGCTCGCGCCGTGTACCGCACGCTCAAACGAAAGGAAGCCTTTGACCTAGAAAAGTTTTTCGCCCATTAGAATCGGGGCCGGTGGTGGAGCCGCACGGATAACTCAGGTCACTGCGAGCCGACAAGCCTCGCAAACAGGTGAGCGTCACCAGAGCAACCCACAATAACCTCCACGCGCTGCCTGCCAAGCGACGCGCCATGGTTGCTGTACGCCAAATCCCAGAACCTGCCTGCTTTGATTGGACCACCGCCGGCGCCCGTATTACGCACTGATGAATCGATGCGCATGTCGCGCATTTTGGCAAGGAGATTTGAATCGAACTCGGCGTGATTGCCTCTGGCCCGAGCCCCTTGATTACCATGGAAACGGGTCGAATGAAAACTTCGGGAAGTTGATGAACTGTGCCGCTTGAAAAGTAAGGTAGATAAGCCATGCGATAAACCGCACAATGCGCCAAAGCGAAGCGTCGCGATGCTCATCGACCGTATCGGATGCAGATAAGCGCTCGTCGAACGTAGCGTTGACGATGTAGATGAGTGGTGCCCATAGTAGCGCCGTTGAACTTAATCGCAGTCCACGCAGCCAGCCGCGTGGACTGCGATTAAGTTCAACGAATTGCATCACCGGGCGGCGGGAGCTGACGTTGATTTCAAAACACGCTGGCCACCGCCGCTCCGGTGCATGCGGTGGTTATTGGGCGTTAGTTGGGCCGAACACCTGAATGATTTGAATGTACCGAAAAACCGAAACGATGAACACTGTGAGCGACAACAGGTGTAAAAACCCGCGCGTGTTGACGACCGGTGAGATGGCTTCGCTTTCTTGCGATCATGTACCACACTCCAAGTACGCCCCAATACGTAGCAATGAATGCAAGATGCGGTAAGTAGGCGACAAGTTTTGGATAATTCTCGGTGTATTCGATGATCGCGGCAAAATGCCACAATGACGCGCCAAAATGCCAAGCGGACAGCGCAATTAGAATCGTCAATGCGGATTCCTCAGCCTTGTAGGACATTGACCGCGACAGAATAACCATGAGAAGAAAGATCAACATCAAGTCGAGGGCGTATCGGAAGCCGCTTGAGGCAGTGATTGTGTATGAGTATTTGTCTATGAGAATATGGTACGCCCCGACGTCGTAGACAACGAACGATAGAAACCCGGTTGCACACAACATGTGCCGGGCAACCTCCATCTTGGAAACATTACGTGCCTCTCGAAGCGCGTCATCGAGCTTGGCGTAACCCATGCCGATCATCGCGCCGAAGACGACATCAATCACCCACACCCAGTGTTTCGCGATTTCGGTCATGTCTGATATTTAACGGCGGACTGCGGTAGCCAAATAACGAAATTAATTGGTAGCAACTCGCACATCTCTCTTATGCGGCTTGCCCATACAATGTTTTTTGCTCACTTTGTATTCTGAAGTTTAGGAAGTCTTCCCATTCGTCGTTGAGGTAAATGGATCTCAAATCAAGCATGGCCTGAGCACCAATGATTTCCCATCGCATGCCAGTACCCTCCATGCGATCCTTGACAAGGTGGCGGCAGGCTCCTTCCGCGACGCCGCTACCAATCGGATAACCAGCGGCCAAGTATTCGTCGTAACGCATCCGCGCGCGATTGTTTTCGTAGTAGCCAATCACCGTTTCCAGCGTTTTGCACTTCGTGCTGCTTAGGTCAGCCGATCCCAAACGTCGCTTGAAAACGCCGATCACGTACCCCACCTTGCCTTCCAACAACATACGCAAATAGTGATCGACAAACGCTTGTGCTTCGGGACTCGATTCCTTGTGGAAGACGTGGGCCGCTTTCCAAAGATACTCCAGCACATGGTACAGATCTAAGATGCAAACCGCGTCTGGGAACCATTCCGCTTGCGCATCCCAAAGCGATTTTTCACCGTCCATCAAGCAAATCCAAGGCTTCTTGCCTTGTGGATCACGCGCCTCACATTCGACCGCCAACTCCGCGAACAATCGTGGTTTGGCGGGGAACACTTCACCCTCGTGAATCTGCGTCATTTGAGCCCGCACACGTTTGTGCTGCGGACGCGGACGTTGCGTTTGACTTTGCCGCCGGTGCACTTCGTCCAAGATGTCATCGGCCGTCCGCAGATGACCATCGATGGTATACACCGCTCCCACGTAGGCCATCTGTTTTTTGGTCTTCTTCTGGCCTTTGCCCAGACGTTTTTGTTTCACCGCTGGATTCTTCGGAGGTTTCTTTTTCGGTTTTCGCCCGCGGGGATCCTGGGGCCGGTTGGCCTTCAGTTCCTGGATCCGCTGCTGCAAAGGGCGACGCATCGGCACCCCTTTCCCGTCGGAGGTCACAACCAGGATGTCCCCCTCTTCGTCCGACGGTGGCGGGGATTGTTGTTGTTGATCGCGGAACAATTCGACATCTTGCGCCATGTCACGATTCATATGTTCCGCACTTCTCACACTGGGTGCCACGCCCAACCAATCGTCCAACGTCTGGACCGCTTCGCCAAAGGCGTCTTTGACGACCAATTTTTGTTGCCAATCTTCGACCACGTAAGAAAATTCTCCCTGTGGCATTCCCAGTTGGGCGTCCAATTCTACCCACTCGATTTTCTGTCCCTCGCGGACGGCATAGACGTATCGTTTGAAGGAAAACTCGCCGAAGATAGAAACATACCTTCGCGAGCGTTTCTTTTGCAAACGCTGTAGTTGCTTGCCGTTTCTCTGCAATGTTTTCCCTTGGTTGCCATCTCCGGCGCCCTTCACAAACGCGATCAACAACGCCAAGCAGAGTTGTAACGCATCTCGAAAAAGCTTCCGCTCCACCTGATCCACGCGACAATCTTCCTCGCTGGCCCGCTCGATAAACTGACACATTCCATCAAAGATCTCACGTGCCTTGAGAATCTCTCGTTCTTTTGCGATCATGATTTCGTCCTCCTGCTAGCAACAAGAATTGGGTTTACGCATCCTGTTGTTATGCAAGAGGACATTTACTTTTGCCAGCGGATGCTAGCGCCTTTTTCTAATCCAATAACCAATCACCACTTGCGATTCTCACCATCGCGAGATGTGCGAGTTGCTACCAAATGACTTTTCTGGTAGACCTGGAATCCACGTACTTACGCAGCGAGCACTGTGGGTATAGTCGAGGATGTACCCTCGTTCCATGGGTCCGCTGCACTTAGGGCATTTTTGTTCATGTTTAATCATCAGAATGACCTCTACTAAATGGGCAATTCGTGCGCAAGCCCCAAACATTGGATAATTGATGAGTAGCCTGTTCGCAAAACAGTTTTTGCCTTACTACTAAGCAGCTTCGAAGGCGAAATTCAAAAACAAATTAGCTGAGTGTCAGTTGAAAAAAACGGAAACGAAGCCTAAGCGGCCGCAAATGGTTGTATTTTGACCAAAGGCAGGTTCAACGGTCCGTCCTAACGATTATCGCGCGTGGTATTGTGATTCCGCCTTGCAGAAACTCTCAGGCAAACAATGGGCCCGTTCCTGCGAGACGCACAAAGCCGAGGTATTCTCGATCCTATAATGACAAAACGACCTGAGTCGCGAACGCAAATCGCCGACATGACCAAGACGTCGTCGACCTGGTCATTCCGCGAACCAGGTCAATTTCACTTCAGCAGATAAATGCAACCCGTCTGGCTGAAGTTACGCTCGTAACGAGTATTCGTACACGTCATCGAGCGCGCGATCCGAGCGGAACTCGCTAGTCTTGAATACGTCCAACTCCTCGTTCATTCTATTCGGGTTCAGGAGATCAATCGTGACACGATATGAATTTCGCCATCGACTGTTCAACGCCGTCATCATCGCATTTTCATGCTCGGTGGCTCAGTCTGCACTGACCGCGCGTGCGGACAGCTTTTTTCAACTGAACCTTGCCGAATTGATCGCAAAGGCGGATTGGGTGGTTGTGGGAACGGCGTCAGTCGAAGAGGGAGACGCAAAGATAAGAGTAACCGAAGTTCTCAAAGGTGATGCTCCGATGGATAAGATCGCTACACGGGATATCATCAAGTCCACGCTGGTTTTTAAAGACGAGGACCAAGGCGTGTTTTTTCTGAGAAAGTGGGGGGACAACTACTGGCCATTTCATCCCAGTTCATTCGTGCCAATGAGCGAACGGCAAAAGGTCCGAGACCTGTTGCGCATGAGGAAAGATCCGTCGCCCTACGTTGACAAGAAAAGGTATCCACCGGACGAGAACATCGTCTTTCAATTAGGGGAACTATTTGGCGGTTTCAAGGTCACTTGCAAGGAGTTCCCTCAGCTCGAATCAGCAGGAACGGTGTGGAACTACTTTGAATACGTGCCGTGGAATGAGGAGAGCAAGGTGGTTTTGAAGGGAACCGTTGATGAAAACAACGCAGCCGTTGTCGAGGTGGTGACCGCACCGCCGAAAAGTGAGATGGCCGAGTTCTATCAACGAACGCTTAAAGAAATCGCCAATCCATACAATCGCGTCACCGGTCCATATACATTGACCGTGGAGTCACGCGTTCCGGAAAAGGTCGGGAAACTGAATCGAGAAGACTGCGTTAAATATCTGCACGAATGTCTTGAGTCTTCTGAGCGCAAAGTAGTTCGGCAAGCGATTACTGCGCTTGCGAAAATGCGGAATTCGGACTCGATTGTCAAAGTCGAATCCTTACTTGAAGACGAGGATGCGACGATCGCTGGCTTGGCGATTGAGTTCCTGCGATGGTCGCGGGATAAAAGGGCGGTGCCAGTTCTTTGCGGTCTTGTTGATTCTCACGCTGAACGCTATCCGGAAGGACATATGTTCTCCGACGGCGCTGCACAAGCTCTGCAGGCGATTGGAGATCCGGAGTGTTTGCCGTGCCTTGAACGAGCCGCCATTTTTGGTGTGCAGAGAGCAATTGAAGCCTTAGGCGCAATGGGGCGGGTCGAGTCGTTTGAAATCATGCTCAACGCGGCGGAAAGGAAGCCGGAGAAATGTGCTTTCGTCGACTACGCTCTCTACGGATTGGTGCGAAGATCGAACAAGAAATCAGAGCCCTGGATGACAAGTACGACCTGGAACATCAAGCAGGGAGCAAAAAACATCCCGCGCTGGCGCAAATGGTGGGAATCTAACAAGGGTGACTTCAAGCTTAAGAACTCATAATCGGCAACAAGTGGCTTAAGCACCCCACGACCTTTAGACCGCTAAAACGACAGGCGATTGTGGTGGCATTCGCCTGATCCAAAATGGGAACTACAAACGCCGCTCAATCGTCTATCATAGGATTGCTGCCAACTCATTCCTTGCACACCACCACCCGCAAAAAGTGCCCCATATAGTAGCGGAGATCAGCGATGCGATTCAAATGCAGAGTCGTAGTGTATTTGTTGTTCCTTTCTTATTCTTCAAGCCTTTTGCAGGCTGATCCATGCGGCATGGTTCCGCCGATCTATCCTTCGGGTCAACCGATTCCGTTGGCACGCGTTGGTGAGCAACAGACCTATGTCTTTTACAAGGACGGCATCGAGACGTTCGTGATCCGACCCGGCTTCACTGGCAAGGTCGAAGAATTTGGAATGCTGATTCCGTTTCCCACGCCGCCGGCAATTCGCAAAGTGCCCGATCACATTTTCGGCCATCTTGCTGCGGCCGTTGATCCGCCCGAAGTCGTTGTCGATCTGCGTCCACAATTGCCAGGCCTCGGTCAGGCATTTGGCGGAGCCAGTAACGGCCGAGTCGATACCTATTTCGATGCGTTGGCGATCGTGGAAAAGAGAGAAGTCAAAGTGTTACGCGAGGAAGCAGTCGGCATGTATGAAGTCGCTGTGCTCGCGGCCGGCAGTTCGGCGGCACTGAAGCGCTGGATGGACGATCATGGCTACAAGTATCCCGACGGCATGGACAAGCCGTGCAATGACTACATCGACGAAGGCTGGTGCTTCGTCGCGGTAAAGACAAAGGTCAGCGAGAAACAAGGCGTCGATCCGAGGCCTGGACAACGAACGGTCAACAC
>NYXM01000168.1 GCA_002685655.1 Planctomycetaceae bacterium
GATCCAAATATCGCGATAGAACCGACTTGGCCATGGGGTACTCAGGGGTAAATTGGAAAGGTCAACTGCCGAAACGCTGCCGGCGGGTGCGAAGGTGTCGGGAGTCTTTTAGGTCAAGGTCTGCTCCGAAGCATGCGGGTCGTCATTCGAAAGAGACTCCCGACCCCTTTCAGGACTGAAGTGTCGCTGTCCAGTTAGGTTGCTATGCTGCAGGCTTCTCGTAGTGCCGATCATCGGGCACGGCATCCATCAACATTTTGATCAGCTGTTCGCTGTCGACGTTATTGGCCTGCGCCGTGTAGTTGCCCGCTAATCGATGGCGCAGCGCCGGCGTGACAACTGCTTTCACATCCGAGGCCGCGGCGTGGTAACGGCCATGCAGAATCGCTCGAGCTTTTGCGGCGGTCACCAGCGTCAAAACGCCCCGTGGTCCGGCACCCCAATTCACCCATTGGTTGACAAAATCGGGTGCCTCAGTGGAGCCTGGACGCGACGCGCGAACCAATGCCCAGGCGTAGCCCAGGACCTGATCACTGACGGGAACTCGCGTTACCAGCTCCTGCAATGCGATGATCTCATCGCCGGTGATACAAGGTTCAATTTCGCCAAGTTGACCCGTCGTCACGCGCCGAGCGATTTCCCATTCCTCGGCACCCGTCGGATAATTGACCTTGATGTACAACAGGAAACGGTCCAGCTGTGCTTCGGGCAGTGGGTAGGTGCCCTCTTGCTCGAGCGGATTCTGTGTTGCCAGCACGAAGAAGGGGGCAGGCAAATCGTGTTGGCTGCCGCCCGCACTGACGTGACGCTCTTGCATGGCTTCGAGCATCGCGGCCTGGGTTTTGGGTGGGGTTCGGTTGATTTCATCCGCCAGCAACAGGTTCGCAAAAATCGGACCAGGAAGAAACTTGTATCCTCGTTCACCAGTTTCAGGATCCTCTTGAATCAACTCGGTGCCCGTCACGTCGCTGGGCATCAGATCAGGTGTAAACTGGATTCGATGAAACGACATATGCATTGCCTTGGCCAGAGAACTGACAAGCAAAGTCTTAGCCAGACCAGGTACACCTTCCAGCAAGGCGTGGCCACGTGCCAGAATGGTGACCATGACTTGTTCAATCACGTCGTCTTGCCCAACAATGACCTTGGAAAGTTCGGCCTTAATGCGGTCAAAGGATTCTTGGCACCGTTGTACGGCGGCAACATCGTCAGGATGGTTTTCAGTCATGGTGCTTTCGTCGCTGAGTGCTGTGGTAGTGTAAGTGAATTGGGACCTGCCCGGATGGCAGACAACTGTTCAATCAATACTCTCGAAATAGCGCTTAAGTCGTTGTTCATAACCACGCGGCGCGCGGCGGCGGGCCTTAGCTTGAATCGCTTTTTGCAGCGATGGCGGTAGCTTGGCGAACCAGCCTTCGGTCTGAAAATTACGTGTCGTGCCGTTACTCTTTCCTTCCTTGTCGCTGCGGCTATCACCTTTGGCGGCTGGATTCAGTTCCAATGGAGCATCCTCCGCTTCCTGGTTCTCTTGAGCTTCCCCATCCGCGGAAGCGCCGCCAGTTGTTGCAGTGGGTGAAGTCTTGGCAGTTTTGTCCTGCGCGTCTGCTGGCGGTGTGGATTGGCTTGGTTCGCCTTCGCCGGACGGCGTGTCACCTGCAGCAGGCTGAGCTGTCGGGCTGGCCTGCGCCAACGCTTGGGCGGCTTCCGCTAGGGCTTCACTGCCAGCAATCTGCTGAGCGGTTACTTCTGGTGAATCTGGCACAAACCGGTTGCCCAGTTCCGTCGTCGCAGCTGTTGCCTCGGACGGCGCGTCGCCGGGCGGCGAGTTCTGCGCCGCGCCTTCTGTGGGCGCGTTGGCACTGTCTCCGCTGGTACCGGCTGGCGTCTGACCTTCGCCCGTCGGTGGTGCGCTTTCGGATGTGGGATTGCCCTCCGCGGCCGGTGTGGCATCCGTCGGTTCGCCGGCTTGCGCAAGTGCCTCGGCAGGCAGCGCTGCGGACAGTTGGCCCAATTGAGCAGCCGTTTCCAGACCTTGGCGAATCGGTTGATTTGCAACTTCTTCTTGTCCCGAAACTTCAACCGCGCCCTCGCCGGTTGCGCGCTGCGCCTGAGCAAACTTCTCAGAGGCCGTTTCGAGTGCCTGGGCTGCGGCAAGTTGCTGCTCGCGACGTGTGGCGTCGGTCGGGACATCGCCAGGACGTTTGTCCGTCGTCTCAGCCGGTGGAGTAGGCTTTTTGCCGGCCAACTGTTTCAGCGCGTCTGCCTGCATGGCGATTTCGTCGCGGGCTTGTTGTTGTTGCATCGCCAATTGCATCAGTGTTTCCGCGATATCTTTGTCACGTTGCAGCTGTTGTTGGCGAGCGGCCAGGCTCGCTACAGCCCGCTCGAGACCGCGCTGGACATCCTTGTTGGTCTTCGCCAAATCGTTGGAGTCGATGGCGTTCTCGTCAGTTGCATTTTCGTCGGTTGGCCGGACTTGTGTCTCCGCCATCAGCTCGGCGGCACGCTGCGCCTGACGCAACGCGGCAGTGGCGCCCGTGTCGAGAGTCGCCGCCTGATCGGCAAGTTGACCACTCTCCTTCGACTGTTGCGCCAGCTGTTCTTGTTGTTTCTTCTTTTCGGCTTTGATTGCTTCAGCCAATCCTTGGGCTGCTTTGTCGAGATTTTCGGCTGTCTGCTTCTGGTTCTTCTCGACGGCGTCCGTGTTATCCGCATCGAGCGCTTTACCGGCGGCGTCAGACATCTGCCGCGCTTCGACAAGCGCATCGGCAACATCGGCGGGTCGATCACCGACGGACGTCTTGGCCTTCCCGGCCAGGTCGCCCACGGTGTCTTGAGCATCTTTGTTGGGAGCGCCAGCTGGTTGTTCGGCCGCATCACGCGTCTCTTGTATTGCGGTAGCCAAGGCATCGTCGAGCGCGGCGGCAGTAGCGTCACGAGCCGCCTGCGCATCCTGCGGTTTACCGATGAGCGTTTCCTGGGCAGCTTTTGCCGCGGCTTCCACGGCCGCCTTCAACTTGCTCGCCACTTCAGACGAGACATCTTTGGCAAGCTGCTTTGCCTGCTCCGCCACTTGGTCTTGTTTGCGGGATGCTTCCAACGGCGTGGAGGCGGTACCGCGGGCGAGCGCTTCGGCGGCGCGGTTGGCAGCCTGTTGATCTTCTTGAGCCTTCGCAATGGCGTCAGCCATCTTCTGCGCGGCGGCGGCGGGTGCACGACCACTGGCTTTCATTTGCTCGATCCGCGCCTGTGCGACGTCGGCGCTCGCCTGTTGGAGCTGCGCGAGATTGGCGGTGGAATCTTCCGGCAGGCTGGCTAGCGTGCCTTCGACAGCCTTACGAGCGGCAGCGACGGGCTGCAATTGTTCATCGGCTTGTTTGGCTAGTTCCTGGGCTGCGGTCCCGGCGGCTTTACGCAATTCGGCTGCTGCTGTCTCTAGCTGCTGGGCCGACTTGTCAGCGGCATCAGCGGCCCCTGCGGCGGCCGGTTTGGAATCGGGCCCCGGTTGCTTCTGGGCTGCGGCAAGGTGTCTTGCCGCTTCCTGGGCGGATGGTTTGGCAGCGACGATCTGCTGCGCGGCTGTCGGTGCCGTCTGCTTCACCCCCTCGGCGATCTTTTCCGCAACCGCATCCACGATACTCTGTTCTTTCGCCAAGGCAGCCGCCTTCTCCTCAGTCAATCCATCGGCTTGTGAAGCGTCGGCAGCGGCACTGGCGATTTCGCGTTCCGCCGCCGCTGCACGTTCCAGCGCCTCGGCTGCCCGCGCCAATTCGCCGACCTCGACGGCCAGCTGCCGGCGTTTGGTGTCCGCCAACTCCGCTTTGACCTCGGCAGCGGCCTGACGCAATACGTCTTCGGCACGCTTGGTGTCTTGCTGCCTGGCTTGGGCAGCTTTGGGTTGCATCTCGGCGGTGGTCTTCGCGGCAGCCTCAACGGCGTCCTTCGCATCGTCCAACCGTGATTCGATCCCCCGCGAGAATTCGCCCAATTGCTCGGCAGCCTCAAGCTGTTTGGCGACTTGCTGTTCGGCCTGCAAAGCTGCTCTGGCGTTCTTTTCGGCCTGCTCCGTCGCTTTCTCCTGCGTGGCAACAGCTTGATCGAGTGACTGGTCGAGCTTCTCGAGTTGCTTAACCTGTTCGGCCAGTTCATCCGCGGTCTTGTCTGCCGAGTCCGGTTCGAGCGCACGTTGGAGTTGCTGTTCGATTTCCGCCAAGCTGCCGACGACCTGACCTTGCTGTAGCAGCGCTTCGGTCTTGTCGCCCTCAAACAGTTCAGCTTCCGCTTGCGCGGCCGATTCGCGCGATTGGGCAACGAGCGGATCGACTTCCGGAAAGTCGGCCAACGTTTCGGCCAACGTGCCGAGGTTCTGTTGGATCTGACGCTGTTCGAACGCGAATTCATCTTTGGCCGTTTCCTCAACCAGATCGTCTTCTCGCACAGTCTCGCGCAGTTCTTCCTGTTCTTTGATCATTTCGCGGACCATCTCCAGCGCCGCTTCGCGATCGGCACCGATGAGGCCTTGCGTATCTTCGATCACCTTGAGCAAGGCCATGAGTCCCTTGATCACGTTACGTTGGCTCGTAACGGCTGCATCAATCTCGCTTTGCTGCAGGGAAGTGGCGATCACTTGCAACTGTTGCTTGACTTGTGCGGTTTTCAGCACGCGCAGTCCTTCAGTTGCGCCCGTGGCGATCGGGCCACCCCAATCGCTCACGTCGCTCAATACGGCCACAAGCTGAAAGTAAATGGCCGTGATGTCACGCTGGTCCTGAATCGTATCCAGCGTCAGTTGTTCACGCTGGTCGATTTTGGCCGCGGGCAGTTCCTTTGTTTGGTCCAGGGTGTCGCGTTCGAGCAGAATGAGCTGGCGAACTTGTGCCGCAATGCGGGCGATGCGTAATCGCTTGAGTAGTTTCTGGCGTTCCGCCATCAACGCCACGACAACTTCGCGAATGACGTTGCGGGCTTCATTGACCTTCCGCAGTTGCTGGGTCGTTTCGCCTTGTTGAGCTTCGACGAGCAGTTTTACGACTTCCTGCATTTCATGCTCGACCAATTTGTCAAGGTTGCCACGCATCGACTTAATCTCTGAGTAGATCGGAAGATGCTCGAGCTGGTTCTCCTTGAGCTGCCGCAATTGAATATCGAGTACGCTGGAAACAAGCTCGGTCGCTAGACCACGCGCCTTTTCCTGGCGACGCTGCTTTTGTCGCAACACATCGAGTTCGACGTCTTGCGCCAACAATGGGGCACTCGACAGCGAGAAAACCCAAGCGGCGATCAACACAATCCACGCGGTAGCCGAATGATGCGTCATTGCTCGTCTCCGATTCCCAATTGTTCCTTGATGACTTCGTTTAGTCGCTCTTCTGAATTTTCGTCTGCTTCGGCGATTGCGGCAAGGACGCCCGCTTCATCAGAAATGTCCAAGACCACAGCTTCGCTGAGAGTTGACTTGCCAGGTGTTTCGCCGCGGTAGTCGACAGCTTCAATCGTCAATTTCACTTGATCTCCCTTGGATAACTCCAAGGCAGCCATGTTGACTTCGTATCGACCATGGTAAGGGAGCTTGTCGGCGGGCAACCAAGCTGCTTCTAACGGAATCTCCTGAGTGCGTAGGTCAGCGGATGTTGGTTCCGAGGCGGAGTCCACGGGGGGAACTTCATTGTGTTGTCGTTGGACGGACAGATGCAAGAGCAACCGAGCAATCCCGAAATCGTCGGTTACTCGAAAACCAACCACGGGCCTTGCACTTGGTAGCACAACCCGATGAACCAGTTCCATGGTGGCTGTTGGCGACCGGTCCGACCGCAACCTCACAAATCCCCGGATCGGACTCTCTGGTTGCAAACCGTCAGTATCGCGCACATGCAACTCGAATGAGAATTCCTTCGTGACATTCGAAAACGGCGTCGTGCCAGCGAGACTCCAGACCATTCGCTGATCCTCCCGCGTCACTAGATCCCAGCGTGTGGTATCCGATTTACTGCTAACACGGACCCAAGCGTCTTCGATCTGTTTCTCGTTCGCCACGCTAAGGGACATGTTGATAGCCGAACCTTCCAACACGGACAGTTGTCGCGATCCAATTGGCTTCCTCGAATTCTCACTGCCCACATATTTCGGGGGCACAACCTTCAGATCAAGCGTAACAACGGGCAGCGAAATCATCTGGATCCGTGCCGGGTCGGTCCATGCGTCGCCGATGTGAACCTGGTAATCGATAGATTCGATCAGCCGTTCGAATTGGCCGTGAAACAAGGTGAAGTCCGCGGAAGATCCAGGCCACGATCCTGTAGCTCGGTGGATTTCTAAAAGCGCCGCGTCCAACGCTGCACGGTCTTCGGGCGCCCGCTGTAATTTCGTTCGTGCCAGCGGCGCGTCGAACGCGACCGTTGGGGCAACTTCGTCCAACCACCATTGGTCGACGAGGACACTCGGGTCCGCAATTGCCTCTTGAATGCGGATGGCGGCCTCTTCCAATCCGGCCAGCCGATCGGTAAGCGGCAACAGTTCCAGGGGTACGGTTTTCTTCCCGCCATCGACTCCGGTAATACGAAGTTCGCCTGAGAGAGGAGATGTGTTGTTCCACATTTGGCTTGCATTGATGCACTGGACGAACATGGTCACCGGTTGCCCCTGAGCCGCCGAACAGTCTACGGGCTGTGTAGGATGTTGGGCGCGCGAGAGGACTACCTTCCCGTTGACGACCACGGTATCCATGACGGTTTGGGTGGGGTAGTGATCAGCGCTCAACAAGAGGCGTTGAAAAAAGACACGCACATGGTCGGGGAATACGACGATGGACGCGACTGCCAAGATAACAATGATCGCCAATATAAACGCGCGTCGCGAAAACTGTTCGTAAGACGTGCCTTCAAAAAAGTCGATCCGAGACGCTAGCTCCGACACCTGCTCAACGACCGCCGTTTCCAATTCCGGCGACCCATAGTTAACCGCTGGTGACGCGTCGAACTGCAGGGCTGCAACCAGGTCACTGTCGAGTCGATGCTGCTGTTCCACCAACAACGCCACGTCGATGGTGGATTCATGGCGCGACAACAATGGCAAGGCATATCGCAGAAAGACCCAGAGCAGAGATAAACCGCAAACCACCAACATCACAGTTCGTTGAGCGGCATCCAGCTGGAAGAAAAAATCGACCACCCAGAAAGCAGCAAGAATCAACAGCAAGCCGGTTGCCAAGGGAGCCAGCGCGGTCCCCCACCTCACTAGCAGACGATGACGCTGCAGAGCGACGACTTGGTTGCGTGTGCGTGCGAGTTGTGTCATTGCAGATGTACCATTCGGCGGATCAGCCATTCGCCCAACATGAGTCCCACCACCGCGATAAACCACAGCGGAGTGCTCCAAAGTGCGTGGTTTCGCGTTTCGTGTTCCACGGTTTCGCTCAAAGGCAAGTCGTTGATCATTCGATGGACCTCAGTCAGTTCATAAGCGCGACCGCCAGTCTCTTCGGCGAGCCGTGTTTGCAGGGTCGCGTCGCGAACTGCCGTGCGGTGTTCCGCGGACGTATCCGTTACTTCAAAGCGGCGTTCCTGATAGTTACCTGTGACGGGATCTTTCACCCGGATACGGTACGTACCTGCGGCATACACCGGGATCTGGGCTTCAAAGACGCCGCGGCGCAACATCGGCACGGCGATCACTCGTGTCTCGTCCGGGCTGGAGCCGCGCGAGGGTAATGTCAATTCGGCGGACAATGCGCGATCGGGTAACCCATCGTCAAGCAACGGTTCATAGTTTTCGTCGTATGCCTCGACGGTAAATGTGACGCGATCCTCGACACGATATTCCGGCCGATCGACGCGCGCGACGAACCGCTTATCCGCTCCCAATGCGTGGCTCATTCCGAGCCGGTAGATCAACTGCGACCAGAACTGCCGATAGTACAATTCACCGTATTTCCGACGCAGCCGCCACATCTCGTCGCAGGCCAGGTAAACCACTTCGCCCTTGCCGTAACGACGAATCGCGATCAGTGGTTGAGGCGTCTTTCCGTCGGCACATTTATCCGTTGGATGCACGGCAAGCGCTTGCGCCTGATCATGCAGTGCCGCCACCGGCTGATACCAGGACAGCTTGTCGAGGTTCTGCCACGCCTTGATGTTCTCGGCATCGCTCTTGCCGAGGTTCATGAACGGATGCAAGGCAGCTTGGGGTGTCAGTCGCAACGCGAATTCACGCTCGTCACGCATCTGGGTATCGCGCTCGACGATCACGGGCAACATGTCGGCCAGCGCCGTACCACGCAATTCACGCGGACCGAAGCGAGGGCCACTGATCACGACCAGTCCGCCGCCCATTGTCCCCACAAACTCCTTCACCATTTCGCAGAAACGCGGTGACAGCGATGCACCAGGCATGTCGCCCAAAAAAATGACGTCGTTGGCAAAGAACTCACTCCGTTTGGGAGTTAGCGTCGGCAGGAACAGCACGTTCGCCTGGCGGACACGCGGGTCGGAAGAACTCAGGTAGGTCCGAAAGCCGTTCATACCAACCAGCCGGTCGCGATGGAAGACCTCCTTGACAAATCGCCATTCCCAAGACGGCTCGTTGGCAACGTACATCAGCCGCAGGTAATCGTCGATAATGGTGATTTGACGCATCGAGCGATTGTTGTCGTCGACGATTTCGCCGTCCTGCGGTTCCACTTCGGCCACAAACTCGAATTGCCCAGCTTCCTGTGGAGTGAACGGGAAATCGACGCCTTGGACCGTGGAACCGAGCGTCACGTCCCGCTGGCCGATCTGAATCACCTCGCCGGCCATCGCGGCGGTTCCGCTGAGCGGGTGCGCCGTCACCGAAACGCGCACGACGCGATCTTGCATCCCCGATTGACGCAATTTAACAAACAACGTCGTGCGTTCCGCTTTCTTCATTTTGGGGTCAGTCTGCAATTCAACCGACAAATCGACGGCCTCCTTCGCGCCCAAGCCGACCGTGAACAATGGTGCGCCGATCGCCTTGGCTGGCGACCGTTCGTCACCCAGTGGCGTCAGCCCCGAGTTATTTGCGAAGTCGCTGAACATCACTGCCGCAGCCAAGTTCCCAGCGCCGGATTGATCTCGAACATCCACCAATGCTTCGCCAAGCGCCGTTACCTGGCCGGTTGCCGTAAGTTGTTCGGCAAGCTTGCGTGAATCGAGTGCACTTCCGTCGTCAGTCGCACCGATCCGTCTCAGTTGGCTTGTCGAATTTCCATCGAAAATAAATGCTTCCAGTCGGCAGGCGTCGTCCTGCTGCAATCGGTCGATGACGTTTCGATCTTCGCTACGCAGTAAAGCCCGAAGGTAATCCAGTCGCGATGCGGGCGGTTGATCCGTCGACACATCGTCACGCGCCGCGGTTCGCCCGGTCACCTGAGCCAAAGCTTCGCGTTCCGCATCGGTCCAACGATCCTGGATCGTCATGCTGTCCGTGCCGTCGAAGAGCAGGTACACGACAGGTTGGCGGACGCGCGCGGCCGTGATTCGTAACGCCGGTCCCGCCAATGTGAGAAACAACATCGCCAGCAAGAGGCCACGACCGAAGCCCAGCATCGTGCGTGCGAATCCGGAACCTCGGATCTGAAAACGGCGGTAGAAGACGATCGCGGTGATAAACATCGCCACAACACCAAAGCACACCCAAAACAGCCTCTGTTCGGCCCAAGGCGCGGACAAGTAGACCTCGATCGATTCAATCGACGTTACGTCGTTCAGGCCAAGCAGCCAACCAAGGAATCTCATTCGTACGGCTCAGGGCGGTAAAGAGGGTAAAGTGGACGGTGTTGCGGATGGGGCACGGCGGGCAAATAGGACGGGCAACACCAACACCGCGACTTCGCAGGCCAACAGAATCAGCACCGCGAAGATCAACCACCACCAGCTGTCCTGGCCACGCGTTTGGGCACCCGCCAAATTGATCGGCTCGCCTTCGGCCAGCAGGGTCAATCGAGGATGTTCTGCCAACTCGGCTTGCTGTGCGTCAGTTAGTGGTCGTAAATCGGACTCGCTGGCGGGGCCGTTGACGGTCACGGCAAGTTCCCAATCGGGATCATCGTCTTCACGGCCCGTTGTTTCATCACGCTTCCGTGCAGCGATCCTGTATAGACCGCGTTGCAACGGATTGCCGACTGTCACACCCAGTTGGTCACGACGAATGAATCCGATGTCCAGCGATTCCGGAATTCCCTCGCGCGACGGTCGCGTCAGCGAGACGGCGATGGCCCGGTCGTTCGTAACCAGCGGTAGCGCGATCTGCTGAGGCGAATCGTAGTTACGCTGCGGCAACGTCGATTCGATCATGCTCCGCAACAACCGATCAAACAACACCATTGCATTGGTCTGGGCAATGGTGTTCCAATTTGACAGCAAGCCGCTCGAAACAAACACAACGTGGCCTCGACCAATTGAACGTTCAACCAGGTAGGCCGTGTGATCAGCGTCGGTGAATCGCGCGAGCACCCGTGGTAGACCGGCCGTTGCAGTACTTTCCAGCCAACGCTGATATTCTTCCGGAACAGCGGGAACTTGATCTTCGTCCTGTGCTACCGTGGGACTTTCCCAAAGCAGCCAACGTTGGCTTGCGTCCGATGTTGGCGGGTCATCGGTTGGTGGTTTCGAACCGTCGCGCTCCGACGGCCGAGGGTACGTTGTCCGCAAACGGTCCATTTCGGCCATCCTGACCCGTTCAACCAATTCGTCGGACACGTCGGCAACCACCGCCTGAAAGAAGAACGGCTCAGAATACAAATCACGCAACTCGCTTTCCGAGATTCCGGCTAGCCGAAAAAACGGGTGCGATTCTAGATTCTCCGTCGCCAGGAAAAACGGTTTGAGCGGTCCGCCTGACTGTTCCGGCAGAGTACCCAACGGCTGATTCAAAAGGGGTGCGGGTAAAATCCCTTCGGCATTCTGCCATGCTGCACTGGTCCAGGCGGAAGGGTTGAAACTGCCACCTGCTGCAATCACGAGTTGGCCACCCTGTTGCACATACTCGCGAAGCAGTCCGACTTTGGTGCCTGGATCGGCAATACCGGCCACCACCACCAGCCGCGCATCGGCCAGCAGGTCGCGGTCTAGCTGGCTGATGCTCCGGTGTCGTACACGAATCAAGTGACTTTGGTTCTCGCGAGTTCCAAACGACGGGGCCAGCAACTTGCGCAGATGTCGCGTTTCGCCGATCCGATTGATTGCGACATCTTCGGTTTCGTTGTTGAACTGATCGACAAAGACGACCGGCAAGGAAGTCACGACGGGGACAACTAGATGGCGCTGGTCGTCGGCCGGCAGGCGATCTGGGGTCAGTGTAACGCGAACTGGTACGAAGGCGGGGCGACCCGGTTCGGGATGGTGCTTCCCAAATATGTGTTCAAAGGCAATTTCGCGTCGGCCAAGTCCAGGCTCGACGTTGACCGCTTTTGCAGTCACTTCCACATCGTCGACAAACAGCGAAACCAGCACATCTTCGCGCGGCGATTCGCCCTGATGCTCCACTTCCACCAGGATCGTCGTGGGCGTTTCGACGTCCGCCAGCCCATCTTGCACTCGCAGCGATGCGATCCAGCTGTTTTCGCGAACGTCGGGCGCGACGTTGACGATCTGCATGGGCGGCATCGTGGGATCGGCGGCGATGTTCTGCAAGTCATTCCAAACGCCACGCTGCTGATCGGTGAAAAAGACGACTCGCTTTGCCAGGTTTGGTGCGGCCTGACTGGCTCGCTGCGCTTCGTTCACGGCCCTGCGAAAGCTGACGGCGCGGTCGACCACTTCGATCCGGTCGAGCGCCGCCAAAGCGTGCTCCCGTGATGCGTGCGGATCGACACTCGATTCCCGCTGGCTACCTGCCAGCGGAACCAACGAAATCAAACTGCCTTGTGGCAAGCGATCGATGAAGCGTCGAGCTTGTTGGCGGGTACGGTCGAGCAGATTTCCCTCCAAATGCTGATAGCCGGTGCTGAGGCTGTTGTCGATGACAAGCACCACATGAAGTGGTTGCGTGCCATTGAATTCGGAATCACCTTCGGACAGAAACGGTTGAGCCAGCGCCAAACCAAACAGCAACACGGCGGCGGTTCTCAGCAGCAGGAGAATCAAGTCCCGTAACTGCAGTATACGACGATTGCGCTTCACAGCTTGCAGCAAGAACTCCATCGCGGCCCAATGCACAACGCGAAAACGACGACGATTGAGCAGATGGATGATCAAGGGACCAGTGGCGAAGATCGCTCCCGCGATAGCGAATTGCCAGATGGAAAATGAAGGAAGCAGGTTCATAGCGAGCAAGGACAGTTGCGGGCGGAAAGATGCAATGGACGATGAAACTGGGGCGATACCAAGAAGTGAATCAAGGACCACTGGCCGTACTAAACTGTCGACGCAGGCTTTCGATTTTACCTTCCTGCAGAATCGGTAAATAGCGATTGGGAATTGCCAACAGGAAGCAGGCCACCGATGTCCCAAACAGTTCGCCGGGTCGACCGCCAACTTTTCCGCCACCATTGGCGCCGTTGTCGGTCCAAGATCCGTTCAGCGCGGGCTTGTTTCCGTTGTCCTGTGTGGCGACCAGATAATCGCGCAAACGAGGATACTGTTCCTCCCAGTCTTCGCCACCCACTTGATAAAGGGCTTGGCCAACGTAATACGACGTGTACGCATCGAACGGTAAGGTTCGCGACTTCGGCTTGGGCAACTGGGAGATCGCCGCAGCAATCACGTCCATATTCTTGCGAATCCTCCAATCGTCGTACTGACCGAATTCCTGCAGGCAAACGACGCCGGCGGCAGCCATCGCAATCGTGCCACCCCCCCCGCCCTTGGTGTATGTGAACTGCCCTGGCAACTGAATCTGATCCGATTCCGGCGCGTTGCGGCGACCATTCTGTGGAGCGTAGTGGCCGCGGACGCTGCGGATTGCCAAATCGATCACCTCGTTGGGAACTTCCAGACCGCTATCGACCGCGCTGCGCAGCGCCTTGGCCTGCATCACAACCAGACTCAAGTCATGTCCACGCGCCTGGCGCTGGGCGCGGTAGTCCCAGCCCCCGTCCTCACTTTGCGTGTTCGCAATCAAACGCAGTGCTTTGTCAAGCGTCTTGTTCAGGCGACGCTCCTTCGTCGACGTCATCCCGTTTGCTTGACCCAACACAAATGTCGCCAACCCGTGGTTGTACATATCCCGCTGTGAATTCGAAATGTTCAACAACCCCGACGGCTTGGCGCGATCAATCACATAATCCAAGGCCCGCTTGACGGTTGGACCATGCCGGCCTCGACCGGGCTGATGTCCTGCGGCCATGAACGCCAAGGCACCCATACCAACAAGCCCTAGGTCGTTGGATGTCCAGTTACCCTCGGGGCCTTGATTGTCTGCGAGCCACTGCAGGCCACGTTCCAGCGCCTGTTCGCTTTCTGGTGTCGTTTCCCAATCACCTTCGGCGTGTACCGGACAAACCAGGGCCAGCAGACAACATACGGCAATCAACGATGTCCGACTAAGCATAGATGTTCCGAAGATGTGGGAGGTTCAGCCGACTGCAGGAACGGAAAGAGCCCGTTTCTCGTACGTTTTGCAACGGTGAGTTGCGGTTTTGGTGGGCGTCTTTATTCTACCCACCGCCGTGACACAATGCACGCGGAGAGGCGTTGAAATCCTGTAGGACGGAACTCGACAAACTCACAGCCAATCCCTTTTCATGGAATTAGGGCTAGAAAACCAAGTCCAGTTGCTTCCAGGCCACCAAGACCGGTTTATTGCCGCTGCCGAACCGAGCGTGGACAGTCAACCATCCGGTTTCTCCAGCAGCACCTTGAAGATCGACATCGATGGTCTTCCAAGGTGTGGTGTGTGATTTTGGCGTAATCTCAGTCTGCCAGATCGTGACGCCTTGAAAACGCACTTCGATTTGACCGGGCCGTTTCACTTCGCTGCCAAACATCAATCGTAATCGTGGGTGGGCACCTAGAGGTAGATCTACAGAACGACCCAGGATGAGCGGAATCCCTGCTCGAGTTGCCAACGAAAGCACCTCTTTTTCGCCGTGCACTTCCGCCGCGATTCCCGTACCCTTGGCCGGGATGCCACGGAGCAACGTCCAATCGGGTAACCGCTCATGCAGCGCCCGATGCAGATCGTCAGGCAGCTGTCTTTGCCAGGGATCATCCTTGGTGATGGTCGTCGATTGCGCAGCGGGAGCTGCTGTGGGCGCCAGTTGAATCACGTCGCGGAAGGCATCTTTCGGCCCGCGTCCAAAAAACGTCCACACTTGGCCCTCAATAACGATCATCGGTCCAAGTCGTGGGTCAGGATCCTCGAGCCCGATCAGCCGAGTTGAATGCGTTTCTTCTCCTGTCCTGCCATCCAACCACACAAGTTCGGGAACGAATTCCGACTTCTTTCCATCAACCGGATGACGACGTACGACAAGGATCCCGTGTTCACCGCCACAAAGATGGCCATGCAACAGCGGCTCTATCGGACGCAGCCAGCGTGTTTCGCCCGTTGCCGGATCCAGCCCAAGCAACCGTTGGTGGCCATGCGCAATTAGGCACCCACCAGAAATTCCCAACAACCGTCCGAGATCAGGCAGCGTACGTGACCAATACAGATCGCCCGTTTCAGCGTCCAGGCATTGTAAGGCGCGCACACCGGGTTCGGTGACGTAGATCCGGTCGCCGTGCCGAGAGACGTTTCCAGCGACCGCCGTGTGGGCCGTGTCGCTGAAGACCAATGGTGGCGAAAACGTTTGCGTGACCCAGTCGGGCTGTTCATCCGGCGGCAGCAGAATCTGCCGACTGACCCACCGCAACTGGCCGTCCGCGTCGCAACTGACAACGACGCCACCCAACACGGCCACCATCCCGTCGTGTGTCGTCTGGACTTCGCAAACCTGGCGGCGCTGCCAAGCGTTACTAACCGTCACTAGATCGCGTTCATGCCAGATCGTGCCGGTTTCCGGATCGAGCACCGTGAACCGTACAACCGATTCCAGCTGCCCGGTGCGAGCCATCGTCAAGCAGGCCAGGTGATCTTGGATGACCATCGGATCTGAGATAATGTCGATATTCTGGCGGTGGATGGCGTTCCAAATTGGTTGGCCCTTCGACTTGTCAAGACAGACCAGCGACGTGGTGTCGCCGTACAATTGCCGAGCGTAAATCCGGTCACCGTGTAACACCGGTCGCATCGCGGTCAAAGACCATTCATGGGCTCGTCGCACGCGACCAGACAACGGTGAACTCTGCCAAACTCGGGTGCCAGATTTCCGGTCGTACGCCGCGACTTGAAACCGATTGCTGACGTACATCCGCTGGTTGTCTAACGACACAGCCAACTGTCGATTCGCCCAGTCGATCTTGAAAACGCTAACGTTTCCGTTCAAGACGCGATTCGTTTCTTGTCCCACCGAGCCATCCAGCCGCGCGCGTTTGTGGACGACGAACTCAGTCGGCGCCGCAGTCAGCATATGCGGGCCGGCAAAGCCGTTCGGCTTGAAGCGAACTGTATCCGATCCCAATTCCACACGACGGTTGGCCTGAATTGCCTTTATCTCTTCAATCTTGAGCTGAATGTCGCCAAGTCGCGGTGGCAGCGTTTCGCCCGCCGTCTCACTTCCCAACATGATCTTGGCCATGGTCACGCGCGAACCCAAATCCGTGCCGTCGATTGGATTGGAGACTTCCGACGCACGGCGGTAGTGCCACAACGCGGACTCAAACCAACCGCCCGAAAGTGCGCGATCACCCAGCCACGCATGTGCCTTCGATACGGCCGTCGTGCCGGGAAACTGCAGGGTAACCAGAGCCACACCGCTAGCATCATGCTCCGCCACTTGTTCACGCAACCGGAGGTCCGCCAGCGCTGCCTGTTGCGCGGCAACGGCAGTTCGCAACTGAGGGTAACGCCGGTCGGCCATCGTCATCAAAACGGGAAGCGAGGCCAGCAATCGATCGTCACGCTCATCGACCGCCACACCGGGCAAGTCTCGCGGATTTAGCGTGGCGATCATTCGCGCCGCATCGTCAAATGCTTCGCTATCAAGCAACGCCAGCAGCTCGGCAGAGACGTTGTAGACATCCTTGCTCTGGTGTTCGATGAGCATACTGCGCCAGGTCTCTGGCAAACGTGTGAGTAGATCTTCGTTGAGACCCTCGGGCGTGCGTTTCGCGGCTGCCATCTCGGCCCATTCGAACAACGGTACTTTCGCTTGCAGGTGATAGAAGCGAAGTTGCCGGCAAAACTGAGCTGTCGTCGACCAATCACCAGCATAGACCAATTGCACGAGTTCCTCGCCAATGGCCTGCGGATGGAACACGTCGAAGTGTCGGATGGTCTTCACTGGCCAGCGCATCAACGCCGCACGGATCGTCGAAAACGCGCTCCCGTCGTGCTTCTCTGCCTGTGCCAATCCGAGCCGATGATATCGATCAACCCATGTTTGCAACCGTTGCTGATTGTCGTACAGATCCGCCAGCAGCGCCGCCTGATCAAGCAGCCGCAGTTGCTCGTTCATAGGCAACTCGCGCGCCTCCGCATCGTCCAACAACAGATCGATCAAGGCGATGCCCAGCGGTGCTGCACAGCCCGTCGCCAAAGTCTGCACGGCGGCGGCCCGACGCCATGCATTGAGCGAACTGCCCGATGGTTGAAATTCGGTCGTCCTGGCAATCCACGAGGCGATGTCCTTTGGTGCCTGGGGGGCGTCTGGTGCATCCGGCAACCATGCTCGATGACGTAACTCGGGGTCGGCCAACGCCGTAATCGCGGTCAGCGGCGTGAGCCGAACCTGACGTAGTGTCACACCACATTTGGCACCAGTCACACAATGCAGGCCAAGGTGCGTCAAGTTACTGGGTGGATTTCGCAACGGGTCCGCCTCTGCCCAATGCGTTCCATCAACACTCAACCACCAGCGAATCATACTTGGCCCGCAGACCAACCGTACCCAGTGTCGACCGCCGACACTCGGCAACATGGCAACGTGCAAGGGAGGAAACTCCTGCACCCGGTGGTCGTCGTTGCCCCGAGCCAACATGCAGAGTTGGCCGGTCCGATTGTCACGCACGTAGCGCAGCACCCATTTGGGATTGGCGACATCGCCAAGGTAGATGCCCGCACCAGCCGTGGCGTCGTCGAGTTCCAGATCGATGTAATACAGGTCGTCACGTGGTCGCCAGATGGTGGACCAACTTCGCTTGGCGGCGTCGGTAGATTCCAGGCGAATTGCACCGTCTGGCAGGGTTGTCAGACTTGCTTGTGGTTCGAACTGCCGTTGCCAGGCGAATTCAGCCGCACGCATCGACCGTGCGACAGTTGCGTTGGCTTGCTCGATTTCCGGTTGGTCGTCCTTTGCGATGCCGCGAGGCACTGCGGCTGTGCGCTGCCAGTCGATGCCGACAATCGACGCGCGTCCTTGGAAGTACACATCGTCAGGGAGATGTACCAACGGTGCTCGGATCAAAACGATGTCGCCGCGCGTCAGCAGCAATTCACCACGACGATGGCGAAGCTGATAGGGACCACCTTGGTCAATCCGTGTTCGACGATTTCGACCACCATCGCTGGCCGTAAGCCGCCATGTCTGCGGCGTAAACGCATTCGGCTTGCGTGTCGTGGCATAAGCCGCCCAACGTTCCGGCTTATCCGCGTGGAACACCAGCGTCACGCCTTGCTTGCCTGCAAAGAAGTGGATTTGTAGCTGTTTGTACGACTCTAGTTCCAGCCGCAAAATCGAGTCATCAGTCCACGGGGCGTTCAGACGCAAGATGCCTTCGATAGCACCGCACTGGCCGTACTTTGATCGCGCCTCGACGATCCCCTTCGGCTCGCCCACAATCACATCAAACCAGTGGTGCAAGTCAGTTGCTTGGGGCAGAACCCTCCGCGTATCGAAACGCTGGAACAGCAGTGACTCCAGTGTATGGACCGGTTCGGCAATCAACGCGGCTTGCCACGGTGGCGGTGCCGCCTCGGGATCCTCGGCCAGAACCGGTGGTGAGTCCGTTGCTGTGGATGTCGCATCGGGCTCCACCGTCGTTGCTGGGATCGTTCCCGGCGCGGCAACCTTCTGTTGAGAAGCATCGCCGGCAGCTTCTGATTTGGTGGACGGTGGCTGGTTACTTTGTGTTGTTGCCTCGCCCGATGCTTCCGGTGGGACGGGGGCGAACGACTCGACATCAGGATCCGTTGGCAGTTCCGCCGTTGTCGTTTGGTCGACAACCTCGCGTTGACCTTTGCCGGTGAGTCGATGCACTGCCGCACGCAGGCGTTCACGGAGTTGTGGCACACCCAATACGGTTGCGATGCTCGCCGTCAAAAGCAATAACACCGCCCATTTCCACATGGCACGGCGCGAACCAGTGCGCCGCTTTTGACTGTTTGCCCGCAGAACGTCGTCCGGCGCCAGGTCAATCCTCGCCAATACTTCAGCCAGAAACGTCTGCAGACGAAGGCGGCTGGAAAACGCGGTCCGCAGTGCAGCGGACTCCGCCAGTCGAGTACGCAAGGTCTGAATTTCGTCCAGCGATAGCTCACCCGGCGATTTGGTGTCGACCAGTTGCAGCAGCTCTTCGTCGGTCATCGGGTGTGCAGTTTCTTCTGGGGCGTGGCTATGCGGTGGGGGTTGTCGTCGCGGGAGTGGTTTGCTGCTTCGATTCGCTTGTGTCTATTCTCCTGGTTCTTCTGCCGTCTCCGATTCGTCCTCCGCGCCAATCGGCTTAAATGTGATTGCACCGATCTCAAAGCCGACATTCTCCAGGGCTTCCTTGGCGGCTTCGCTGTCTATCTCGACGTTCTTTCGCACGGGAACCTTGATCGTCCCAGCTTCTTCGTCAATTTCGAGTTGGATAAGGTCGGCCCAACGACTACGAATCAATGCCCGCCGCGCGGAAAACATCTGCGGGCTACGGCCAGAGTAGCCCGTGACTTCCAACGTAAGAATGCCCTGATGGCGCGAAGATGGTCCGGTTCGCAGCGAGGGCTGTGTTGGGGTCGGGAAATTGGGACGGCTGGGCGTGGGGATCGAGGAGCGTGGGAAATCCGGGATGGAAAAGTCAGGCCTGCCCGGGATTTCCGGGCGTGCAGTGCGACCGGTCGCATTCCCATCATCGGGAGCGCGGCGGCCTGGAAACCTGGGGGCGAGTTCGTCTGGCGTCGGCCGGGGCGGGACGGCGCGCGGAGCCGTAGCTGGACTTAGCGGCGGCGGTTTTCCGCTGGCAAATCCCTGTTGCCGAAAGAAACCGATGCTGCGCGTTAACGCCGGCCGCACGGAGGTGAAGTGATCGCCCGCGACCATGAGCGCTTGGACATTCAGGCCAGCGCTCCGCGCAGTCGCCTCGGTCCGTTTGATCTCTTCTTCAAACCACTCCTCTTCGCTACCGTAGTACAGCTGAGCCGGACATTTGAAGCTCTTTGCAAATGCTTCGGGCGACCGCATCAGTGTCTCCCGCTCGTTGGAATCGTCAAAAACCAGCAGATCTGGATCCCACTCGCCGACTCCGTCCAGGTTCATTGAGCCCGAAAACGACGCCATGGCAAGAAACCGGTCGGAGGCCATCACGGTCAGAGCAGCCAACGTGCCACCCGCACTGTGGCCGGCAATGTAGAGCTGTGTTTCGTCGACGTAGGGGAGCGCGGCGAATGCGGAAGTTGCCGCCAGGACATCGTCCACTTCGTCGTAGTACAAAGAAAAGTGGCCCGGTTGGCCGTTCTCGCCACGCAGCACGGGAGTCATCACAACGAAACCCTGATCACGATACGGCTGAGACATCTCCCAGTCACCGTCACCCCAAGCAAACCCACCGTGCAAAAAAACCACGCCAGGTCGGGGCTCATCGTCGGCCGGCGGCGGATCCATGTACGCTCGCAAGGCGCGGCCGCCGGATTGGTAGATTAATTCCGCCGCGCCGGTGGGCGTCTCTAATTCGTCCCAATCCTGTGGTGCTTCGCCGCGGCTCGTAAGCGTGGTCTTAAACTGTGTTCGGGCAGTCACGTAATCCTCGTTTTGGACCGGCAGCGGTTGCGAATCGTCAAACGTCATCCCATCAAGTTCTTCGAAAAGTAGATAGGCGACGAAGCCTACCAGCAGCACGAAGCCCAGCAAGCCAAACATGACCGCGCCGATGACGTAGTATAGGATGTACGACTTCTTCCGCGATTGGCCAAAACCTTGTGCGTACTGCGCCGCCTGGGGTTCCGCATAGCCATGTGGTTGGGCAGACGTCGGCGCGACCGGCGGCGTAACATGTGGTTGGGGCTGGCCCGTCACCGGGCCACCGACAGTTGCCTTACCTCCAAACGGATCTTGCGACTGGGGAAACGTCGGAGTTGTCGGTGCGACGGGCGGCACAAGTTCGGCTTCCACCGGAGGCGCGGTGTCGGAGAATGGATTGACGATCGGTGCGAGCGGCTCGCGCGGCGGCACGGGCACTTGCAACGGCTGTTGGCAATTCGGGCACCGTACGGTTTTTCCGGCCAAATGAGGCGGCGCTGCGAACCTACCCCCGCACGGACATGTGACTGCAATGGTCATGATAAGGTTCCTAGATGACAACTCGATGTCTATCAAAATCGCACATTCAGCGATCGGCGTCAAACAGGTTGGGCGGAGCTGCCGTTACTAGAAAGCTTGTATCAAGTTCTTCTTTACAAATGAGTCAAGTTCTTAGCGACGGGCACCGACCGCAGGTTGGTCGGGGAGCGGGTCGATGCAACCGAGCGATAGCTCGCATCGGCCCGAGGCACAGCCTCGCTAGCAATCCACCCACTCGCGTTGCCAAAGTTCCAGAAACAGCAGGGCCCACAAGCGATAAGCGTGGTCGAATTTCTGACTTTGGTGTTCGTCGATTAACTGTTCGACAGCCTCGGGACGAAAGATGCCGCGTTGCCGCGCGGTCTGGTCGAGTAGCACGTCGCGCGTCATGTCGTGAAGTTCGTTGCGGAACCAATGATCGACAGGGACGCCAAATCCCATTTTGGGCCGAGTCCAGATCTGCGGCGGCAACAGCTCGCCAAAAGCCCGTTGCAGCAACGTCTTTCCGCGACCACGGCTGAACTTCAGCGAGCAGGGAAGGGATGCGGAGAATTCGACTAAGCGATAATCCAAGAAAGGCTGTCGCACTTCCAACGAATGCGCCATTGACGCGATGTCCACTTTGGTCATCAGGTCGCAAGGCAGGTAGGTCGTTAGGTCGGCCAGCGACGCACCCGTAATGTGGTCGCGCTGGGCGGCACGTCCCCACGCGCCGTGTAAGAACTCAAACGGATCCGCCTCGGGAAGGCTCCCCAGAAACTCATCCGAATACACCGCGCCGCGATGCGCTTCATTGAAAATGGCAATCCATTCGAAATACCGGCGTTGTGGTGTCTTGGCCAGAGATTCACTAAAACGCTTCGCACGACGCAACAGTGATTTCTGCCGCGCGCCCGGTAGTCGTTGCCAGAAAGGGGCCGCCACCAGCGACCGGATCGGCCTGACGCCGTCCAGCAGCGAGCTCAGCCAAATCGCTCGATAACGCGGGTAGCCGGCGAACAGTTCGTCGCCACCGTCGCCTGACAAGGCCACCGTCACCATTTTGCGTGTCATCTCCGAAACGTACCAGGTTGGAATCGCGGAACTATCCGCGAACGGTTCGTCATAATTCCAAACCAGTTTCGGTAGGATCTCGACCGCTTCGGGCGTGACCTGAAACTCCTGATGCTCCGTAGCCAGCTGCTCGGCGACTTGCCTGGCATAAGCGGTTTCATCGTAGGCGGCAATCGGAAAGCCGATCGAAAACGTTTTGATGGGTTGTTCCGATGCACGCTGCATCAGCGCAACGATCAACGACGAATCGACGCCGCCGGACAGGAATGCGCCCAGCGGCACGTCGCTGCGCATCCGCAGCCGCACGGATTCGTCCATCAATGTTCGCAACTGATCCGTCGCTTCGTCGGCCGAGATTTGAATTTCGTGATTCAGATCCGGCTGCCAATAAGGGCGAACCTCGAACGTGTCGTCTCTGAACACTGCCAAATGTCCTGGCGGCAGCTTGCGAATGCCCTGGAAGATCGTATTGGGGTGCGGCACGTATTGATATGCCAGGTACTGGTCGATTGCACCGGCATCGATCTCCCGGGGAATCCCCGGTATTTCCAGGAGGCTCTTTAGTTCGCTGGCGAAGGCCACACGGCCAGGCTCGTGGCGGTAGACCAACGGCTTCTGACCGAGACGATCGCGGCCGAGCAGCAGGCACCGGCGATTCGTGTCCCAGATCGCGATTGCGAACATCCCGTTCAGATGGCTCAGGCAATCGATCCCTTCGTCTTCATACAGATGGACGATCACCTCGGTGTCGCTGTCTGTCCGAAACGTGTGCCCGGCACCTTCCAAGCGACGGCGGAGCGTGGTGAAGTTGTAGATCTCGCCGTTGAACACCGTCCAGATCGTGCCGTCCTCATTGCTCATCGGCTGATGGCCGCCCGCCAGATCAATGATCGACAGGCGTCGAAATCCGAGCGCCACGCCAGGAAGCGGTTCGTACGGCGAGCGAACGGTGAATTGGCTTTCGTAGGTGCCGGAGTCATCGGGGCCACGATGACGCAGCACATCGGTCATCCGCTTGAGCGTGGCGGTATCGATCGCGCGGCTAGGGTCCGTCCAGATTGCTCCTGTGATACCGCACATCGATTTGGCAAACCAAGAGAAGAAATTGAGTACAGTGCCACGTGATCGCTCATCATAGCACAAGTTCACGATACAACTTCACATGACGATCGACCATCTTCTCGACGGAAAATTCGTCCAGCATCCGTTGCTTTCCTGCTTGACCAAGCTGCTGGGCCAGTTGGTCATCATCCAACAGTTGAAGGGTCTTACGCGCGAACTCGGCGGCATTGCCGAGCGGCACTAGATAGCCGGTCTTATCGGGCACGACCAGGTCGCGATTGCCCGCAATGTCCGTGGCGACGACGGGGATCCCGGCGGACATCGCTTCCATCAAGGCGTTCGACTGACCTTCGAATCCGCTGCCCAGCCAGAAGCAGTCCAAATGCGGTAGCAGTTGCGGTACGTCGTCGCGGGCGCCCAGAAAATGCATATGATCGGAACCGCCGATCTGGTCGCGGAATTCATATAACTGGTCGCGTTGCGGGCCTTCGCCGATGATCAGCAGATGAACGTCATCGCGCGCCGCCCTGAGCAGGTCGGCGGCCCACATCAGATCCTTGTAACGTTTTTGTGGCCACAACCGGCCGACGGCACCGATCAGTCGAGTCCCCGGTGGGAGTCCAAGTTCGTCAAGAAATTGGTCGCGCGGAATCGCCGAGCAGGTCGACATGGGGACGATGCCATTGGGAATGACGACGAACTTGTCCGCAGGCAGTCGCTGCTGGACATAGAACTCGCGCACGCCACTCGAATTGGTGACGATCCGTTCGGTGCGGCGGGCCAACCGCCGGTCGATCGCCAATTCGTGCCAGGCTTTCCAACGATCGACGCAGCGTTCGCCGGCGATGACGTGCTTGACACCAGCAGAAAATGCGGCCTGTCGCCCGTAGCAATTGGCTGCGAAGATCCAGGTATGCACGATGTCTGGTGCCAGCTTTCGGATGAACTTCCGCAACTTCCAATAGGCGGCCAGATCGACTTTCCATCGTTTACCGATCAGCGTGACCGGTATCTTTTGTTGGTCGAGCGATTCGCGGTATGGGCCGTCATGGGTCAAGAGTGCCACATGTACGTCGAACTCGGCGCGCGGCAGTCTGCCTGCCAGCAACGTCAGCTGTTTCTCCGCGCCGCCTCGGACGAGCGTGGGGATGATTTCGAGCACGCGAATCGTCATGCACTATTCCGTTTGTTGGTCGCTAGCTGTTCAAATAGGCTCAAGTGGCGGAATGCCGATGCCGCCAACGAATGACGTTCGGTCGCCAGCAGCCGCGACGCCGCAGACATCTGCGCCGCCAAATGGGGAGTCTCCAGAAGTTTGCTGATCGCCGCGGTTAGCGCCGGCACCTCCTGGTTAGGGACAAGCAGCCCCTGGACGCCGTCTTTCAACACGTCGCGGTTGGCGTCGTTTTCGTCGGCGATGATCGGCAACCCCGCCGCCATGGCCTGCAACAGGGCCGGCGAATCCGCCACAGACTGGTTGATGGCGATACACAAGTCGGCAGCCTGAAACACGTCGCCCAATTCATCGAACGAGCCGGGCATAAAAAGATCGCGATGCAAACCGTGATCGACGACCACATCGTAGACGTCGTGGCGTTGCGGACCATCGCCAATCAACCACAGTTTTGCTCCCGGCCAGCGCGCGGCAATAATCTTCCACGTGGCGACCAGCGGTCGCAGCGAGGAACAGTTGTCGAGTCGCGTGACGCAGACAGCAATCGGCGTGACGTCACCTGCAGCCAGGTCGTGGTTTGCCGCCGCGAGAGCCTGCCGTGCCTCGATTCGCGCGGCACTGGACCGCTCCTGCGCGACCGGCACTCCCCAGGGAATTTCGTGAATTCGCCGTCGGTCATAGCCCGCCTCGACCAGCGCTTGAGCGGATCGAACCGAGTTAACCACAATTGCGTCTGCCTGTTGGCAGCGGACCTTGACGCGCCGTCCAAACCGGGCTTGTTGTTGCCAAGCCATATCGTGTTCGCCGGCGCGAAGCACAACGGATACTTGATCTCGGAGCAATGCACCGATGATTGCGTACGCTTCGTTGCGCAGGTTTGCCACGTAGACTACATCAAACTGGCTGCGATGATCTCGCAACCACCGCGAGATGCGACGCAAGAAACGCAGCGTGTGCCAGCCACCTTGGGGCGGATGCGGCACGCGGTGAACGGGGATCTCACGATGGATCACGTGGCGAGGCCAATCAGGGCCCCAAGCGGCAGTTAGGATCGTGCTGCGAACGCCTTGCAGGTGCAACGCCTCGACCAGTGTCGCCAAACCCCGTTCCGTTTTGTCGGCTAGAGGCCAATAGCGGGGTGTAACGATAAGGAGTCGCAACGAGGTCATGCATTTTCGCCAATAGAGTCGTCGCTCAGGTCTGCTGGCTCGAGGGCAGCCAGATATCGCAGATTGCGATATTGATCCCGGTAATCCAGGCCGTAGCCAACGACGAATTCGTCGGGAATATCGAAACCGACGAATTCGGTCTTGACCTCGACTTCCTGACGACCATGCTTGCGCAACAAGACCGCCGATCTCACCGACGTGGCACCCATTTTCTCCAACAGCGGGATGACTTCGGACAACGTATGGCCGGTATCAAAAATATCATCGACCAGCAGGACATCGCGACCATTCACATCCAGCAACAGGTCTGAATTGATCGTGATCGAACCGCGCGTCGTTTCGCCATGGTAACTACTTGCCTGCAAGACGCCCACGCGCAACGGCATCTCAAGCTGGCGAATCAAGTCGGCCAACAGAACAACGCTGCCCGTCAAAACGCCAACGATTGTCAACGGACCGTCGCCATAGTGCGCACTGATTTCGCAGGCCATGCGACCTACGCCGGCTTGCAATTGGGTTTCGTCAAGAAGGACTTTCACAGTTGGCTTTTCTGACAGAGGCATACGAGCAAAACATGACATCGGCTCGGCGGTGCTATCGCATCCCGCCCCAAGGGTGATATTCTAGTGCGAGTCGCGACAGCGTGTAGCAGGGCAAGCCCATTGTTTCTTGCCTGCGGACAATTCCCATCGCCACGACAAGCCGGTCGCGATTCACTTAATCCTCTGAACAGAAGAGACGATCATGGCCGATGAAGCCGGCAAATGGAGTGAGGAGACGGTGGGAGACCATCCCTGTGACGTCTATTTGCCACCAAAACACCACGCAATGAAGTACGTGGTGATATATCTGCACGGCATCCATTTGAGTCGTCTCATCGACAAGCAGGCGTTTTGTGAACAGTTTGATCGACACGGGCTGGCCGTCGTTGCCCCGATGACGCAACGCAGTTGGTGGACAGACCGCATCTGCCCGGAATTCGACACGCGGGTCACGGCCGAACAGCACGTCCTGCAAGCTGTCGTGCCGTTCGTCCAAGCACGATTCGACGCCTCTCCGCCCCAGATCGCGCTGTTGGGCACCAGCATGGGTGGACAAGGTGCCTTGCGCTTGGCCTACAAACATCCGAACACGTTTCCAGTGGTCGCTGCCATTTCACCCGCCATCGATTATCAGATGCGCTACGCCGAAGACGAGTTGTTGCAGGTGATGTACTCCGAAGCGGAAGCCGTTCGGCAAGATACCGCCACGCTGCACATCCATCCGCTCAACTGGCCACGCCATCAATTCTTCAGCTGTTGCCCGACTGATACTCGGTGGTGGGAAAGCAGCGATCGCCTCCGCATGAAGCTGTGGTCCTTAGGGGTGCCGCACACGGCCGATCTGGAAACCAAAGGCGGAGGCCATGGATTCGAATACTACAACCTGATGGCCGAAACGGCGGTCGGTTTTCTGGCCGAGCGGCTGGAACAGGAGCGGCGACGATTGGTTTGACGATGCAGTTTGTAGAACCACAAATGGACGCGAAGGCGACTGACCCAGATTGGTTCCCTCTCCCTCGTACGTGTCTAGCGTGCTCGCAAGATCCGTGTTTAGCGTGCTCGCAAGAGCCAACGCCGAAGGCGTTACACACCGTAGCCCAGGGTCAGCGGCGCAGCCGCGCCACCCTGGGTAATGGGAATGGAGAACATTTGCACGCTGAAGGCGTGCGACACTCCCGAGATGTGCAACGCCTTCAGCGTTGATTTGGTTCGTTCGGTATCGCAACCCAGGGTGGAGCGTCGCGGCTGCGCCGCTTTGCTTACCCTGGGCTACGATGTGACACTCCAAACAATCTTGTAAAAACCCCCGCTTAACGGGGCTCGGGACAAAAGGGTGGCATTGCACCTTGTA
>NYXM01000169.1 GCA_002685655.1 Planctomycetaceae bacterium
GCATCTTCACGATCCACGTAATGCGCGTCGCAGGTGGCCACCAGAGGCAAACCCAACCGGTCGGCGACCCGAATCGCCCCGGCCGTCGCTTGCCGCTGAAGATCAAGACCGTTGTTCATGATCTCGACAAAGTAGCGATCTCCAAACACGCCGTGAAACCACCGCGAAATCTCAATGGCATTCTGCAACTCTTCATCGCCGCCGGCACCGCGGAGAATGGCGCGATTAAACTCGCTCGACAAACATCCGCTCAAACACACAATGCCCTCGTTGTGCTCTTGCAGCAGTTCCTTGTCGATGCGTGGTTTGAAGTAGAACCCTTCCAACGATGCTGCGGAGGCCAGCTTGAGCAGATTCTTGAAGCCGATTCGGTTCTTCGCCAACAACGTCAGGTGGTAGCTCGCCTCCTTCATGTTGCCGGCTTCTTTCTTCAGCCGGCTACCAGGTGCGATGTAGGCTTCGTATCCGATGATCGGATTAATGTCGACGGTCTTCGCCTTCCGATAAAACTCGAGCGCGCCATGCAGATTGCCATGGTCGGTAAGGGCCAACGCATTCATCCCGCGCTGCTTGGCTCGAGTGACCAAGTTGTCGAGTGAACTGGCACCGTCCAACAAACTGTAATGGCTGTGGCAGTGCAGATGAACAAACGGGCGATTCGACATGCTCTTTCGATCCGTCGTCTAAACCAGCGACCAGTCAGAATGGCCACCTGATCCAAGCATCCGTACGTGGGGTTGGAACCGTCCGTTGCATTGGTCACGGACGCCAGCTGGGGCCAGCCTGATTTTAAGCAAGTTGCGACGCTCGCCAAGCGGTCGCAAAAACGAAACTGCTTGGCAGGTGACAAATCGTGCGCAACTCAACGCAAACTACGCTCATTCTATCCGTAGCGTAAATCCCCTCAGTGAAGAATTCACAGTGCGACGGAGATCCGTAATCTCTTTACGCGTCGAAGAGGAACACGCATCAGCCGGAACGGTTCGGATCACTGACACCACGGAGATACTCGGCCAATCGAGACTGCAGGTCGACCAACCCTTGCCAATCGCTCTGTTCAAGAGCCACTCGATCGCCTTTACCGTCGGCTTCGACCGAATCCAACAACTCGCGCACGCGGAGGTGGATAAATTCGAGCAGTTCGGCCAATTGCGCTGCTTGTCCCGGCGACATTCGGTCCGGAAGCTCGGGCGGATCCATCGTGTTCAGCGGCGATTGAAGCTGGTCCTCGTAATTCAAATCGAAGTCGAGCGACTCGGGACGATCATCGGGATCGATGGTGGCACGTCCCGACGGTCCGCGTCGTTTGGCGCTGGCCAACCGTCGAGCGATCTCGTCACGGGAACCGAACAACAGTACGGAACGACCGATCGTCACCATGTCACCGAATCTCAGAATCCGCAACTGAATATCTTCACCGTTGACTTTGGTGCCGTTGGTGCTCTCCAAATCGGTCAGGACCAGTTTCTCGTGATCCTCTTGGATCTTGACATGAAACCGACTGACTCGTTCGTCGTTCAACCGGATCGTATTCCCCTCTTCACGCCCGATGGTAACGGGCGGAGATAGATCGCCATACACGCGGCCACGATCGGCCCCGTCCAGCACGCGCAATGTAATCCCACCCATGTGTGCGTTCACAATTGGAAGAAAACGAAGAGACTGTTCCAAGACCTCATCATCCCATCCACGCGTTTGGCGGGTCAAGTCAGAACGATAGAATTCCCAAAGATTTTCGCGGCCCCAGACCGAAGGATCAGGCCATGATCTTCAGAACTGTCGGTGCAAGATGCAAATTCGGCCCCAATTGCAATTTCCGCACCAAGACCCTATCTTGCTGAAGACGCGCCCGTGGCGCAACTGGATAGCGCATCGGTCTTCGGAACCGAGGGTTGCAGGTTCGAATCCTGCCGGGCGTGCTTACTCAAAGCGAATTGAGTAAAGCCTTTAGCTTTAGAAGCTCCTCAGCGTTCAGTTGAGGAGCTTCTTCTGTTCCCCCCATTAATCCCCCCACTAATTCGTTTTTCGTGCGCGCTTCGCTGAGCTTTTCGTTGATCTCCGTCGCTGCCGACTGCGCTGCGCGTGTTGCTCCGTAGAAGCGTTCCGTGGTGCTAAAGTCCTTGTGCCGCATGACGAGCTTCAGTGTTTCAGCTGAGACGCCGGCGTTGATGAGCCGCTGAGCACACCCGCGACGGAGATCGTGTGCGGATGCATATTTTAGGCGCTTGCCACTCTCCTCGTCCGGCTGCTGGACAATGATGCCGGCCGCTTCGCCAATCCGGGCAATGATCCGACTGACGTGCTCTTTCGTCAGCCGCTCGACGGAGCGCCTGGCAACATAGGACTGACTGCTGTCTGCCCTTTTGCGAACCTGGTTCATCCTGCGGACGCCTATTTCGCCCGATCGACGTTTCGACGTGCTCCGACGGATGCCGGCCTCTTTGAACCAGTTGCGAATGCTGGCCTCGGTCACTCCGCAAGCACGTGCGATCGCGGAATTGTTGTAGTCTTCTGCGAAGGCTGCAAGATCCTCGGTAACCGGCTTGCACCATTCCGGCTGCGTCGTAATCAGATAGTCGATCGGCTCAGGGTTCACTACCCATCCTTGCCGATCATTCTTCGGCGTCTTCGCGAGCAACTCCTGCAGGCCCGGAAGCATTGGGATCTCCTGCGTCTTCTTGTTCTTTTGGCTCGACGGGATCGCCAGGGTGGGGAAGTGTCCCTTTCTCGTCGGCCATATCCTCGTCAAACCATGAACACGATCAGACAGTGTCCTGGCGCAGCCTGATGTGGCGATGGTCACGGACTGTGGAATTGGATTGCCAAACCGGTCGGTATGACCGTGGCTTGACGACCAGTCTGCGGATCGCCACTTTTCCAAACGACGATCGGTAAACCGATCGGTAGGGGATCGTCAAAAGGAACTTGACGATCGGACAGAGGATCGGTGCGGCGAACGAGTCAGATGGTGACTGCAACAAGTCGCGTTAGCAAATGGCGATTGTTGCAGTCCACAATTCGTTGTCGCTTCACGCGAACCCAGTATTTCGCCAGACTCGCATATCCTCGACCTGATGCAGTTCACGAAATCCCGGGTCTACACGTCCTTCATCGATAGGCTAATCCCTTTCGACGTCTCGTCGAGCACTTTCACCGTAACCTCCGCGCCTTCCTGAACGTGGTCTCGAATGTCTGCCACAAAAGCGTTCGCAATCTGGCTAATGTGTACAAGGCCTGGGCGGCCTCGGCCAATGTCAACGAACACGCCAAGACCATCCCTAATTTCCGAAACACGGCCTTGCAGTACCTGCCCGACCG
The DNA here is from genome assembly GCA_002685655.1 of Planctomycetaceae bacterium. Next base: position 3,319 of record NYXM01000169.1, read on the forward strand.
ATAGTGGAACGGGGCCTCGTGACGGTGCCGTTTGCAGCGCTTTCATGCTGAGACCGATTTTTTGTTGTGCTGCATCAACGCTGATCACCTTCACAGTCGCTGACTGGCCTACAGCGAGCATGTCCTCAGGATGATTCGGCCGTTGCCAACTCATCTCTGACACATGTACGAGACCGCTAACACCGGGTGCCACTTCGACGAACGCCCCGAAATCCGTCACATTGTTGACGGTTCCGTTTACCATATCGCCGACCTGGAACTTCTTCCACGCATCCTGTTCAGCTCCCGACTGAGCCTTGAATGTAGCAACCGGCTTCAGGGAATTCGTCTGTGCCCACCAATCCCACACCTTCTCATGCCATTTGCGATTGGCCGACAGTTTCAGCAGCTTGTCACGAACAGGGGATAGGATCGGTTTCCTTTTCGATTGGACTGTTCCCTTGTTCTCCAGCCACTCGATCGAATCGATGACGCGAAAGAACTTATCCAGATCTTGGTGCTCGCCGATCTCGTCAAGATCAACCGGTAGCTTCAGTGACTGTTGGTCGTCGGACGGCAACACGCATAGTAGAAGCGGGGCATCCTGAATCGCATCCTCGCGTGAAGCGATGACATTGAATTGGAGAAGCCGGTCCATTCTTTGTGTGAATCTGAAAACCAATCCGGTCGTAGGTTCCCCTCCGTCAACGACAATGTTCACAATGTCGCCATTCGGTCCACGAGTCCCACGGATATGTGCTGGTACCGCTGGCGCCTTTTTGCCCTTGCTGCGAACCGACTTCGGCTTGATCTGTCCCCACGCATGAAGAACCTGCGGAATGCGAGTAGCCCGAAGCAGCCAATCCGATGCGTCGAATCCTGTAACAGTTACTTCGAACACCGCATCAGCCGGTACCATCTCGGCGAATTCATTGTCGAATCTGTTCAATGATAGATCGCAATGCCCCAACACAACACGAACTCCCGTTTCAATTTCTCGGCAGGCGATGTAAGAGGGTCCCCAACCGCGAACAACTTCGACGACCTTGATCTGCACCACCCCTTGCTTTTCAGCCGTTTTCTTCAGTTTCTCAATCGCTTCCGTGGGTGGGGCGACCGGCTCAACTAACACGCGCCGGTCTTCCCCGTTACCCTCAAATGCGACGACTTGAACAATGCCAGTCTCCAAGGGCAAATCTCGACCACCAGCGGAATTGACACGCACCCAAGGATTCGCGTTTTCATTCTGGTTTGGCGATTGAAGTTCAGATGACAGTGCATCAGCCGGGCGTGCGTCCTTTTGAGGCGACTTTCGCACAACTGCATTTTCTTTTTCCCTCGCCTCCGCGTCTCCTTTTTCCTCATACTGCGGCTCCTGGTTCGAGTCGATGACGGCCCCTCGGGCCAAGCTCGCAAGTCCTCCGTCTTCCGTGTCATCCGAAATGATCGCATCGTCAGTCGCCGTCTCGCCGTCTTCAGACTCCGAGGATGCAATGGGGTGCTCGTCTGGGCCGTCCTTCAAAATCTCGATGCGTTGCATCAGCCGCGCTTCGCCATCGTGCCGGAATCTACAACGCACATACGAGCCGATCGGGTATTCGTCCCAAAGTGCCCAGTGATCATGGTGACTCGGGCCGATGATTTGACCATCGGAATCGCGAAGCCTTAAGGCCACTTTTCGCACAAAGCCCGACCAAGGGCGCGCCGCTTTCGACGCCTTCGGCAACCCCCACTCGACGCACTCGACCAAGTTGGATAGCGCGGGAAACCCTCTCGCCGAAAATCGCCGAAACGCGATGACGCGGTCGGTCCTCGGGGGTGGGACCAAACCGTCAAGGTCAATGCCGGAATGATCGAGGGATTGGCCTTCTGAGCAAGCGTCTGCCGGGCGAAAGCTCCCGGAATCAGTGCGTTCGTATATTAAATCTCCAAGCGCATACGAGAACACAGCCCGAACCCGGGGAGCAAGTTCTGGAAGCACCGGCCGAAGTTCCGATGACTTCTTGTTGAAAGACAGAGTTCTTAGAGCATCCTTACGGGCAGCCTTCGCGGCTTTGAGAACTGCGTGGCTCACGAAGTGTTTCTCCGCCCACGCGCGCGGCCGGTCTTCACGTTTTTTAGCCAGCGACTGGTCGTCGACGGCGCGTTCCCAAGCGGCATACACCTTCAGGACCACGTCAAGATCGTCGATGCAGCCTGCCCGCAATGCCAGTAGATACCGCCGGGCACGATCCCTTGCATCGGCGTCCCACTTCCAATTGAACTCGAACAGGTTGTTTTTGGGCTGGTTGCCGATCAAACTGCTCCCACCTTGTAAGAGCTTCATCGCTGTGATGGCCTCAATTGCACACGCCAACTGGTCGGCCAGCATGATCGCCGTTGCCTCGGTCATGCTGCCGATGTACGGTTCGATCTCCAAACCGAGCACTGTGAGGTCACCTTGCTCGTCCAACGCGCCGCGCTGTTGGTGAGACGCGTATGCCCGTTTGAGTTCCTCACGGAATGTGGCCGCCGTTTCGCTGTACGCGTCGTCGCCCGTAGAGAATGCGGCGGGAAACATAAAGCTACACGGATCTGCAATCCCACAGCCAACTGCTTTGAGCACGCTCTGCTCCGAATTCTCACGAATTGACGCCGGCGGTGTGTGCGGAGGCATGCCATTATACATTTCCTCCGTGTAGAGCGGAAAAACCCAGCCGGGCGCCTTTCGCCCTACACGTCCCCAACGCTGCCGTATACCATCCTGACTATGAAAGACCGTCGGGAAACCCTTGCTCGCTGTTGCGACGTCCCACGTGGTTTGGAGGATCAAGCCGGAATCGACTACGAACGTGATTCCGTCAATTGTCAGCGACGTTTCGGCAATGTTTGTGGAAAGAATGACGCGCCGGCAGCTCGGGTCAGCCTTCTCGCCACGCGCCGACTCTTGCTCCTCTTTTGGAGCGCTCGCCAGCAGCTTGTAAATAGTTGTCTTGTCAACCTTCCCCTTTGCCTCAGCGCTGGTTTCCGATAGCTTCTCAAGTTGTTCGGTTACTTGGTCGTACGTTTCGTCGATCAACTTCCCAGTTGGAAGAAATGCCAGTATATCGCCGGAGTCAGTGCCCTTCACAATGCTTATGATCTGTTTCGCCATCAGGGCCGGTATCGCCGTACGCCAATTGTTCCGACTCTTCTTGTCGGTGATCAGCGAGCTGTCGCATTTCTCCCACTCGTCTTCTGGCAGTCGGAACTGCTCATACTTTCGAGTAAGTGTTTCCAGATTCTCGTTGTTTGGACCAGGTTTCTGCCAGTCCTTTGCTCGCTCGGTAGAAAGCAGGTCGGCGATATCCATCATCGGCCAAAGCGGTTCCCCGTAACCCCACACCTTCTTGGCATCAACTTCCAGTTTGGACCCCTTGTCGCTGCCGCCAAAGAAGTTGACGAAGAAGTCGCCGTCGATGGTCGCGCTAACGATTATGACGCGCAGCCGGGGGTGACGTGGAAGAGCGTCGCGAAGATAGCCAAGGATAAAATCGATGTTCTGACTCCGTTCGTGTGCTTCGTCAATAACGATGGTCCCAAACGCGTCGAGTTTTCCGTCGCGAAGCCAAGCGAGAAGGCTACCGTCGGTTACATAGACCAAGCGGCAATTGGCATCAAAGGCATGTTCACCGCTCACGCGGTAACCCACTTCCGACCCGACACCGAAATAGCCCATCCGAGATAGTTGTTCAATCGCCTTTTCCCGAGCTTCTCCTTCTGTTCCCTCCAGTACTGCTGCAACCCTGGGGTCTGCGAGACTGGCCACGAATGCGGCGATATCGATGGCCGCGCACCGACGTGGCTGCGTCACGATGATTTGGCCACGATCAGCCAGATGACGTCCGTCTTTGTCTGGCGGATAGAGCAGACGAAACGGAAGAAAGGTGGACTTCCCGCTTCCCGTTCCAGCAATCACGACGGCAACTTGATTCTCCCTGAGTTCCTCGAGAAGCTGCCGCATGTGGGCGTCCGTCAACCCGAAGTCATATTTTGCGAGGTCTGCTGAGGCCGCTTCCTCTCGCTTGTGGGCGATGGGCAACGGCCCCAAGCCCCCAAGCGGGCCTGTCGGATTACTTGGATCTTGGACCACTCCGATTGTGGCAACATCAATGTAGGGCACGGCCATCAATGCCGCGTCGCGGCCGTGGGCGAGGCGACAAGCTGGGCACCGATTCGACCGCGTGCCACCCCGACGCAGAGTCTTTTGTGTCCATGAATCCGGATAGCCGAAACTCCCATCGAGACCCTTTCGCTGGCATTCCTTGCACACGGCCTGCCAGCGTTTCGTTGTGGTCCCCAGTGTTTCTGCCTTCATTTCGTCGCCCATGGTCGTCCCTCATGATAGGAATCTTCTCGTGAATCGTGGTAGAAAGGGACAACCTCAATCGAAGCGGGTTGGGCGAGCAAATGTTCGGTCACGGCCCGATAAAAGCCAACCACAGCGGGCTCAAGTCCTGTTTGATATACACGTAGGCAAACGCAGCCTTCTTCAGCAAGCTCGCGAAGCTGCGTTCGGGATGTCTTGTACACGAATTGATCCGTTTCAGCAGCAGGACGCGACAGGCTGACGTGACCGTTCCGTAACCATGCAGCATCAACCGTTGTGTCCATTTCCGGGTGACGCATCGACATGAGCGACACTCGCAGAATTGGCAGATTGTTGGCGGAACTCTCCTTCAACCGCAGCGCGCGTAATGGAAAGGGATCTGCTTCTGACCCGTCGCGATAGATCACGCGTGCATTGACAGGTTTCTGCTTAGGTTCAGCCGAAACGAATTCTCGGAGTCCCTCTGAAAGTACTTGATTGTTCACGCCCGATGGGATCAAAGGGCTTCCGTCATCGGCAACCGCAGCTTCAAGCTGGTCGCGCCACCGGGCTTCGATCGCTGCAAAGACTCCCTTTGCCGTCTTTGGAGCTTTCCACACTTCAGGCGGACGTGACAGACGGCCGTCTTCCCCTGAGAGTTCTTCCATAATCACGGTGGTGCCACGCTCGAATGCATGACGCACTTCGAAGAGAATTGCGTCGCTGTCCATGTCTGCGATTCCTGTAAGAATGTCATCTTTCAGTGATCCACTGACATCGTGGCCGGAGAGCGACCAGGGATGCCGGAAGATCTGGGTATTCGCATCAAGGATACGGATGGACTCGTCGCCCAAATCCCATCGCCACCAATCACTATTCTCTTCGGCCGACCGACTAACGAACCTCTCAAGGGCTCTGCACAGTGCTTCGTAGCGCACAGCCTCCCGACGGTCGCCCGGAGGGGCCTTTTCGTAGCGAGCGGCCGCGCGTTCGGCTTGCTGAGCGAAAGCAGCAAACTCTTTTTCCCAGACTTCCTTCGGGATGGCTATCAATGTGGTCAGTTCTACGGTCATGCTCGTCCCACTCTTGAAGCCAGCAATCTGCGTTCGATGGCTCTGTCAATCGCCTCTAACGTATCGGGACAGGTCATCACTGCGATCTTTCGGGGCACTGTCACCGCTTCTTCATTCGGGACCAGGAAACCGACGTTGCCTCCGTTCTCCCGCAATGAGGCGGATGCGACTGCGACATCCCGATCAGTCAACGTGTGACGCGGAAAAACCAATAGCTCGTTTCCAATTACAGTGCTGTCTGTTTGCCTCTCCGTCCACGGAAAATGAGACATGTTCTCTCCCCGCATTCGTACTGCCCCAATGTCTGGCAAGATCTCCCACGTAACGCGGCTCTGACGATCCTCATGCACAGGCACGGTTTCACCGATGCTACCACCGCCCTCCGGCGCGGTCAGTACCTTGAATAGCACGCCGAGCATATGTGCCGCACGGGACACACCAAGTTCTGCCTGCCTCGCCGCGCGGATTCGCGGGTCGCAATCACCGCGAAGGATTGAAACCAGTCTGCCTGATGTTGCTGCAAGAAAATCAAGTTCTATCGGCAACCAAATCCCCGACAGAAGAACAAAACACGCTCGTTCGGGCGTCAAACGACCGCTGGTTGTCAGTTTCTCAAGACGGTTCCGCAGATCATCCGGCATTTCGGTGGCAGCCCACATAAGCTCGCGCGCCTCCGCCGGATGAATCGCCCGCGGGTCGTGCGTACCGAGCTCGATGCCCCGAGTTCGAGCGAATTGTCGAAGGACAGCGGGCACCTTCTTTTCCGGATGCCTGTCGAACCGGACCTCCATCGTTCCACCAGAGCGAAACGCCTCTCCCAGTGTGAGTGCGGCCAGGGCGCGGCTACCTTCGTGCACGGCCACATGCGGAACTTGACAACTCTGCCACACTTTTGCGGAAAGCCCATTAAACATGTCGTCATGTCGAATAGCAGCGTGACCAATAATGACGTTTTGCACGGCCACACGAATCGGCCGCTCGTGGTAATGGCGAGGCCGCGTTCCGGATGCCCCATGCGACCCGTGGTACGTCGCAATGATCCTTTTAATCAGTTTCAGACCAGCGTCTTTCGCCGCAAGATCTGCTGCCATCGTGGCGAGATATTCCTTAACACTCACGTCCAGCACTTGACGCTGTGCCCACTCAGGAACATCGTCAAGATGCCAGCGGACCACTCTTCCAAAATCAAGCGGTTGCGGGCCGGAAGGCTCTTTGCAGACGACGCACGCAAAAGAGCGTTCATCCACCGGCATCACCGGGATCAACTCTGCTGGAGCTGGGGTCGCAGCAGTCTCCAGGACATCCAGTGCCCAGGGAAGGTCTTGGGCGTTGTCAGAGCCAAGATCGTAGACCAATCGGTTCAGAGTCTTCGGGTACTTACCGCTCAGAATCTCGGCGAGCGCCGCCGGTCCGCGAAGTGAGCGCATTGTTAGGAAATCGCTGCCGATACTCACCGCCAGTCTCCGAAGATTCGCAAGCTAACGTCGGGTAAGCCTTCTCCGTGGCCATCTTACTCCATCGTCTCCCGTTCCTCTATTTTCGGCACTGTTCACGAGGCAAACGGATAGTCCTTCTTGCTGTGAAAGTTTATGAGGTGGTCACCCTTGCCGTTCTCACGCAGTTCATCGTTCGCAGCCTTAATTGCGCGCCGAACATCATTCGGGAACGATGAACTTGTCACGAAATGAAACTCCGTCCGCTCGCCCTTAAGGATTTCATGCTTGACCGTTTCGACCTTCTTGATCGAGAAGCCCTTGTAGTACCCTGACTTCAGCGAATGAGCGAATGCGACGCCAATGGGTGGCTTCGTTCCAAGGCCACCTGCTGCTGGCCGCGTAATCAGAACATCCCCCGTTTTGTCGATCCTGATCTTGTCATTCTTGAAGATGTGGAGACGGGGAAGCTCTTGATGTCCTTTGGATTCAAACTCTACTTTCTTGAGGGAGTTCGATATTGCCTGTCTCCGATCCTTTGGCAACTCGGCGGTTGACGTTGGGTGGCGAAGATCCGTCCTTGACCGCGAGGCCAAGTCGGCTTGCTCTGGTGTGTAAGTGTTACCGCATGCCATTGTTTTCTCCTACTTTTGTCGCGCGCAACGTGACTTTTGCATTTCGTAGTCCACCGAATCTACGTGCAACCCATCGCTTCACGAGCGATTATGCCGCTTCGATCTCCAGAGAAGTAAAGATGCTCCGGCTGAGCAGTCGCCGACGAGGACCGGCCCAATGTGGGCCACACCCCCAACGGTGTCCTTTTTCGCCCGGTCGTGGCCGCCGTTATCCGGGATTTCCCATATGGATCTACCTGGAACCACTCCAGGCTCGGATGTTGCTCATTGTAACAGAATGCGCCCCCCC
>NYXM01000170.1 GCA_002685655.1 Planctomycetaceae bacterium
CAATCTCAGCGTCGCATCGCCCTGTCGGAATAGAAAAGCGTAAACAAAACCCGAACGATCGCCCAGCTCAAGCAATACTAACTTTGGCGCAGCCTAGAATAGCCCTCAAGCTTGCTACCGTCCAAGGCGAAGCTGCTCGTCAGTTGCTGGTATCGGCGCCGGGACCATACGAACAGGAACGGCGCGCGGCGCGGCGACGTAAGGACAGTCTTGTCAAAGGCGCGGACCTCGAACATCTCTGCAAGCGCGATCTCGGCTGCATGGCACGATCGCGGAGACCCAATAAATACCAAGGACGGCCCCTCATCGGCAATGAGCAGCTTGTACCAACCTTCCTGGCTAAACCGCCGCTGGTACGTCTGCGAGTCCAGTGAGCCGTATTCAGGGTGGAGCCGCAGCACGTCCTCAAGGTCGATGTGGATCCCAATGGCTGCCTGATCGACGGACCGTAACAGTGCGGTCGCCGAGCGCAGGTCCCAACGAGAGATGGTCGTGGTCCGCTGGCCCGGCTGGGCACCCAACATGAAAGTAACCCGGCCACTTTCCACAAGGGATTTGATGACCGTGGGCCTGTCAAAAATGGCCGCCAAGCTGTGCCCGTGCTGGCGCAGGTAGTTGTCCAGCCCTTGCAGTTCGCCGAAGGATAGAGAGACCGGCTTACCGCCAGTGATCCTGGCTAGCTTCCGCCGTCCAATCCTCAGGTTGGCCTTGTCATCGTTGGCCTGGAGGATTTCCGCCTCTAGGTGTTCGTAGGACCCCGCCAGCCGACGGCGGTCTTTCAGCAGCTCTACCAGCCTTATCTGGGTGGACCATTGCAGGATGTTCGGTGGCATCGCACGACTCCCAGTCGGTAGCTGTCAAGCTCTGGGCAATTTTAGTCCGGAATCGGCCTATTGACAAGGTTTGGCAGGAAACCGCCAGAAGAAGGAACCGGGCAAGTTTCTGCCAAATGAGAGGTTGCGGCAATCCAGCGCTTGACGCCAAAAAACGATCAATATAGAAATCCTGGAGAAGCCAGAGCAATCACCGAGTGCTCCGTCTTCTGCTCCGTGACCCATCCTGCCGATGCCGAGGAGGAGTGCGATGAAAACGAGCGATTCTGGGCAATACGGGAACAGCTCACACAAAACGCGCAACGTGCTGGACGTGTCGCAAGGTAATCTGGCCGATGAGGTCTCGCGCTGCGCGGCACGACACAGTTTGAGAGACGCCTATCGTCAGGCCCTCCCGCACCTAGCGTACCATCCTTCTTCGATACGCATCGCGAGACGTACGCTTCCCTGCGGCCTATCGGTGAATATCGGATACTTGCCGGACCGGCGACGAACTGGCAAGAGTGAAAGACCCGAGAACAATGTCGTTCGGTACGAAGGTACTGAGTTCTCGCTGCGTTTCGTAGGCAGGCCTTATACCGACTTCCACATGGTGCTCGGCAAGAGGACGTGGGGCCAGAACGCACCTCCAACTTCTCAGATGATTTCTGTTGGTCTTGCGGTGGCCAGGATGTTGGGCAGGGGTAGTGAGCTGTTCTACAATCGTGTGGCTCCCACATGGGATAGGTTTCATTATCAAATCGTCGCTAGCGGGAACATGACGCTTTGGGAGTCGGATACCTCTCGATGGCCGGCTCTCACAGTTCGCGAAGAGGGCGAGGATGTTAAACGCATGTCCGACATCATATGCGGTCACATGAATGAATTCCTGCGTCGCGGTGCTGAATGCGACTTGGCCCTGAAGTGTGTTGCAGACCATTTTCACTCGATCCTGATACCCAGAAGGAAGACGCGTCCCAACGGCGTCCTCGGGAATGAGAGCGACTTTGGAACATTCGGCGTGCTGGAAATGTCTGGTTACTTCGTATCTGGCAAGTCGGAGAAGGCTTGCCGCATTCTTGACGCACCACAGTGCGGACAACTGTACGAAGACGCGCTTCGAGAACTGTCTTTTTCGTAACCACATTATGATGCCTCTTACATTCGATACTTTTTTTCAGGCACGAGAAGACATGATGCACAAGATCGAGAGGATACTTGTTACTGGTGGCGCCGGCTTTGTTGGATCCGTCCTTGTAGATCTCCTAATGGATCGAGGGTACTGCGTAACCGTCTACGACAACCGGGCTTACGGCGCTCCATCATTTCAAAAGCACTTGGGGGAGCGACGTTTCAGCCTCGTGGAAGCCGACATCCGCGATGCCACGAGACTCCGCTACGAGGTCGCCGGATGTGATGCAATTATCCATTTGGCGGCATTGGTTGGGGCACCTGCGTGCTCGAAGAATCCTGAGGCAGCTCGCAGTGTTAACGTTGGGGGCACGCGCGTTCTCAATGACGTGCGGCAAGTCGGTACGCCATTTGTACATGTCTCCACGGGGAGCGTATACGGAAAAGTGCTGGAAGGGATTTGCACGGAAGAGACTCAACCGAAACCGCTATCGGAATACGGTGTCACCAAACTCGAGGGAGAAAGAATATCCTCCGGGAATGGAGCGGTTGTCTTTCGACCGGCCACAGCGTTTGGTGTGTCGCCGACAATGCGTCTCGACTTGTTGGTGAATGACCTGTGCCACCAAGCTCTGCACGAAGGCGCGCTTGTTCTCTACGAATCTCGTTTTTGGAGGACGTTTATCCACGTACGAGACTTCGCCAAGGGAATCATATTCGGCATCGAGAACTACTCTACCCTCGCCGACCGGGTCTTCAACCTAGGCAGCGACAACCGGGAGGGTGCCCCGCTTTTTCTCAACGGCACAAAGCTGGCGGTAGCTCGCCTGATCGCGGAGCACACCGGTTGTGCCATCAGGACCGAGGAGATCGGTATCGACGCAGACCAGCGGGATTATCGGGTTTCCTATCGTGCTGTGCGAGAAGCAGGTTTTAGCGCATCGACATCTCTCAGGCAGGGAATTCGTGAAATGATTCCCATTCTTCGTGGCATTGATCGGGGCAAGTCAGCCGAAGAGGCAATTACTCCTTGAGTACAAATGGCTGTCGTTTCGCCTCAAGGATAGACGGAAGAGGAAAGTATTTGCTGGGAGTCGAACGCGGAGTTGGTAACATGCGATACCGGATACCTTGGGCAAAGCCTGATATCTCGGAAGGGGAGCGTGACTCAGTCAGGGCTGTGATGGAGTCGAACTGGCTTAGCATGGGGCCGCGCACGCGCGAGTTTGAGCGAATTGCGAGTGGTTCTGTCGGCCGCAAGTTCGGCATTGCCGTCAGCAACGGTACCGCAGCTCTGGACGTTGCGTTGAAATCACTGGGGGTCAAGAGTGGCGATGAAGTAATCGTGCCGGCAATGGCCTACATAGCCACGGGCGCGTGCGTACTTTATCAGCACGCAAAACCCGTCTTTGTCGACATCGAACCAAGGACGTTCAATATCGATGTCAAACTGGTTGAGAAGAGCATAACGGCTCGGACGAAGGCGATTGTGTTCATGGATTTTGGTGGTCACCCGGCAGACCTAGTTCGCCTGCGGGATATAGCCCGGAAGTGCAGTCTCTTTCTCATAGAAGATGCAGCACAATCCCTCGGCGCCGAGCGAGACGGCATCCGCTGCGGCTCGGCTGGGCATATCGATACGACAAGCTTCCACCTTGCGAAAATCGTAACGACCGTGGAAGGAGGAATGGTCTTCACGGACGAGCACGATCTAGCGACAAGAGCAAGGATGATTCGCAACCAGGGCGAGAGTGGAAAATACGTCCACGATGTGTTGGGACACAACTACCGGACCACCGACATCAATGCTGCGATTGGAATTGAGCAATTCAGACGTCTGGAGGGACAATTGGCCAAGAGACGTCGCATTGCCCGTAGATACTCGGACAACCTTCAAGGATTCGCCGATTTTCAGCAAGTTGAAGACGGAGTCAAACACAGCTGGTTCTTCTTTCTTGTGCTAGTAGAAAAACGAGATCAGGTTGTGCGAGCGCTGGAGAGTGACGGAATTGAGACGAGGATAACTTATCCCCTGCCGCTCAACAAACAGAAGGTCTTTCGTGAATTCACACGGGGGGAGTTCCCGAACGCCGAACGTTTTTCCAGAAGGGTGATCAGTCTCCCCATGTTCCCGGCATTGAAGGACGAGGAAATCGACCAGGTTTGTGATGTGCTCGTTGCGGCCATCAAATCAGCAAGGAAGTAGTGTTTGCACCTTTGGGGAACGTCATGGAAACAGAAAGTGGCTACAACCGGTTCAGCAGATTCAAGGTCCTGATGCATGCGGAGAACATAGATCGGTTTCTCCAGAACGGAATGTCAAAGCCGATCATCGTGGACCTGGAACTGAGCAACCTCTGTGATCATGCTTGCATCTGGTGTGAGCCGCTCGAATATCGTAAAGGAAGCATGCAGATGCTCGCTGCGGAGACCACGACAAGAGCGATTCATGATATTGCCGCCGTTGGGAGCAAGATGGTACGGTTCTGCGGCGGCGGTGAACCGATGACCAATCCGTTTCTTGGGCAGGCGATGAAAATAGCCCACGACCGAGGGCTAGGGGTCATCTGCAATTCAAATGGCAGTCGGATTCTGGAGAACTCGGAGTACATTCTCAACTATTGCGACTACTTCAGGGTAAGTCTCGATGCGATCATTCCTAAGACACACGACAAGCTGCATTGCCCAAGAGGGCAAGAAACGTTCGCGAAGATAATTCGCGGGCTTCGAGAGCTTGTCCGCGGGAGAAACAAACGACGCGGCAAGACGGAGATTGGCGCCGCTTTCCTGATTCATCCTGACAACTACCAGGAGATTCCTGCTTTCGCTAGAGAGTTGCTGGAAACGGGAGTCGACTTTGTTCACTTCCGGCCGGTGTGCCTTCGATCGGAAGTAGAAGATCAACGTCTGCGTGCCATTATGGACGCAGCCTTGAAGATGGTCAGCCGGTGTAGGCAGCAGTTGGAGACAGAAGATTTCAAGATCTTCGGCATCACGAAAAAGATGGAGGGTGTGTGGTTTGAGCGGGAGTGGAAAAAGTGCTACTCGCCGTTTTTTCTGCCTGTCCTTGGCGCCAATGGTAGGATCTACGCCTGCTGTGATCGACGTGATTTCGATCTCGGGGATTACCAAGAGCATGGTTTCGCCGATGTCTACCACAGCACGGCGTTCCGGGAAAAGGCCCGAGCGATAGATGTGCGCAAATGCCTCCGATGCACCAACAGGGACTTGAACGAAGTGATCCATTTCTGCTTTGAGCAAGATTCTTTGAAGAGAGATCTCCTCTAGCTACTGAAACGATGAGATGGCGTCGGATCAGCGGGTCTCAGAGGGTCAGACCGTGCCAAAGGCTCGCGGGGTGTCACCTTCAAGACGCATGTCTTCACATCGCAACCCTCGCGCAAGGCAACGTCGGACGGTACCACTTGACTACCGCCAGTGGCACTCGAACGGCACACGAGGTATTCCATGAATCCGAATGTCGATCAAAGGTGTCTCACAAAACCACCGTTTGATGACGCACCAGGTTGAAGCCACCATTGGCAGCTCTTGTTTGATCCGCTCGATACTGTCACGAGGCGTATTCGTCTGACGCTCGATCGAGACTTCTTTGACTTACTTCAAGCAGCCATTTTGCTCCGAATCCCCTCTCGTCTCAGAATCTCTTATTATTGATGATAAAATCTGTTATCATCAATAATATCTAAAGATCGACCGGGAGGGGATCCGATACTTTCCGTAGGTAACAACATGGCTCGAAAACGATTGCAATCATCACCGGGACAGAAAGAACTTGTACTCCGAGACGTTGTGGAGGTCCGAGATCCTGGTCGGCCCAAACCAGCGCCGCTGGTAGCCATCGACGCGGAATTGCTGCCGCCGATCCTGGTGAACCAAGGCACGCCGGCGGCCGCAGCCAAAGTCCGGAAGTTCTATCTGTCCGTCGCGGAGCTGTTTGAGCGATGGGTGACGCGTCGTGAAAGTCCGAACACCCAGCGAGCCTATCGCAATGACGTGATGGCCCTGCTGGAGTTTCTGGCGATCGACTGGCCACGCCAAGGCATGAAGCTGTTCACCATCACCGTCGGGGACGTGCAGCGATGGCGTGACTGGATGATCGAGGAAGAATATGCACCCAAGACGATCAATCGTCGAGTCTCTTCGGTCTCCTCCCTCTACAAATATCTGCAGGGATCCGCTGCCGAGATGCGGCTTCCCATCACGGTGCCAAACCCTGCTCATGCACAGTTCATCGCCAGATCGTCGACCGATGCCGTGAAAGATACCGCGGCCTTGAGCCCCACAAGGGCTCGGCAGCTGATGGGCCTGGCCGACGGGGAAGAGCTGATCGACTATCGAGACCGAGCCCTCATCAAACTATTTCTGTTCAGTGCGATTCGTATCGGGGCCGCCTGCAAGCTCAACGTCGGTGACTTTCGCAACGAGGAAGACTCGGCGGTGATCCGGATCACTGAGAAGGGTGACAAACGCCGCTCGATCGGCATTCATCCGCAAGCCGCATCAGCGATCGCCGAGTACATCGAGATGGCTGAGATCACGCGTGGTCCCCTCTTCCGCCCTCGCAAAGGACCGCGAAACAGCACAGAGCTGGCCAATCGACATCTGGCCAGTAACACCATGTACCTGATCCTCATGAGCTATTTGGAGCGGTTGCCTGGTGCGATGAAGACGGTCGAGACGGAACAAGGAACCTACCGCGAGTGTATCTACTCGCCCCATAGCTTGCGGGCGACGTGTGCCACCAGGTTGCTGGATCTCGGCGTCGACATTGCCAAGGTCCAGGAGTTACTCGGTCATCGACACATCACAACCACACAAGTTTATGACAAGCGGCGGCGATCGACGCTCGAGAGTGCCAGCCACGATGTGGCATACTAACAATCCGGCTTTTCGCCGAACTAAGAAACGTCCACGCGTGCTGAAGGACCAGCCCGGGAAAGATTGCTCCTTGTAGGGGTCCTTGAAAGGTAGGTCTCAGGAGTCCACTCGACCCGAGATCGTTCGTTAGAAGCGAATCTGGGGGACGGGATTTTCGCTCGCTCCGAAGCGAAAGCGGACGATCGCAAAAAACGGTGGGTTTTCGGAACGACGTTGGAGTTACCGCACGCGTGTGGCTGGTGGTCGAGAGTACAATGTGGAGAGTCCGCCCGAAATTGGTTAACGAGGCATTCGTCGAAGCATGACTGTTCGAACATTCGTTGTCTTCGATCCAATTCGACCACCAAACGAAATCAATCCCACTCCGAATGCACCGAAGCTAGCCTCTCTTGAAGAGTTCAGTCTCAAGCGATCGGCGGCAACAGAGAAGCTAGACTTCTTTGGCGATCCGGTTGTCGCAAACGTTTGGCGGGTCTGGGACGATGAGCGGGAATTCGAGATTGACGGACGACGGACCGATGAGGCGCAGAATCTATTCTCTGGCCGTGTACTTGCATTCGAGGTCGAAGAGTTACTTGTGTTGCGTGTTGCACAGCACGAACTGGCCCATTTCCTCGTCGGCTCGCTGCTCGAATGCGGAGTATATCACCGTCGATTTCACTACGTGACGGCGCTTCCTGCTTGGCTCGATCATTCGTGGTCCTTAGGTCACTGCTTAGATCGACTCTCAAAGCGGCTTGATGAGCGCGATCTCGACGACAATGATTGTCGCGTCGACGCGGCGATGCACTGGGCAGGACAAGTCGTAGAGCAGCTTCTCTACGACGAATCGTACGACGACGCGGTTGTTGGGGACCAAAGGAACATCCGCGAGCTAACAAAGTACGCTGAGCGACACGACATTGATTGTAAACTGTTACAAGCACGGAATGACGCGGTAGTTTTCATGGAGGAATTTCTGCGGAACCGGTGGCAAACATTCAATCAGCTGTCAGGAAACTTAACCAAAAGTGGGACCCTCAACGCCGAGGAGATTGAGCCGTACTTAATTCGATAACCGGCTTGATACCAGTTTTAGCTGCGTCGAGAAACACGTTTCAAAAACCGGTCGTTTGATCGGGCGCATTCGCCAGCCGGCCGCTATCTATTTCTCGAAGTCTGCGGCTGGATCTTTCTGCGCGGATCAATTATGGCCGAAAAATGCCAGAGTTTCAGCCCACCCGCCATCGAGAGCGAGCCGCACGAGCCCATGAACAGGACCAATGCCGCGTTGTTGTGCTCGCCTACGACGCCCACGAAAGCCCTCGCACGACCAAGCTTTATGACCGTACGAGTGATCAGGTTTCTCTAGACGAGATTGAACGCGTCGTTATTTGAGTTCCGACAATGCGCCCTGGGGCGCTCATTTACGCCATACGCCCCGCCAGCCTTGGATTCGCTGTACGAGGCTCATGTGGGCATTTTTAAAGTCGGTTCGATCCAGATCAGCTCCCCGCAGGTCGGCTCCCCGGAGGTCGGCTTGAAACAACACGGCCCCCGACAGGTCCGCTTCCCGGAGGTCGGCTTTCCGCAAGTCGGCTTGTATCAAGTTGGCCAGCCGCAGGACGGTTCCCCGCAGGTTGGCTCCTCGCAGGTCGGCTCGTTCTAGGTTGGTCTGTAACAGCTCACCCCCCCGTAGGTCAGCTTCGCGCAGGTCCAAGCGTTGGCCTTCATGTTCCTTACGCCAGTCGAGCACAGCGAATCTGCCCGCAAGGACGACTTTCACATGCTCGGGGTTTCCCACAGTCAGTACCTCCCAACAGAAGATGGCCCACCAGGCATGCTGCTACCCGCCCATTACCGAAGTAGTCGAAACCGGCTTGAACAGTCCTCGGGGTGTAAACAGCAGCGGCCATGCCGAGGCAGACTTGAAATCCTCCGCCACGGCGAACCAGTGTAACCGTTACCTTAGCAATAGCTTACACCGAGGGGACGGGCCCTGCAAACTTCCCACGGGCGGGTTGCTAGGCCGATGCGGCGGCTCGGCGGGCGACGCGTTTGCGACGGCCAATTTTTTACGCCGCCCGCTCCAACTCCGCCAGCACTTCCCGCAACGCTGCTTCCACCTGTTCATCTTTCAGCAGCTTGCGAGCTTTCAGCGTCACTGTAATCCCGACGCTGGTCCGAATCTTCTTTTCCCGTGCCGGCCGCTTCCGTTTCCCCTCGGATTTTTCCCCTGGCTCTTTTTCTCTTTTGGGTATCTTTGCACAAAGGGACGAAAAGTTTCACACGAAAACCGAGAAGTGGCTTTCCACCAGCAACTTATCGCAATCCGGACTTCCCAATTCCTGAACAGACTTTGGGGCCTCAATTTGGGAACTCGGGCCTACGTCGTATTTCTGCCTTGGAGCTTTCGCAAGCTGACGATTGGGCGGTTGATGAGACAAGCTCCAACCCCCAGCACCGTCTGATAACGTGGGGTATGTTCGGTGCCCCGAAGCCCTTGCGACGAGCGGCAAAAGTGGAGTTATTGCGCCACCCGATACTCGTCGAACAGGACGCTGTTATACTCCCGGTATCTTCAATGAAGGAGGATGACCAACATGGACTGGCTCTCTACAATTCTCAATGCCGCCGCCGATTCCGACTCCGAAGAGACGCTGAATCAGATCCGGAGCGAGTCC